>CALFOM010000106.1 GCA_937919685.1 uncultured Phycisphaera sp.
CGAAGTCGTTCCCGGCATGACGCGAATCTTGGTCTTCAGCATGAGGGTGATGGCGAGTGATGGCGAGTGATGGAGGGTCATATGGGGGCTTGCGTCAGACTCGACCCCTGCGATCACGATGCTCAAGCCAGCGAATCGCTCGAATCACCGGCGGCTCTGGTGCCCCGTGCAACCATGAATATCCATGAACAACCATGAACAAACATGAACAACCATGAACGAGCTGGAACGAGCTGGAACGAGCTCCGAAATAGCCGCGAAACACCCGTGAGACGGAGATGGCCATCAGATGGTCCATGTTTCTGCCAAACGAATGTTGAGCTAGAGGCCGTGGAGTGTATCTTGAAGTGATGACACCAATCTCCATTTCCTGGTGCGTGCTCGCAATCGTGAGCCTCTCCCCCGTCGTGTTGGCCGGAGATGGCGTCACGCTTCGTGACGGCACGCCGAATCCAAAGTACTCGGGCCTCTACGCCTGGTACGACGGAACCAACGGAGTCAACGGCGCCCAAGGCCACGCCCAGGACGGCGCTCTGGTGATCTCTTGGAACGACTCGAGCATCAATGGTCGGCACCTGACCCGGACCACGCTCGGATCTCAGCCCAGATACAGCCTCGACGCCGGAGCGGGAGTTCCCGGTGTCGAGTTCACGGATGACTTCATCTGGGCGTCGAGCGGCGAGTACGGCAGTCTTTCCGGGCCGAGAACGTTCTTCCTCGTGACCCGACCCGACCTGGCCGACGGGGGTTACGTCATGGACTCCAGTTCGATCGCGGGCCGAAGCGCGTTGTTCACCGGGCAGGACTCGATGCCCGAACAATGGGTCGGGTATGCCGGCGGATCGAACGTGTTCAGCGGTGGCGAAGTCGCGATCGGGGAAGTATCGATCGTGACGTTGATCTTCAACGCCGACGGCACGCAGGACATCCAGGTCAACGGTGAAGACACGGGGTCGAGCAGCGGCACACCGGAAAGTCAGGCCGGCATCATCTTCGGATCTCGATACAACGTCGAGAATCGGCTGAGCGGTGGAATCAGCGAGGCCGTCGTCTACGCCGAAGCCCTGTCCGACACCGATCGGGAAGCCGTGATGGCGTATCTCCTCATCAAGTACGGATTCGAGGGTGATGCCTGCATTGGCGACCTGAACATAGACGGCTACGTCGATGGCGCCGACATGGGCCTACTTCTCGCGGGCTGGAGTACGAACGGGGCTGGTGATCTCAACGGAGACGGCGTGGTCGACGGCGCCGATGTCGGACTGATGCTCGCCTACTGGGGCCCTTGTCCCGCCGATCCCTGCGAGGGGATCGACTGCGACGACTCGGACCCCTGCACGACGGACACCTGTGTTGACGGTCGATGCATTCACACCCCGATCGAAGGGTGTTTCCCGGGATGCGGCGATCCTGCTTCCGGATCGTGCCAAGAGGACAACGGCACTCCCGGCTGCGATGATCCGTCGTGCTGCTCCTTCGTCTGCGAAATAGACGTGTTCTGCTGTGACGTCGCGTGGGATGCGTCGTGCGTGGCCCAGGCTAAGAACTGCCCCTGATCATCACCCGATCTCTCCTTCGTGGAACTCCGAACATGCGAGCCCTCATCGTCGGTGTACTCGTCCTTGCCTGCTCCAGCGCCATGTCCTTCGGACAGTCCATCGTGCTGGAAAATGGGGATCCGAATCCCGCATTCTCCGATCTGCACGCCTGGTACCGACCCGACTCCGGCGTCAATGGCGTCGCCGGACTTCCACCCGACGGAACCATTGTCCAACGATGGGATGACGCGAGTTCCAACGGGCATGATCTGACTCGAGTTCCGTCGAACTCCAGAGCGCGACCGATTCTGCGCCATGATTCCGGCAACGGAATGCCCTCCATCGAATTCGATGGCAACGATTTCATCTGGGCGTCGAGCAGTGAGTTCGGCACGATATCTGGGCCGCGAACGATCTTCGTGGTGACTCGTCCCGATTCCGCCAACGGGGGCTACGTGTTCGATTCCAGTTCGAGCGCCGGCCGAAACGCCCTGCTCACCGGAGAGTCCGCCAACCCCGCCGTCTGGACGTTGTTCACCGGCTCGAACCCGACACTCACGTCCGACCCGATCGGACCTGGCGCACTCACCATGGTGACGGCCGTCATGGCACTCGGCGATCAAGCCCTGCGGATCAACGGCAAGACCGTGGCCAACGGGGCCAATTCCGTGAGCGATCTCTCCGGATTCATGCTGGGGTCACGGTACTCCTTGAACCAGCATCTCTCCGGAGGTATCTGCGAGATTTTGGTCTATGCTTCAGCACTCGACGCGAGCGACCGCGATGCGATCGAGACCTATCTCGATCGCCGATACGAACTTCAGGAACCTCCCCCGCCCCCACCCAGCTCGATCGTCTTCCAAGTCGGCGTCGATACCTATCCCGACATTCGAATCCCCTCCTTGCTCAGTCTTCAGGACGGAACGATTCTCGCCTTCGCCGAAGGGCGCTACGGTGGCGACCACGCCAAGAACGACATCATCCTGAAGCGATCGAACGACGGCGGCGAGACGTGGGGCCCGCTGCAATTGCTCGATGACCAGGGTGGCACATCGCTCAACGATCCACTCGCGGTGGAAGTTCGGGCCGGCCCGAACACCGGCCGCGTCTACCTCTTCTATATGTCCTTTCCCGAAGGCTGCCATACCCACTGCGTGCCGACGGGATACGGCCCAGGAACATCGCGAAACTGGTTGATGCACTCCGACGATCAAGGCGCGACGTGGACAGCGCCGCTGGACATCACCGAGGTCGCACGACCCGCATCGTCAAACTTCGCGGGGAGTCCGGGGGTGGGAATACAACTGCGGCATGGAGATGCCGCTGGTCGTCTCGTCATCCCGCTCCGCAAGGGACCCCCGAGCTCGATGCAGATATTCATGCTCTATTCGGACGACGGAGGCGAGAACTGGGCGCGGGGCGTGGACGTCGACAACGGTTCCGGAAATGGAACCGGCGACGAGGTCTCCATCGCCGAGCTCGACGACGGGACCATCCTCCTGAACGCACGTGGAAACGGTTCGCCGAACTACCGCCTCCGATCCCGATCGATCGATGGCGGGCGTACTTGGACGACCCTCGAACCCGATGACGAATTGATCACCCCGACCTGCATGGCCTCGATCGTTCTCTTCAACGACACGAAGGACGGATTCTCCACCAGCCGCCTGCTCTATGCGGGGCCGTGGTCCACGAGTTCACGATCCAATGGGTCCGTGGCGATCTCTGAAGACGGAGGCGAGACATGGCCACTCGTGACGACGGTGGTCCCCGGAGGATTCGGCTACAGCCAACTCGCCGTGCTCGACCCGTGCAAGGACGTCGGCCTCCTTTATGAGGGAGGGGGATACACGACCATCCGGTTTATCCGGCTTTCCTTGGAAGTGTTGACCGGCGAGAAGGAGAACAACGACTCGGAAAAACCCTGCGCCATCGATGAGTGCCCCGCCGATCTCAGCGGTGACGGACTTGTCGATGGCCGCGACATGGGACTTCTCCTGAGCCAGTGGGCGTCGGACGGCACCGCGGATCTCGACGGTGATGGAACGGTCGGTGGTGCCGATATGGGACTGCTGCTGGCGGCGTGGGGTCCCTGCTGAACATCCATCGTCGGGAACCCCCTGTCTTCCCACCACCTCCTCGGCTCAAACAAGCCGAATCGATGCCGCCGGCGATGAGTGGAACCGAAATCCCGAATATGCCCCCGAACTCGACGCTCACACCGCCGATTCGAGACGGTTCATCACCAAGATGGCATGGAAGATCTCCCGGAACTCAACATTCTGAGTGGCTAGAGGCCTTGGCGAGCCCGAACTGCCGCGTACAATCCCCGATCAATTCAGGGCGTAGCTCAGCTTGGTAGAGCGGCGGCTTTGGGAGTCGCAGGTCGCAGGTTCGAATCCTGTCGCCCTGATTCGGGCCCATCGAAATCAACGATTTCGATGGGCCTGTTTCTTGGCGCCAAACCGGGAAGGATCATCATCGCTTGAATGTGAAGGTCATCTTCCCGTCGCGTTCGGCCATCTCGACGAGCTTCTCGCCGTTCGGTGGTCGCACCCGAACCCGCTTCGCCGAAGCGCTCGAGAACTCCACCCAGATGTCTTCGGGTGTCCATGCCAGGCGGTCGATGGTCAGCCCGCCTCGAACTCGAAGCCCTCGCACCTCGCCACGGGGCCACGCGTCGGGTAACGCCGGCAGCAGGTCGATCTGAAATCTCGGGGGAACACCTGGTGCGAACGCGTCCGGGAGCGGCACGTGAGACTGGACCAGCATCTCTGCGATCCCCGCCGCTCCTCCAAAGTTGCCGTCGATCTGGAACGGCGGATGGTTGTCAAAGAGGTTCGGCAGCGTCGACTTCACGAGCAGCAGCCGCAGATTCTCGTACGCCGCTTCGCCGTCGTGCAGTCTCGCCATGAAGTTGACGAGCCACGCGCGGCTCCATCCGGTGTGTCCGCCGCCGTTGGCGAGTCGGAAGTCGAGCGATTTCCGAGCGGCGGCCAGAAGCTCGGGGGTGGTCTCGTGATTGAACTGGGCGCCTGGATGCAGTCCGAAGAGATGCGAGATGTGGCGATGCCCCGGTTCCGCCTCGCCGAAGGGACGCGACCACTCCATCAGCCGACCATCAGCGCCAACGGTCGGCATCGCGAGCCGATCCCGAGCGGCTTTGGCCGCGACGACCACCTCGTCATCCGACGCTTCAAGAACCGTCGCCGCATCGATCAGGTTCGTGAAGACGTCCCAGACGATCTCCTGGTCCATCGCATTGCCCATGCCAATGTCTGCGCGCTGCCCGTCCTCGGTGATAAAGGTGTTTTCGGGTGAGCTGCTGGGCCCGGAAACGAGCAGGCCGGTCGAAGGGTCCTCGCAGAGGTAATCGAGATAGAACTCGGACGCTCCTCGCAACAACGGCCACGCCCGCTCGCGGAGAAACACCTCGTCCCCCGAGTGCAGATAGTGCTCCCAGAGATGCCGGGTCATCCATCCCCCGCCGTGCGGCCACATCCCCCACACCGTCCGACCGATCGGCACGGTGAACGCCCACGCATCGGAGGTGTGATGGGCCATCCATCCGTCGGCGTCGTAGAGCCGTCGCGCCGTCTCTCGACCGCGAACCGCGAGCCGTTCCGTGAAATCGAACACCGGCTCGTGGAACTCCGCGAGGTTTCCGATCTCCGCGGGCCAGTAGTTCATCTGGAGGTTGATGTTGACGTGGTAATCAGCGTTCCACGGCGCTTCGATGTGATCGTTCCACAGACCCTGAAGATTGGCGGGCATCGTCCCGGGGCGCGAGCAGGAGACGAGCAGGTACCGGGCGAACTGGAAGTACAGACTGAAGAGCGAGGGATCCTCGGCGCCCGCTCGAAGTTCTTCGAGCCGCACGTCGGTCGGCTTCGCCGCCTGCGGCGAAGTCCCGAGATCGATCGACACCCGCTGCATGGGAGCCTGGAACGACGCAAGATGCCGCGCAAGCAGGGCGTCGAATCCGCGATCGAGCGCTCGGCCGGCGATCTTCCGGACTTCGGCCTCGGGATCAGAGACACCGTGGCCGGGCATGTCGGTGGCGCCGGCGATGACCACCGTGTACGCCCGAACCCGTCGTGCGCTGTTGGTGTGACCAGAGACGGCGCCGAGCCTGGATGCCGCGGGAACGGTGACCTCCTCGGGGAGCTCGTGCAAGGCGTCGCCACGCATCGATGCAAATCCCGCGTACCGGACGCCAGGGTGATCGCCATTGATGGCCCGGCCGGTCATGAGCATGGAATCGCCGACCGTCGTGGCAGTCGAGTCACCTCCTACTTCGGTGCCTGCCTCGGTGCCTCCTTCGCGAATCTCCGGGCGGCCGACCCCGATCACGGCATGCATCCCGTCCGGTGCATCGGTCTCCCAGCCAACGACGATCACATCGTCCGCCTCGCTGGCGAACATCCGACAACGGTAGCGATGCTCGTTCGAGGTGAACGTGGTTTCCGTGACGCCGGTCGCGAGGTCGAGCGAACGCCGATAGTTCGTCATTTTGGCGCCGTCGTCAATCCACCGAGTGCCGACCGTGAAGAGCGTCTGTTGGCTACGGGTCAGGCGTTCGCTCATGAACCCCTGCTGCATGATCCGCTGCGCGCCGGTGACGTCGCCTTCGAACCAGAGCCGCCGCGCCTCGGCGAGTGATCCGTCGTCCGGAGTCCGATGCCGATCGATGGGCGACCCCGCCCACACCGACTCCTCGTTGACTTGGATCGTTCCTTGAGAATCGCCGAACACCATTCCACCGAGGCGACCATTTCCGATCGGAAGCGCCTTCGTCCACGCGTCGGCGGGGCGTTCGTACCAGAGGACATCGCCGACCGGCGGGTCCGCGTGAGCGAACGATGCGAACAAGATGATGGCGACGAAGGCGATGCCACTGACGGTGATTCTGGGCATGGGTGAATCCTGGTTCGCGACCCGGCCGCCGCGAAGTCGTGGACGGGCCCTTCCAGATGGTATCGTTCCATTGTGTTCCGACCGGCGATACCCAACGATGCGGCTCCGATTGCGGCAATCTACGCTCCCTTCGTGGATCAAGGCGTGGTGAGTTTTGAGTCCGTCGCACCCGATGCCACCGAGATGGCCCGACGAATCGAACGCACGCTGGAGACGCACCCGTGGCTCGTCGCCGAAGACGAACAGGGCGAAGTCACCGGATACGCCTACGCGACCCGATTCCGAGATCGTGACGCCTACCGCTTCGCCGCCGAGACGTCGGTGTACATCCGGCCAACCAACCAACGCCAAGGCCTCGGTATCAAACTCTCCCTCGCGCTTCTCGACGCGCTCCGCGCGGGCGGGTTCCGGATCGCCGTTGCGGTGATCACCCTTCCCAATGACCCCAGCATCCGAATGCACGAACAGATCGGCTACCGACCCGCGGGTCGACTGCCGGCGATCGGGTGGAAGTTCGATCGCTGGCACGACGTTGGATACTGGAGCCTCGACCTTGGTGGCGAGGATCCTCGTCAGCCAGATTGACGTCGAGTTACCTCGATTCGCCGTCCGGTGCCGCTCCGCTAGGATCTGTAACGGAGAACTACCCGATGCCACTTGCCTTCAGCCTGCTCGTTCATGCCGCCCTCACGACCGGCGCCGTTCCCCCTTCGGAAGCCTCGTGGTGGCCGTCCGAGCTTCCATCCCGCGTCGCGACGCCGCTCGAAGAATCGCCTGACCAGCACGACGCCCGAATGGCATGGTGGCGGGAATCCCGTTTCGGTCTCTTCATCCACTGGGGTCTCTACGCGATCCCCGGCGGGTACTGGGAAGGTCGGCGAACTGGTGGCGCAGAGTGGATCCTCAACTCGGTGAAGATTCACCCCGACGACTACATGCCGCTCCAACAGCAGTTCGACCCGGTCGACTTCGATCCCATGAAGTGGGTGATGATCGCGAAGAACGCGGGGATGAAGTACATCGTCATCACCAGCAAGCACCACGACGGATTTTGTCTCTGGCCAAGCGAACTGACAGACTTCGACGTCGCCGGGACGCCATTCGGCCGCGACATTCTCGGTGAGCTTGCCGAAGCCTGCCGCAACGAGGGCATCGTTCTCTGCCTCTACCACTCCATCATGGACTGGACTCAACCCGACTACCTTCCTCGACGCGCGTGGGATGATCGTCCAGCCGACGGCGCCGAATACCAGCGGTACGTCGCGTACATGAAGGGGCAGCTCCAGGAACTCGTCGATCGATATCAGCCCGCGGTGCTCTGGTTCGACGGGGAGTGGGAAGGCACCTGGACGCACCAAGATGGCCAGTCGATGTACGACTTTGTCCGCACCATCGACCCGGCCGTGATCGTGAACAACCGTGTCGACACCGGGCGCACCGGTATGGCGGGTCTCACCCGATCCGGCGGATACCGAGGCGACTTCGGGACGCCCGAACAGGAGATTCCCGCGACCGGGATGCCATTCGGCGTCGACTGGGAAACCTGCATGACCATGAACCGGTCGTGGGGATACCAGTCATTCGACGTCGCCTTCAAGCCGACCGAGGAACTCGTTCGAAAGCTCGTCGACATCGCGAGCAAGGGTGGCAATTTCTTACTCAATGTGGGGCCGGATGAGCGAGGTCGATTTCCCGACGAGTCGATCGAGCGGCTTGCCGCGATCGGCGACTGGATGCAGATGAATGACGAGAGCATTCACGGCACCTTCGCCTCCTGTTTCACCGAGCTGGATTGGGGTCGTTGCACGCGACGAAATCTTCCCGACGGGAACCAACGTCTCTACCTGCACGTCTTCGATCCGCCGGAGTCCAAGGTGATCAGACTTCCGGGCCTTCTCAATGATCCCGCGGAACGCGGTGCGTATCTCCTGGCGAATCCCGGCGCCGGACCGCTCGCAATCAAACGGCAGAATGCCGACCTCACGATTCAACTCCCAGATGCCATGGTGACGGGAATCGACACCGTACTGGTCCTCGACATCGAGGGGCCGGCGGTCGTCGTGGACGCTCCGAGTATCGACGTCGTCGAGCCGGTCTTTCTCGAATCGACGACGCTGCGTTTCTCCGCCGCCAGCGACCGCGTCGAGATTCGATTCACGCTCGATGGCACCACCCCGGAGATCGGGTCGGCACTCGCCGGGGATGCCCCGGTCGAGATTCGACGGTCCGCCACCGTCATGGCTCGCTGCTTCTTCAACGGTGCTGCGGTCGGCCTTGTCGCGGCCGTGGAACTTCAGCGTGTGGAGCCGCTGCGAGCCGTCCAGACCTTGACCTCCCGTCCCGGCCTTGGCTGGGCGACGTATCTCGGCGAGTTCGAGACCGTCGCCGACTTCGCCAATCTTGAACCGCAGGGAGAAGGCGTCGCAACATCCATCGAACTCTCAATGCAGCCTCGTCCCGAGAATTTCGCGATTCGTTTCACCGGATTTCTCGAAGCGCCTCACACCGGGATTTACCGGTTCTCGCTCGATTCCGACGACGGCAGCATGCTCTCCCTGGGCCAAGTGGTTGTGGTCGACAACGACGGCCTGCACTCGGCGCTTGAGAAAAGTGGCATCATCGCCCTTGAGAAAGGTCTTCATCCCTTTCGCCTCGATTACTTCGAAGGCACCGGACAAGACGACCTGATCCTAAAATGGTCCGGCCCCAACTTCGAACTTCAACCCATCCCCGCGGAGGCGCTCAAGCGATGACGGTCCCGTTCAGTGAAAAATGGCATCGACGATTCCTGGCGCTGGCGGAGCAGATTGCGGGTTGGAGCAAGGATCCATCGCGGGGTGTCGGCGCGGTGATCGTCTCGCCCACCAAGCAAGTGGTGTCCACGGGATTCAACGGCCTTCCAAGAGGCGTCGAAGATCGACCGGAACGGCTCGAACGCCCTGCCAAATATGACCTCATCGTGCACGCGGAGATGAACGCAATCATCCAATGCGCCCGAAACGGCGTGAGCCCGATTGACTGCGCGGTCTATTCCTCGTTCTTCCCTTGCGTCAACTGTGCGATCGCGCTGGTTCAGGCGGGGATCACCACCGTCGTCACCTACCAGCCTGCTGAAGGTGATGCCCACTGGCTCGATTCAATCGAGAAGAGCCGGGCGGTCTTCGACGAGGCTGGCGTGGAGTTTCTCGAACTCGATCGAACGGACTGACCGAACTCAGCCCTCTTCAGACCGGATTCGTTCGAAGTCTCCGCGAATCTGCCTTGAGATCCGGCTCTTTGCCTGGCGAATCGCCTCCGCGGTCATCCCAAGCCGCTTCGAGGTTTCGTCGATCGGCACCCCCCGACGGCCGTAGAGGTCGAACGCTTCCCAGGACTGCTCGCTCTGCGTGCCGTTGATCCGGACCGCGACGATCGCGCGATCGATCACGGATCGCGTCCACTCCTGATCCCAGACCGCATCCAGTTCATTGGAATCCGCCACCAGAAGCCCGGCGTCGTCCTCGACGTGGACCAACCCCTTTCGCTTCCGCCATCTGGCTCGCATGGCATTGAGGGTTGCCGCCTTCAGATCGCCGCGGAACCGCCCAGCACTGGCGTCATCGTGAAATCGGTGGGATGCCTTGGAAGAAATTAGCGATCACCTCGTGGGCCACATCCTCCGCCTCCTCCTCCCTCGCCCCCGCACGCTGGGCAAACCCCTTGATCAGCGGGACCTATCGATCGTAGAAGTCCTTCCAGCCGATTTCCCGCTCCATCTTCCCCGAGGCATTCAGCCGGAGAAGCAGCTTCGCCGGGTCCGAAACTCGTCCGGGCGGGTCTCCGCCGTGGCTTCAATACTGAGATTTTTCTCTGTTTCTCTCTCCTGGCCGTCCCCTCCAGGGAGATTCACGACAACGTTGGTATCGCCGAATCGCAATTGGTCGCCGGTCCGCACCCGTGCCTCCTCTGATTCGTCGAGTCGTATCCAGTTCAGGGTCGTTGACCTCGGCTTCCGAGGTCTCGAACAAACCAGCGACCTGAGACATCGGATCGACGAGAGGCGTGATGGCGACTTTTCGAGTCGCCGTCAAGGCAGATTCCGGAGTCAGAAGATCGGCCGACCACGATCATCTCCTCAGGATCCGAGCAGGGCTCCGCGACCGAGCGGGCTCCATCTCGGAGGATCAGTTCGATGGAAGAGACGTTCGGGACCATATCTTGAGTACTCCAGAAACCTGGTTTAGACGCTAATAACGACCTTTATATCGTGAATCATCGACAGAATTGAATCCACGCGTTCGACTTCTACGATCGCAAACAGTAGTTGATACCCCTCCTCCCCCATTTTGAGAACGACACCATGTACGGAAAGCAAACAGAAACCGCCATCGCAGCCGTCAGCTATCTCGCTGCAATCTGGAAGGGCCCTGCGACGCAACGCGTGTCAGCGGCGGACATTGCGGATGGACGCGGCCTCCAGCGCCCATTCGTGGCGAAGTTGCTCTCGTCATTGAGCCAGGCCGGCATCGTGAACGGCTCTCCCGGCCCCGGCGGCGGATACGCCCTCGCGAAGGACCCCGCAGAGATCCACTTTCGCGACGTCTGGTCACTCTTCGAACGACCCGAGAGCAGTCGGGTGGGGTTCGTTGGCAGTGAAATCTGCGGTGTCTCGATGCCCAACGGCCTCTCAGACCGGATCTGTCGCGTCGAACAAGCGATGAACGCGCTGCTCGACGAAACGACCTTTGACGTCTTCTGTGTCAAGCCCGAATTGCTGGCAGCAGAACTGGTGCCGATCGAACGCACGGAAGATCGTCAAGCTGGCTGAATCGGTCTTCACGACCGATTTGATTTGCTGACCCAAGCCAGACCTCGACGCACCCCACGAAGTGGACGTCGAGGTTTTCTCTTCGTTGACTCAGGTCTCAAGGTCGCGAATCACGGCTGGAAGGCCCTTGGGCGATTCCAGAACGGCCGCTGGCGGGGGTACTCGAGTCGCGATGTCTCTTCCCTCGTCATAGCCGCCCCGGATGGCGACGAAGGGAATCTTGGCGGCGTCCGCCGTGGCCCCGTCGATGCCCGAATCGCCGACGAGGATGACGCCATTCCGGTCAGAACGCCCCACCGCGGCAGAGACAAATTCCGGATCTGGTTTGAGACACCCAGCATCCTCGGGACAGCAAAGCCCGTCAGTGAGTTGGTCGAGACCGAGGTGGCGCAGAACGAGTTCGGCTGGCCGCCGAGGCTTGTTGGTCGCCACCACGAGCCGACGCCCCTCGGCGCGGAGTTCCGCCAGGCTCTCCGCCACGCCTTCTCGGAGATGTGATCCCGTGCAGCAGGTGGACGCATAGTGGCGGTCGAAGGCGGCCCGAGCCCGCTCGTGCAGGTCCGGGCGCAGGATCGATTCAGCATCGCGACGAAGCACGAGATGAAGAAGTCGATCCGATCCCCGTCCGATGCTCCGACGAACGAATTCGAGGTCGGGTGGCGGTCGTTGAATGGTCTCTGCGGCTGCCTGGCAGGCGGCGTGCAGCCCGTGAATCGAATCCACGAGCGTTCCATCAAGGTCTAGAAGTATGTCGCCAAAACTCGCCCGCATGTGGCCGAGACTACCTCTGATCGGCCATCTTCGCACCCTGATCAGTCCGCAAGCATTCGATCGATCCGAAGAAGACGATCGATCACCGGGATCATGGTGGAGGGACGATCGCCTCTGGAGACCCGAACGCAATCCAGAACCAGATCCGAAATCTCAGCCGGTGTTCCCGGGACCAGTTCAGCGAGTGGGATGGGCGGGGCGATGCGATCAGGCCCCAGCGGGCCGGTCGCAAGGCTACTTTGCGATCCCCGAGGCGACAACGCGGTGGGAATCATCTTTCCGGACAAGACCCAATGCATGGTCGCGCCAAGGTTATAGACATCGGTGCGTTCCGTGATTCGTCGGCGATGCGCCTGTTCCGGTGCGATGTAGCCCGGAGTGCCTTGGATTCGTTCTTTCGTCGTCCCGATCTGACAAGCCTGGCCCAGATCAATGATCTTCACCACGGAATCGTCGACGAGCACGTTCGTGGGCTTGATGTCCGTATGGACGATGCCGGCCTCATGCATCGCAAGAAGCCCTTCCGCGATACGCGTGAAGATCCGGATGTTCTCCAACAGCGATTTCCCTTGAACCGTGTCGAGACCGGGAGCATCTACGTACTCCATGATCAATCCCACTTCCACGACCCGGAACTTGCGCCGTCTTCGAAGCAGCCGGCCGATCCGACGAATCGACTCGTGTTCCAATCGGGATCCGATCCGCTGCTCCTCGACGACCTGATCAATGAACCGCTGGTCCTTGTCACCCCGCTTCACCACATGCTTGAGTGCGAATTCCTCACCCGATCGCGGATCCCGAATTCGATAGATGGTGCTGGCGGCGCCGTCACCGAGCCGCCCGAGCACCGGATATCCAAAGAGTTCGACTGGATGCGACATGGCGGTCCCGATTCAGCGCGAATGCAGTCCATGCCGCAGGTTGGTTTCCGATCACCACCCGCGTCACGTCAAGATCGACCGAGGGACGACCGGGGCCTTCAGTTGCCCGTGCTGGCGAGGTGAGCCTCGAACTTCGCCGCGGGGAAGAACCGCCCGGGGCTGCGAACGTCGCTGAGATCGGAGTGGAGAAGTACCGCACCATCTGAAAGTTCCAAGCGGCGTTGGAGACTCGTCACCAGATTGGCGAGCGCCTGGGTCTGCGAAGGCGTGAAAGTCGATTGCTCGCCGTTTCCGACCAAGCAGATACCGATGGCGACTCGGTTGATCCTGTCTGCCTCAAGTGGATCTGCGCCGGTTCGTGACGCGACGTGAGCGCCAGCCAGTTGCTGGTCCCAGCGATTCGAGACGAAAATCTGTCCGTCTGCGAGGCTCCCGTTTCCGTTTCCGATCACGAAGTGGTAGCCGATGTCCTGAAGTCCGCCTGCGATGTGCCGCCGGGCGATGTCTTCTGCATCATCGAAGTAGAACCCCGAATCGTGGATGACGATGTTGGCCCAGACGTCTTTGAGATCGGCTCTCTGCGGTCCGAAGCCATCCCTGACGCCAACTTGTTCCGGACCGAGCAAAGCAGACGTCGATGCGAGCGGCAGGTCGGCAAGTGCCCGGCTTGGATCAGGCTTGGTGAGGATGAAGAAAAGACCGAACACGGTCATACACGCCATGAAGGCGATCCAGACGATCTGTGTTCGGTAGTTGAAACCGTTTGGTTCAGTGTGTTGAATCTGCTTCGTCACAGCGCCATGCCCTCGTTCAAGCTCGCGGTCCATGCGAGCCCCGTCCCATGCGTGCATCCCGCCGATCGGGACTACCGTCTCTCTCCTCCATCCATCGGCCAGAACCGAGGATGAACATTCGTCAATCAGGAGGATCTCTGATGGATGATGCTCATTTCGAGCGGGAGATTCGGGTGGGTGCAACGGCAGCGATCCTGCCAGTCATACCAGCCGGGCGGATGATACCGGACCGTCCAACGAATCAGGAATCAGGGGACAAACGTGCACGGAGCGCCGGTTGGGGCTGCCCGAAGACGTCCTGCTCTTCCAGTGGAATGAAGCGCTGCCTCATTCGGTCATGGACCTCGAACTGAGTCCGAGGGTCCGTCGGGTTGAACAAGAGTTTCTGGCAGCCACCCAACGTCGCCATCACCAGCAAAGGCACCATGAACTGACGCGAGACCCGCCACCCGGATCGTGCCTGGATCTTGGAACAGAACTGGTTCATGCTGGCGTCCTCGGAGGCAGCGGGCCGGTCACGGGAATCGAGAACTCTGATGCCAGCGGTTCCTCAGCCCTTGGATCCATGATCTCGACCCGAATCAGCACTTCCATGCCCGGCTTCAGATCGAAATCTCCGGAAATGGGCCGGTCGAGCGCATAGGCCGTCCCGGTGAATCCCTCCCGAAGGGAACTTCGCCATGTCGACGCATCAATCTTCCAATCACCCAAGGACATGGGCAGTCGGGCGGCATCGAAGGCGATCGCCGAGACCATCACCGGTCCGGTCGTCTGCACGAAGCGGCCGAATCCGTCCTCGGTACGAAGGCGGAGGCGCAACTCCCAACCAGAGTCGGCACGTCGTACCGTCGAACCGGACGCCACGATCACTTGATTCGCCGCCGGGATCCCGGCTCGCCGGTCAAGATCCTCCGGAGAGAAGTCGGCTTGGGCGGCCTGCAGGTCTCCCTCCAGCCGGGCGTTCTGCCCCTCCAGGCGGGTGACCTCGTCCTTCAGAACTTGAATCTCCGTCGCCTGGGAAACACTCCCGCCGCTCGGGCCAAGTTGGACGCTGCATCCGATTCCCGACTGAACGGCCGTGCCGAGCAAAACGAGGACGAGAAGTGCCCGGACTGGTGATCCACTTTCAATCATCGCCATCCATCGATCCTTTCAAGCCGAGCGAAACCTGAAACGCCAACTGCTCCAGCCTCGCCGAAAAATCCACACTCACCACACTTGCTCGATCCGAAACCTCGAGTCGAACCGGGGCGAAGTTGAGGATGCCAAGCACCCCCGCTTCGATCAATCGCTCCGCCGTCGATTGTGCCGCCTCCTTGGGGACCGAGATGATCCCCAACATGATCTCCCGATCCCGCACGATCTGCTCCAGTTCGTCCATTCGACGAATGCGGTGACCACCGGCCTCAGAACCAACGAGACTTGAATCCGCATCGAAGACCGCTGCGATTTCGAACCCTTCCCGTGCGAAGGGACCATAGGAGATGATCGCCTGGCCGAGGCGACCTGCCCCGACGAGCGCGGTCTTCCACGTCCGATCCTTCCCCAGAATCTGTCGAAGTCGATTCGCAAGATCCCCGATCGCGTAACCGACCCCCGCCTGTCCAAACTGGCCGAACCAGGAAAGGTCCTTCCGGATCTGCGTGTCCGTGACGCCGAGCCCTTGTCCGAGCTGGCGTGAACTCACCCTGGTCTCACCCTGCGTGAGTCGACGCTCAACCTCTCTGAGATAGAGGGTGAGCCGTTTCACGGTCGGTGCAGGAATCTGCTGGCGGGATGACACACTCCGAAGTCTATCGAGCAGCCGGGTGGGAGACCGTGATTCGCAGCTCCCCTATGATGCTCGTATGGCAAAGATCAAGGCCAGCGGCTCCCCTACCATCTCCTTCGAGTTCTTCCCGCCAGCGACCCCTGCCGGTTGGGTGGCGCTGGATCGTCGAATCGGCGAATTGGTGCCGCTCGAGCCGTCCTTCGTCTCCGTCACCTATGGCGCTGCCGGAACGACGCGGGATCGCACCCACGACCTTGTCGAACGCCTGATCAACGAGACCAGCCTCTCCCCCGTACCGCATCTCACGTGCGTGGGGCACCGGCGGCACGAGATCGACGAGATTCTCGAGCGGTATGCGAAAGCCGGCGTCGAGGCGATTCTGGCGTTGCGCGGCGATGCGCCTTCGGAAGGCTCCGAAGTGCCGGAGGGCGATTTCGAGTTTGCTGCCGACCTCGTCGCTCACATTCAGGTCTTTGCAGAAAAGCATGGGCATCCATTCAGAATCGGTGTTGCAGGTTTCCCCGAGGGACACCCCGACACACCGAACACGCTCGAGTGCATGGATCATCTTCAGGCGAAGGTCGATTCCGGGGCAGACTGGATCTGCACGCAGCTCTTCTTCGACAATCACGCGTTCCATGATTGGAGAGATCGTTGCCGCCTGGCGGGAATTGAGATCCCGATCATCGCGGGCGTCATGCCGATCAGCACTCGAAAGAGCGTTCGTCGGATGGCGGGGCTCGCGGCCGGAACCGTCTTTCCCGCGTCACTGCAACGATCACTTGCTCGTGCCGACGAGGGGGATGACGATTCAATCGCAGAGATCGGGATTCAATGGGCGACTGAACAATGCCGAGACCTCCTCGACCGCGAGGTCGACGGCATTCATTTCTACACGCTCAACAAGTCCGACGCGACCCTGCGGATCCATCGGAGCCTCGGCGTCCGTTCGGCTCGTGGATTCCGACGCGATGTCGATGATGTCGATGAGGTCGATGAGGTCGATGATGTCGATGATGTCGGCTGACCCTCAGCGGCCAACGGTGCATCCGAAGATCTTCTAGGCGGTGATATCGAGCCTCGGGTTCTCGTCCTCGGACGCGGACTCGCGCTTTCCGTCGATCTCTTCGCGTTGCGATTCGCGTCGCCGACGACTTCGCTCATCGGCGAGCGACTCCTCCTCATCGAGGCCACGGATCGCCGCCGACTCCTCGAGTCCGGCGACTCGGAACTGCTCGTCCTCGGCGTTCGTCTTACGGCCACGCTCAGAGCCGAACCGGGAGCGATCGCGAGCCTTGGCCGCCTCGCGTTGGGCCTGAGTCGCTTGAAGCGCCGAAATCTCGGGAGGTACGCCGGAGATGCTCATACCGATTTATCGACCGCCCTCCGCCCGCCAATCCAGCAATCCCAGACCCTGTTTCCAGTCCAGACGTGATCACTACGGAGGAGCCGTTCTTACCGGTCCAGACGGTATCCCTGCGACGCATGCGATCCATGCGATGCATGCGATCCATGCGCATGGTTCTCGGATGGTTATCCGGTGCTTATCCGATCGCTATCCGATGCTCAGGTCCGCTTAGGTCACGTTAGGTCACGTTAGGTCACGTCAGGTCACGTCAGGGGGCCGAGTCAACGGGTGCCAGCCAGATCGCCCGGAGCAGCCCTTCGAGCCCTGCCTCCGGCGACTCGCTGATTTTGTCCAGCCCTTCGCTGATCATCGACTGATCGTCGAGTTGCCATCCGATGTACGCAAGGACCATTCCAAGGCCGGCGTTCCGCGTCGAACTCGACTTCATACCCGCAGCAATCCTGCTCCTGATGTCGTTCGCCGCGATCATCAGGTTCGTCCGATTCGGGATGACCTTCGGGTCACTGAAGGCGGCACCGACAAGTTCAGGGTTGCGAGTAAAAAGCGTCGCCAAGGTGATTTGAGCCGAAAAGTAGGCCCCGAATCCGATCTGAGAATTGGCGAGCCCGGCTTCAATCAAGGGATCCCCCGGATTCAGTCTCAGCGCGTCCTTGAGCCGATCCATGGCTTTCGCGTACTTGTTCTCGACCATGTAGGCCTCGGCTTCGTCCACGAGTTCTCCGGCTCGCTCCGAGATCTCGGGGTTTCCGAGATCGTCCACTTCGGTTCGATGCCGGTAGATATCAAAGAGTGCTTCGGGAGACCTTAGATTCTCCTCGCCGTCTTCAGAATCAGGCCCCTCGCCACCGTTCGAATCCTGTGTCTTCCAGGGGTCATCTTGATTCTGGCTGTCCCCGGTGGTCGCGCCGTTGGTGCTATCAAAGGTCGATGATCGCCTGAAGGCGGGACCGATCCCGGCTTCCGGATCATCTTCCGGTCGAGAAAGACCCTCGAAACTTCCCGAACTGTCCGACGGTCTGCCGTCTTCCAACGTGCCGATCCGAGGCGCCCGGATCCTCGCCTCGATGCGAGCTCGGTCTTCCCGCATCCGCAGGATGCCGCTGTCGTCGATTCTCACGTCGTCCCGGCCCGCGTAATTGCTCACAACTCTCTGGACGATGATCTCGTAGGGCGTCGGCGTATTCAGTCCGTCCGACACGATCCCACTGACCTGTGCCTTGGGTTTGAGACGATTGCCATTCTCGTCCTCCCAAGGGGAACGGAACGGGCGAGGTTGCAGGACCAAGGACGCATCAGGGCCCGCTTTCAAGATCGAGTCGTACAGCAGTGCTTCGTCGTAGAGGTTCTGCGGCTCGAAGTTCAAGCCTGATGGAGTGAACTGAAGTCCCCGGACGGTTGAACTTGTGATCAAGGCGCCCTGCTGCGTGATTCCAACATCCTCCGCCGCCGCCGCCGTGGTCAGGAGCGATCCTGTGGTCATGGAGGAGTTCGCCCGGTCGAGCCTGATCTGGGCATCACCGATCTGGCGAGCCGCGAATGCGTTGTTCACCTCGGGAAGTGATGTGAAGTCCCTCCGGTACTGGAAGGTCCCCTGGTTGTCGGTGATGCCGTACGGATCAAGCCGCTGGGGACTCGTCACGAACTGCAGGTCGCTGAGGGCCGAGTCGCGTTGGAAGGCGTAGATATCGTCGCCTCCGAGGGCACCACGAAAATCGGCCGGCGCGGAATAGCCCGGATCCCCGCGGAATCCGCGACCGCCCGCGATGTTATTCGTGACGCCGAGATTCCGAGCCTGGATCGCCTGATAGCTGAAGGCCGCTGCCCGAGGTGAATAGCCGTTGCGGCCACCACTGCCGACTTCAAGATTGGCGTCGAGCGCGTTTCCCGATCCGAGCGCATCGCGACCCAACTGCCCGTTCGGACGATTCCCGATGCCGTTTCCGAGCGCCTGGCCGGAGGTATTCCCACCGCCGTACTTCCGAGGTTCGATTTTTCGTTGCGCTTCCGCGGGCGTGGTGACGAGCCAGGTGGCTGCGAGCAGAAGCCCGGTACAGATGGTGGCCAGCGGATGGCGGGGAGTTCGGGAAGCAGCGAATCGGGACATGATCGGATCCAAGCAAAAGTAATGAGCGTGGCGGTGAGCCGGGTTGAGGCGAAGAAGAACCTTCGTAGAGTTCTCCATCGGTCGATTTCACCCTCTCAGGATAGCTCGCTCGCCGACGATTCCGCGTCGGAATCACCCGGAGCCAGCACCGGACGAATGACATCGGCAATCAGGTTCGCCTTTTCGAGGTTGATGGCGATAATCACGATGGCGTGGCCATCAATACCGAGGATGACCAGACCGAGCCGCTCGGCCCCCTGTTCGATCTCCTCGGAGATTCTGGCCCCCGGTAGCAGGGGCAGATGCCGCCCGAGCGGATCGAAGTGTGTAAACCGGGCCGCGTCCGCCACCTCGAAGATGAAGACCCGCTCTCCCGAATTCCGGGATTCGTAGGTCAACTGCACGCCAGAGGTACCCGCGAGGTCCCGTTCGATGATGGACCCGACCAGGATGAGGCCCACTTCTTCGAGGACTGGAGGCTCAATGCCCGGCCCCAGGACCTCGTCGAGATCACGAGTCGCTTGCCGGATCTGCACGATCGGATCATCGGCGTCATCGACCCGGATCGGCGGAGCGGTCGTGGCGGATCTGGAGATCGCTTTGAGGAGATCCACGAGTGGCGTTCCATCGAGTGGAGCACCTCGTTGCTGCATTCGCGGCCCGTAGATTCCGAAGAGAATCGCCGCCGCCACCATCGACAAGGCCGCCAAGACCGCCGGTCCGGAGATACGGGCAGGGGGTCGATCACGGCCGGGGCGGCCTGGGGTGGTGGAATTCGACACTGTTTCGCGTGGCTCGACCATCGGCTCTCCTGTCCGAAGAGCCTATCGGCATTCCCCGCTGGGACATCTGAAAGGACGGCGGCGAAGGGAACCGACCTCCGCTCCATTACACTTCGGTCTCCATGAGCCAATCTGCACCCCTCCATCCCGACCAGAAGCCAGACCAGTCGCCCGCGTACATCACCACGCCGATCTATTACGTCAACGATCGACCACACATCGGGCACGCCTATACCACGACGCTCTGCGACGTCTGGGCCCGAGCCATGCGATTCGCCGGTCGAGACGTGTTCTTCCTCACCGGGACCGATGAGCACGGCGTGAAGGTCGAAAAGTCCGCCCAGGCCCGCGGGATCGAGCCACAGGCCCTCGCCGACGAGAATGCCGCCGAGTTCCAGAAGGTGATGAAGATGTTCAACCTCACCAACGACGACTTCATTCGAACCACCGAGCCGCGGCATGAACGCCAAGTCCAGTCGCTCGTGAAACGCCTCCTCGAGACCGGCGATGTCTACCTCGGCGAGTTTGAAGGCTGGTACGACGAAGGCCAGGAGGAGTACGTCACCGAAACCAAGGCGAAGGAGACTGACTTCAAGAGTCCGATCTCTGGCAAGCCGTTGGTTCGAGCCAACGAACGAAACTACTACTTCAAACTCAGTGCCTATCAGGATCGACTTGAAACGCTCTTCGCCGATCACCCCGGTTTCGTGAAGCCGGACGCTCGCCGTAATGAAGTGCTGGGCCGACTGCGAGGCGGACTGCAGGACGTTCCGATCACCCGCACCAATTTCACTTGGGGCATTCCCTTCCCCGGTGATGAAGAGCACGTGATCTACGTCTGGATCGATGCCCTTCTGAACTATGCGACCGCACTCAACCTGGCCGATGCTGATGATGACCGCCACCGTTACTGGCCGGCGACCTTCCACGTCATCGGCAAGGAAATCCTCTGGTTCCACGCGGTCATCTGGCCTGCAGTCCTGATGGCCCTCGAACTCCCGATGCCCGGATGCGTCTACGCCCATTCATTCTGGATCAGCGAAGGCAAGAAGATGTCGAAATCACTCGGCAACTTCGTCGACCTCCCCACGATCGAACGCTATCTCGACGTCTACGGTTTAGACGCCTGGCGCTGGTACATGGTCAACAACGGCCCACTCGGCGCCACGGATGCTGACTTCCAGGCCGCCGGTTTCCATGAAACCTACACCTCCGACCTCGTCAACACCGTGGGCAACTGCGCCAGCCGGACGACCGCAATGCTCGGCAAGTATTTCGATGGCGTGGTACCCGCCGACGCCGGATGTGAATTTCCGGGATGGGATCTCAAAGCGTCAGCCGATGAGGCGGTCACCGCGTGGCGGGCAGCGCTCGAAGACTTCGCGCTCGACAACGCCTGCGCCGCAGGGATTGGACTCCTTCGAACCGTCGACGCCTTCATCAATGCGACCGAACCGTTCAAGGTGGCCAAGGATCCCGAACGGCAAGACGAGCTCGCCTCGACGCTCGCCCGTTGCATCGAAGCCGTCCGGATCGCGTCGGTCATGCTCTGGCCGGTCATCCCCCAACGGATGGAGTCCTTGTGGCTGGCCATCGGATGCGACATCGATCCCGCGTCGGGCGATCTGACGACGCAGGCCTGCTGGGGCGATTCGCTCGTCGGCGCGCAGACCGAGAAAGTCGCGTTGTTCCCACGCATCGATGCTGCCAGCACCCCGATGGCGGACGTCGCGTCATGACCCTGCCTCCGTTCCACCTCGCCTTTCCGGTCCGCGACCTCGAATCAAGCCGCCGGTTCTACGGCGAACTGCTGGGCTGCACCGAGGGGCGATCGAGTGACCGATGGATCGACTTCGATTTTTACGGCCATCAGATCGTCGCCCACATGGTCGACGGCATCGAAAGCGCCGCGGCGGACGCGAACGCCGACTCGAACGCGGTCGACGGGCACGAGGTCCCCGTCCCTCACTTCGGCTTGGTACTTCCGTGGCAGACTTGGCATGAACTCGCGGATCGACTCCGCGCCGCCGGGACCACGTTCGTGATCGAGCCATACCTTCGATTCGAAGGCCTTCCCGGCGAGCAAGCGACGATGTTCCTCCTGGACCCCAGCCAGAACGCGCTGGAGTTCAAGGCGTTCAAGGACCCGACGCAGCTCTTCGCGACCTGACGGCATGCGATCGGCTCAGGCTCCAGACGGCGGCCGCTTCGACGCGGACTTCCACCACGTTTCAAGACGATGACGCGCGGCTTTCGGCGAACGCCGCGACGCCTCGCGGCCATTGCGCAGCGAATCTCGCTGCAAGATTCGACGGCGTTTCCTGATCTCGGCCTCCACCCTGGCTCGTGGTTCGACATCTGGGAATCGATCGGCGTGGGTGGTGATCAGATCCTCAAGGAGAGAGAGATCCCGATCACGACCGAGCGTCCCCGCAACCGTCTTCAGCCGTCGAATCTCGCGCCGGATCGACTTCGACCTGACGTTCCGGATCGCACCGAGCCCGATCTGGAGTCGAATCACCCGCTTCCTCGTCTCGTGAAGACGCGAGAGATCGTCATCGTCTCGCACCCTGTCGAAAAAACAATGCCGATGGTGGCGCCACGCTTTTTCGAATCGATCGATCACAGAATCTCGATCGACCTTTCCGAAATCCGTGGCCTGAAGCCACGCGGCCAACTCCGGAATCTTGGCACCAACCGCCATGACGATGGCTTCATCCTCACGATGGTCACGAGATGTGGGAATGGCCTGGCTCGCAGAGAGCACCATCGAGGCGAGACGAATCGCCTCCCGATTCTTCCGGCCTGACGTGTCTTTTTGCAGACGCGCCAGAAGTTCCATGATCACGTCCCGATCTCGAAGCGGCGAAAGCCGCCGCCCGAGATCACGGGCCGCCGTTCGCATCGCCTCTTGCGACTCCGCATCGATCGACCCTTTGGCGAGGTCGAGGACCGCCCGGAATCGCTTGACCGCCTTCCGAGCCCGACGAATCGCCTCGCTTCGCATGCGGATCTCCCACGATCCATGAGCCTCGCACGCGTCGCGAACTTGCTGAAGTTCCTCTCGCAGCACTCGCTTTATCTCGTCGTGGACCGGGAGTGCCGGATCCAGAGCGCGAGCCGATGGGACACGTCCATGACTCATCCGCCTGCTCGCAGGAGTTCGATCGCACCGGCGGTTCCAACCACGATGCTCACGATCCCGTTGATGGTCATGAAGGTGATCGCCATTCGAGTTGTGCCCCAGCGATGGACGGTGGCATGCTCGATGATCAGAAGCACCGCGACGAGAATCGACGCGCCGAGGAAGATCGGACCGAAGGCCGGTTCAGCGCGATAGACCGCAAACAGGAAGATGATCGCGAGCAGGTGGAGCACCCGACTGAAATTCATCGCGCCGCCCACCCCGAATCGCACCGGGATGCTTTTCAAGCCGTCGCGGCGGTCGACGTCCACGTCCTGCAGGGCATAGATCACATCGAAGCCGCTCACCCAGCAGAGCACCATGCCCGCAAGGAGCCAGATCGGTGGTGCAGAGAGCGAGGCCGGATCAACCGCGATGGCCGACGCGATCGGACTGAGCGCGAGACTCGCGCCCAGCCAGAGATGACAGAGCCAGGTAAACCGCTTGAAGTAGCCATAGGCGCAGATCCAGGCGAGCACCGGCACGCCGAGTGCCAGCGGCCACCAGTTCTCACGAAGCACGCCGAAGATGCCGCAGATCAAGAGAAAGCCGAGTGAGGAGATCGCCAACGCGAACCCGGCGGCTTGCACGGAGAGTCGTCCGGAGGGAATCGCCCGACCGCTGGTTCGTGGGTTCCCCGCATCGATTCGATGGTCGAGAATCCGATTCGAGAGCATGGCCGCGGTTCGTGCGAACACCATCGCCACGACGACAAGCCCCAGCGGTACCGCGAGGCTCACGAACGGCATACCGCCGAACTGTGCCGCCATAAACGCCGCCAGCACCGCAAAGGGCAGCGCGAAGATCGAATGCGCGATCTTGATGTCTTCGGCGATGACTCGAAGCGCGGTCACGGTTGGAATCCTCCTAAGTTCACACTGAAAACTCATCCTCGGAGATCGTAGCAGTGCCGCGTCGCGATTCGCGCATTCCGATCAACGAGCGCGTGATTCAAGAAATGCCGTCGCGGCACGGTCGGAGATTGACCGGTTGATCGGAACCGATATGCCGTGATCATCCGCCGCTTGGATCAGTGGGTGATTGATGAACTTGAGTTCGCTTCGGCCGTCACCCCGATTCAGATCTGCCAGCATCGAGGAGACGTTGGTCGAGGTCGCGCCGATGATCTGCCGGGTGGTTTCGGAGAGACCTTCCGCCTGCTCGCGGAATCCGAGGGCCTCGAGGACCGGCGCGTTCTCGGCACAGAGCCGATCCACGAAGTCCCGTGTCTCCTCACGTTCGAGGAGTTCGCCGTTGCGGCAACCGAAGATCGCGGTGAGCGGATTGATCACCGCGTTCACCCCGATCTTGAGCCACTGGTGGGCGCGAATTTCGGACGTCCATCTGACCAGAAATCCAGCGGCGACCAGTCGATCGAGGTCATCGGACACCTCGGGGCTCGCGGGGGTCACGCCACCAGCCTCGTCGCCGATCCAGAGTGGTTCGCACGCGGTCTGGACCACGGCGTGATCCGACGACCGAAACGCGGCAAACCCCGTGTTGACCACATCCAGCGCCAAGACGTCGGTAGAGAGATCACCCGACCGACGGAAACCAATGCCGTTCTGGAGGAAGTACACCCGCGCCCCGGGGGCGAGCTTCGGGCCCCAGGTATCGAGTACTTGCGCCACCGAAAAAGCCTTGGTCGCGATGATCAACCGCTCGACACGCTGGTCGCCCGGCCCGGATCGAGTCGAACACGGCCATTCGACGGCAGGATCTGGGGGATGTTGGAAGGTCAACGCCCACGGATCAGGCCGAGCCGTCCGACCGGCGAGGCAAACCTCTTCGCCGATGCAATGGAGCCGGTAGGCCAGGGCCATCCCGACCGCGCCGTCGCCGACGATCTGCCAACCGGGGAATACCTGCGTCTGCTCCATATCCAAGAACGGTAGCACCCTCGGTCGTGAAGGGCCGAGGCTGCATGCGGATCGGGCTTCCCCGCTACCCTTGGCGAACTATGAGCCAGCAGCAGAAGCAAAAACAACAAGGCAAACCCAAGACCGCGATCACCCCCACCCGCGAGGAGAACTACGCCGAGTGGTACCAGCAGGTGGTGAAATCGGCCGATCTCGCCGAGACCAGCCCGGTTCGCGGCTGCATGGTCATCAAGCCGTGGGGCTATGCGATCTGGGAGAACGTCCAGCGGGGCCTCGACGGCATGTTCAAGGCCACCGGCCACAAGAACGCCTACTTCCCCCTGTTCATTCCCCTCTCATTCTTGGAGAAGGAGGCCGAGCACGTCGACGGCTTCGCCAAGGAATGCGCGGTCGTCACGCATCACCGACTTGAAGCCGGGCCTGACGGAAAGCTCATCCCCGCGGGCAAGCTCGAAGAACCCCTCGTCGTTCGCCCCACCAGCGAGATGATCATCGGCGCCACCTTTGCCAAGTGGGTCCAGAGCCATCGCGACCTTCCGTTGTTGATCAACCAGTGGGCCAACGTCGTCCGTTGGGAGATGCGAACCCGCATGTTCCTCCGCACCACGGAGTTCCTCTGGCAGGAGGGTCACACCGCCCACGCCACCGACGAGGAAGCCAAGGCCGAGACGATGCAGATGCTCGACGTCTACGCCGACTTCGCGGAGAACTGGCTCGCGATGCCGGTGATCCGTGGCGAGAAGACCGAAGGCGAACGCTTCCCCGGCGCGGTCGAGACCTGGTGCATCGAATCGATGATGCAAGATCGCAAAGCGCTGCAGGCCGGCACCAGTCACTTCCTCGGGCAGAACTTTGCCAAGGCCCAGGAGATCCAGTTCCAGGACGACGAAGGCAACCGCGAATTCTGCTGGACGACCAGCTGGGGCGTGAGCACCCGGCTGATCGGTGGCACGATCATGACCCACGCCGACGACGACGGCATGTTCTGTCCCCCGATGGTCGCGCCCGCGCACATCGTGATCCAGCCCGTCCTCCACAAGCCCGAGGCGAAGGACGAGGTCATGGCGTTCTGCGAGACGCTCATCGAGGCGCTCAAGACCAAGGTCTACGGCGGCCGGGTGATCGAAGTGGAATACGACACCCGCGATCTCCGGGGTGGCGACAAGACGTGGCAGTGGATCAAGCGTGGCGCCCCGATTCGTCTAGAAATCGGGCCGCGTGACGTCGCGGAAGGCAACGTCTTCATGGCCCGCCGCGACAAGGGACCGAAGGACAAGGAGAGTCTCAAACTCGAGGACTTCGTCGAGCGAGCCGCGGACATCCTCCAGGAGATCCAAGACGGACTTCTTGCGAGGGCAAAGGCGTTCCGCAAGGCGAACACCCACGTCATCGACACCGAGGAAGCGTTCTACGAATTCTTCAAGACGCCGGAGACCGCCGACAACGAGACCGCCCCAATTCATGCGGGCTTCGTGATGGCCCACTTCAACGGCGACCCGAAGCTCGAGGAGCGAATCAAGAACGACCTCGCGGTGACCGTGCGGTGCATCCCCCTCGACGGCCAGAAACTCTGCGACGACCAAGGCCGTCCCGGCACGTGCCCGTTCACCGGCGAACCGAGCGCGAAGCGCGTGGTCTGGGCGAAGAGCT
>CALFOM010000107.1 GCA_937919685.1 uncultured Phycisphaera sp.
GTTCGTTCGTTCGTTCGTTCAATTGCGGCCAGGCTTCTGAGGCTTGGACCAGTTTCAGTTCTTCGAGGCCCAGAGTTGCGATGGCTTTGGTTTCTAATTGAGCGTGCATGTCTCCGCCCTTGTGATCTCGATTTCACATGTGGTTCCAGCATTGGGCTGCTCCCGGCATTGCGGGGGAGCGGCCAGATTCTCTTTCAGCCCTCCGCGGTGACCGGTGCGGGGTTTCTCGCGTTGGTCCTTCTCATTTCACCGTCGCTGGCGATGGCGTGCCTCGCAGGCCTGCTCGGAGCCACGCTTTGCGCCTGGCGGTTCGAGCGAGAGACGGTCGCGTATCTCCAAGGCGCCGGCGGGTTCAACGGTGCGCTCGTTGGTTTGGCGTGAGGGGTCACCTTTGAGCCTTCGGCCGGCTTGTGGATCGTCGCGGCGGGAGGTGGTGTTCTGACAGGTCTCGTGCGATTGTCGTTGCTCCGGCTCCTCCCCGTTCCAGTCTTCACGGCGCCGTATGTCGTGGTCGGCTGGGGACGCCTTCCGATGTGCGGGCGCTGGTTGGCGGAGATTGAGCCCAGACCCGATCTGGCCGCAGTTCCGATTCCCGCGCAGGCGATTCTCACCAACGCGTCGCAGGTACTCTTCGATGCGACGCCCTGGATCGGTCCACTGGTGGTGCTTGCGGTACTTCTGCATTCCCGTGAGGCGGCGGCGTGGATCACGGTGGCATCGATCATCGCTTGGCTTGCGGCGATCTGTTTGAATCGATCTGCGGACGCGACCGAGACCGGCCTGCTCGGTGACAACGCGATCATCCTTGCCAGCGCGCTGCAGTCGAGACGAACTCGATTCAGTGTCTTCATTGGAGCCGTCTTGCTCACGGTGATCCTGACGGCAGCCTTCCTCTGGTGGAGTGTGCCCCCGACGGAGTCGAGGATGGCCACGCGTGGCGTGGTCACCTGCAGTCCGTGGCTGCGAAGAAGCTCGGAGGCGTCCCGAATCAATGGGATGACGTTGTACTGATAATTCTTCGCTCAGTGAAGAATTGAAGGTGGCGGGACGGGGCGCCAGCACTGCGGACGCGGCTCTGCGAATCGAACAAGCAATAAATCTGGACCGTCATGAGGCTCGGCTTTCGTCGAAGCTCCTCGGGGAGTGATCCGCGATAAGAAAGTCGCTTATTGGTCTTCCCTGATTTTCCGTGATTCGGCCGCTTGTCCTCGATCGGAGTGCTATTTTCTGTGTATGAAACCACTCGTCTGCCTACTCGCGCTTACTTTACCGGTCGCTTCTGCGAACGCTCAATCGATCAACGACAACTGTTCAAATGCCATTGAGATCTCCTTTGGAACCACCGCGTTCTCGACCCTCAACGCGACCGATGACGGACCAGAACTCCCCGGCGAGTGCGACGAAGGTTTTGGGAACGGATTCGGTTCGGACATCTGGTTCACGCTCACCACCGAACAGTCGGCCGGCATCATCGTGTCGACCTGCGACTCGGCAGACTTTGACACCCGGCTCGCGCTCTACACCGAATGCAATGGAGCCTTACTCGCCTGTAATGACGACGGCGCGGGCTGCGGGGGATATACCTCCGAAATGGCTTTCGCAGGAGTCGAGGGAGAGACGTATCTGCTTCGAGTCGGCGGTTTTGACAACGAGCGCGGTACCGGAACGATCAGCGTCGAGTACGGCGAAGGGCCGCCCGACTCTCCGAACATCAACTTTCAGCACGATGGGCTGACTCGGCAGTACCGAATCTATACTCCGGCGGATCTGCCCGAGTCCGCACCGTTGGTGTTGGTGCTTCATGGTTACGGAGGCGGCAACAACGACATGTTGAACAACTATGGTTGGCGCGACATGGCCGACGAGGGCGGTTTCGTGGCGGTCTTCCCGAACGGGACCCGCGACCAGTCGAATGATCGTTTCTGGGATATCGGCTACGCGTTCCATTCGCAGTTGCCCGACGTCGACGACGACGGATTCCTGTCGTCGCTCGCGGTTCATCTTCAGGAAACGCTGGGCCTCGATCCGGAGCGCACCTTCGTCACCGGCTTCTCGAACGGCGCCGAGATGTGCTTCCAGCTCGCCTGTC
>CALFOM010000108.1 GCA_937919685.1 uncultured Phycisphaera sp.
CTCGAGCTTTCACTCTGGCCGGCGAGCCTACCCGAGCACTCCCGGATCACGCTCACGCCAGAAACCTCAGGCTCGCCTGCGTTCAAAGCCGCTCCGACCCAAGTCACGGCTTTCTTGGTCTTCATGGCGACGGCGAGCGCCGGAGATGTTTCCGTAACCAAACGCTTTGCAATTCGTGCCTTGCTGGAAGGTGGACCCCCGAACCGCTCTGAGTTGGCTTTGGATTCTCTTCTCAAGAATCGAGGGCAGGTTCTCCGCCTACTTTTGATCCTCCTCGAAGGCGAAGAGCTCGGAGCAGCCGAGCTCCAGACCGGCACCACCAAAGGAGGCGGGCCTCAGGAATACGGACTTCTCAAGCACTCGAATCTTCTTGAGCCACTCTTGCGAGCGATGCACAAAGACCATGCAGCATTTGATTCTGTCGCCCGTGTGATCGAAGATCTTCTCAAGACCGACGAGGGCCAGCAGAAGTTGCCTCCTGGACTTAGCCAACTATGGCCCGCCCTTTCCCTAGTCGCCGCGGAGCGCCACGCGTGACTACGGAACGGCCCGACATCGCGAAAACCCTCTCACTTCTGAAGCCATTTCAAAGAGCCGCGGTTGACCACGCTTTCGATCGCCTCTATTTGGCAGAAGATACTGACCGAAGCAATCGGTTCCTCATTGCAGACGAAGTCGGCTTGGGAAAAACAATGATTGCTCGCGGAATCGTCGCCCGGGCCATCGACCATCTCTGGGATTCCATCGACCGCATTGATATTGTCTATGTCTGTTCGAATGCGACCATCGCGAGACAAAACCTTGAAAAACTTGCGTTCGCCGAAATGGTCCCCGTCGATCGCATCACCATGCTTCCGATCAATGCCTCTGCGCTTTCGAAGCGGAAATTAAACTTCATAGCGTGTACTCCCGGGACGTCATTTAACCTCAAGTCAAGTATAGGCAAGGCTCAAGAGCGAATCCTGCTCTACCACATGATGCAAGCACATTGGCCAATCGACGGCGTTGCGTCGATGAATCTTCTCCAGGGCCAAGTCTCGAATGCCAGAAAATGGCGAGCAAGGATTGCCGACTTTCATAATCACCATGAGATTGATTCGGACCTGCTCGCTGCTTTTGGGGTCGAGCTTGAGAAGAGCCATGATTCATCATTGTCTGGACGAGGAGATCTCGAATCAGAATGGCGGAAGGCGTGCGAGATGTTCGCTGACCGCCGGAGATCAAATCGCGACGGAAATCGTATCGCTCAGAAATCGATCATCGCCAATCTCCGATTAGTTCTTGCCAGAACCTGCATCGGGGCGCTCGAGCCCGACCTTGTCATCTTAGATGAATTCCAACGCTTCTCCTCACTCTTGGACGGGAGCGATGAATCGGAAGCTGCGGAAATTGCTCGCCATCTCTTCGATTGGCATGACGAAACTGCACAGGCCCGCACACTTCTTCTGTCCGCGACGCCTTACAAAATGTACACCACGGCATCAGATACCGACGGAGAAGATCACTATCGAGATTTTCTACGAACGATTGCATTCCTACAGGACGACGCAGACCGCACATCTACTCTTAAGCGTGCTCTCGATAATTACCAATCGTCGCTTCAATCATTTATCACCTCAGATGCCATTGCTTCCCAAGTTTTGTTGCAAGAGTCGCGGCGTACGGTTGAGTTTGAACTTCGACGCGTGATGTCCCGGAGTGAGCGAACTTCTACCGGCGGAAGTCGAGATGGCATGATCGTCGAAGGCAGCATGAATTCATCAACCCTTAAACCGAACGATGTCCGCGACTTTCTTGTCTTACAAGATTTAGCTGATGGCCTCGAACAACCGAGAATCATTGATTATTGGAAGTCTGTCCCACATTTTCTAAGTCTCGCTGACGATTACAAGATCAAGCGAGCCTTTCACGATTGCTACGAGAAACCGAGAAAGCTAACGACCAAACTCCGAGAGTCACTGCTGAAGTCTCAAGGCCACTTCTTAAGATCCGAAAAATTAGCGAAACTCTGTGATCTAGAATCGCCAAACGGACGCCTTCGAAGCCTCGTGGAGGATGTTCTTGACGGCGACCTCTGGAAGTGTCTCTGGCTCCCTCCTTCAATGCCTGAATACGAGCTCGGCGGGCCATTCGCTGATGTTCGTCCGACCACCAAGAGGCTTGTCTTTTCCGCGTGGAATGTTGTTCCAAAGGCAATCTCCACACTCCTCAGTTACGAGGTCGAGCGTCGAGTCTTCGAATCGGATAAGTCCGACGTGGAATATCGACATCCCCCTCGCAATCAAGGGCTGAAACTTCGACGTGAAGGTGATGAGGCCATCACGATGCAGATGCTTGGTCTCCTCTATCCCTCTTTCACACTTGCTGAAATTGGGGATCCCGATCAATATCCTGCCGAGAAAGATGGGCAAAGACATCTTGCCTCCATTTTGAAACAGATTGAAGGTCGTATCCAGAATTTGCTACAGCCGGTCTTGCAGGCGCACGTAAGTCGAGAGAAAGAGGACGCAAGCTGGTACTGGATTGCTGCAATGCTGCTGGACCGTGACAAAAACGAAATCGCTGATTTTGCTTGGTGGGATGAATCACCGACCGCGCGGTGGGGCGGCGATGGGGCCGAAGACCAAGACGACTCGAGCGATAATGGTGCACTCGCGGCTCATTTCGCCGTTGCGAAGACCCACCGAAATGACCTTAGACTCGGGCAACCGCCAGAAGATCTCGCTTCAGTGATGGCCCTTCAAGCACTTGCTTCGCCTGCTATCGCAGCACTGCGGGCTATCTGCCGCGTCGTCCCCAATGCCAAGACGACGGATACCAACGTGAGAGATGCGGCAGGAAGAATCGCCGACGCAGTTCGCCGACTTCTCTGTCGACCTGAATCTGGGGCCGTGCTTCGACGGTATGACTCGCGCCCGCCATCCTGGCGACGAGCTCTTGAATACGCGGCAGATGGCGGCATCGGCGCTACCTTGACAGAGTACTTTCATCTCAATCTTCCCTTCGATCGTTCCAGCGCAAATGCGGCGGACCTCGCTCTTCGCGTTGAATCCGCAACTGGAATCAGAACTGCGGGTCTCAATGCTCATGCGTACGACCTCAGACCTGACGGCCAAGGGTTGAAGCGGAATGACTGGAGATTACGCACCCATTTCGCACTGCGATACGGCGGCGCCAAGAATGAAGACGACCAAAGTGCCGTCCGAACAGATCAAGTTCGCGATGCGTTTAACTCGCCATTCTGGCCTTTCGTACTCTGCAGCACTTCCGTTGGGCAGGAGGGTCTAGACTTTCACCACTACTGCCATGCGGTCGTTCACTGGAATCTGCCCACGAATCCGGTCGATCTCGAGCAACGGGAAGGCCGCGTCAATCGATACATGGGGCATGCGATAAGACGAAATGTGGCGATTGTGCACGGCGACGACGAGCGTTCATCACCAACCAATTCTGATCCCTGGACTGGCGTGTTTAATCGTGCCGCTCAGTCCACCAGTGACCACAATCATGGCGGTATGAAGCCGTACTGGATTTACATTCCGGATGAAACCCACGCCAGATTCGGCGAGACGGCGTACATCGAGCGACATGTTCCCGCGCTTCCGTGCTCACGAGACGTCAGCGTATTGGAATCGCTCAAAAAGTCGCTCACGGTATATCGAATGGCCTTTGGGCAACCGAGGCAAGAAGACCTTCTCGATTACCTACAACGAGAGGCTGGACACGCACGGTTGGTAGACGCGATGAAGGACGCCTTGATCGACCTTAGACCCCAGCCATCCTTCTAATCCGCGATCCGAAGCCTGAATCACGCGGCTTT
>CALFOM010000109.1 GCA_937919685.1 uncultured Phycisphaera sp.
CGTCCCTGTCACGAAATGATCTGGGAGATCGGCGTGGCGCCTTCGACTCCGACGAGTTTCTTGTCGAGGCCGGCGTGGAAGTAGGTCAGGGCGTTCGGATCGAAGCCCATCTGGTTCAGGATGGTCGCGTGGAGGTTCTTCACGTGGAATCGGTCTTCGACCGCGGCGGATCCGAGCTCGTCGGTCTGTCCGACGCTGACGCCGCCCTTGATGCCGCCACCGGCCATCCACATGGTGAATCCGGCCGAGCAGTGATCCCGTCCGGTGCCTTCCGCGTACTCGGCGACCGGCTGGCGTCCGAATTCGCCGCCCCAGACCACGAGGGTCTCGTCCAGCATGCCCCGTTGCTTTAGATCCTTCAGAAGACCCGCGATGGGTAGGTCGGTGGCACCGGCATGCTTGGTGTGGTTGAAGACGAGATCGCCATGGGCGTCCCAGTTGGCATCGTTGTGGTTGCCGCCGGAGTAGATCTGGATGAACCGAACGCCACGCTCCGCGAGTCGACGTGCGAGCAGGCACTTGCGGCCGAACTCCCGGGTTCGATCGTCATCGAGACCGTAGAGCTCGCGCATTTTCGCCGGCTCCGTCGAAAGGTCTACTGCTTCCGGCGCCGATGACTGCATTCGGTACGCGAGTTCGTAGCTGGAGATTCGACTTTGTAGATCAGGATTGCCCGGATTCTTCGCGGCATGGGCGCGGTTCATTCGGTCGAGCCGGTCGAGCATTCGCCGTTGCACCGAACCACGTCGTGCGTCGTCGGGTTCGAGGTCGAGGATTGGCTCGCCTTTCGGGCGCAGGACGGTCCCGGCATAGCTCGCGGGCATGTAGCCGCTCGACCAATTCTTGGCACCGGAGATCGGGCCGCCGGTGTGATCCAACATCACCACGAAACCGGGGAGATTTTCGTTCGTCGTACCAAGTCCGTAGTTCGCCCAGGATCCTAGTGCCGGTGAACCGGAGAGGATCTGTCCCGAGTTCATCATCAGCATCGCAGAGCCATGGAGGGGGCTTTCGGCGTACATGCTCTTGATGAATGCAATGTCATCAACGCAAGTCGCGACGTTGGGGAACAGTTCGCTGACCCAAGCCCCCGATTCGCCGTGCTGCTGGAAGTCCCACTTTGGACCGACCACCCGGCCCTGGCTCCGTTCGCCGCCACGGCCCTTGACCTTGACGTCGATGGTCTTTCCGTCGAGACCGTAGAGCTTCGGCTTGTAGTCGAACGTATCGACTTGGCTCGGACCGCCATACATGAAGAGGAAGATCACCGTCTTCGCTTTCGGTGCGAAATGCGGGGCGATCGGCGCAAGCGGATTCCCGCCGGTATTGAGGGGGGTCACGCCGTCGGCGGCGGTGGCCTGCTTCGAGAGGAAGCCGTCGCTGGCCAGCATGCTTGCGAGGGCGACGCTGGTGAACCCGCCTCCAGCTTCCCAGAGAAACTCGCGCCGGGTCTGCCCGCAGAACGTATTGGTTGGTTGATCCTTGTGAGGTGCCATGTCTTGTTTCCGATGGTAGGCGTGCAGTTTGCCTCAGGTACCTGGTCGACGACGGTCTTTAGCCCGCGTGAAGAAACTCGTTCAGATTCAACATCAGGACGCAAGTGGCCTCGAAGGCTTCGGCCTCGTCGAGTTTCTCAAGTGTCTGGAGTTCCGTATACAGCGTCAGGAGCTCGTCGATCTCGTCATTGGTTGGGGGGCGGCAGAGGGTCAGTTCCAGACCCTGTGCGATCTGGCCTCGCCGATCATTCGGTTGTTCCAGTTCGAGGCGGGCCGCGAAGATGGCGGCCTGACGATCGATGAAGTCCGAGTTCATCATCATCAGGGATTGGGTCGGGACGGTGGTCGCGAACCTCACGGAGCAGGAGCGATCGGTGTCGGGTTGATCGAATCCTTCAAGGAGAGGATGTCGGAGCGATCGCTTGAGAAAGATATAGAGGCTCCGTCGGCCGGCTTGTTCGGGAGTCGCCTGGCCCCATGCGGCATCGGGACGGGAGGCGGTTTCGAGAACCGCGAGGGGGAGCGGGGGATAGACCCCTTCGCCGCCGAGCTCCGGGTTGAGATTTCCGGAGACGGCGAGCACGGCATCTCTGATCTCTTCCGCAGTGAGTCGGCGAAGGTCAAACTTCCAGAGAAGATCATTGAGCGGGTCGAGGGTTGCCGCGGCAGGGTCGACCCGGCTTGACTGTCGATAGGTGCTGGAGTTCAGGATCAGACGGTTCAATGCGCGACGCGACCAGGCGAGCCGTGGAAGTTCGGTCGCAAGCCAATCGAGGAGTTGTGGATGCGTCGGGAGCGTGCCGAGGAAACCGAAGTCGTCACTCGATCGGACCAAGCCGCGTCCGAAGTGGTGCTGCCAGATCCGGTTGGCGGCGACCCGCGTACTCGTCGGATTATCGGAATCGGTCAACCACTCCGCGAACGCCAGTCGAAGCCCGCTCGACTCGCCGTGGGCGGTTGATCGGGGGCTGAACTCGTCAGCCCCGAGCACGCGTGGAATGCCAGGCGCGACGAGGCGTCCTTCCGAATGAGCGTTTCCTCGGATGAGGATGTGGGTGTCGGGGGGTGTGGTTCCGTTGGACCGGGCGCAGAGCACGAGGGTGGTTTCCAGTCCAGGCGGGCGCATCCCGAGAAGGGCGTCCCGCCGGCGTCGATACTCCGCAGCAGCGTCAAACCCAAGTGTCTCAGCAACCGTGAGTACGAAGGGATCGTCGAGCCGGAGGCCGTGGGCGGCGCCCGCGACTTCTCCAGGGCTCAGCGGCCGATCGTAGATCTTCAGTTCGTCAAGGTCACCGTTGAACGCACCGTGCCCGGGCAGCATGCGGCCGACCGCGAGTTCTTCGACTCGGTCGAGGGGCTGCTTGCCGCCAGTGGCTCGGCCGACCTCGATTCCATCGACATAAAGAACCGCGATGCCGTCTTCATGGTTTCGCGTGAGGGCGACATGATGCCAGTCACCATCGTTGAAGCCTGGAGGAGAGTTCACAAATGTCTCGGGATTTCCGATGCCCGCGGAGATGATGCCCGATCCGACCATGGAGATTCCGAGGTCGTTCACCACGCCGGAGACCTCGCCGTCGACGAGTCCGTCCCCGAGGAACCAGCGAGGATCATTGTCGTTGCCTCGGCACTGCGCCGACGTTCGGACCCAGAACGAGATCGTGAACGACTCTCTGGCGACATGTGGAATTCGAATGCCGTCGTCACCGCCATCAAATCGGAAGCCTCGGCCCTCGCGGCCTTCCGCTTCGAAGCCGACATCGGCGATCCGACCATCATTCCCGCCCGCCACATCCACGACCGTCGCACTTCGCGAATCTTCGAACGGGTAGTGCGAGATCAGTCCGGGGGTTTCGGCGGGTGACTCGGCGGTCTCGACCCGCGATTCGATCGACTTTAGTTCTGAAACCGTGTCGGACATCTCCTCCGCGAACCGTCTGCGAGTGATCTGATACTCATCTTCGCCGCTGCCGAAGAAGGCCGGCACGGTACGGGTCACGTTGTTGCCTTCGATCGAATTGCCGGCATTCATCTTGTAGGGGCGAAGGTCGCGGAAGATCGCCGCCAGCCGGTAGTAGTCACCTTGAAGGATCGGATCACGCTTGTGTGCATGGCACCGAGCGCAGGCGATCGACATGCCCATCATGTTGCGAGAGACCACGTCGATGATCGAATCCAGGTCGTCGAACTGGGCCAGTTTTACGTCGGTGGGCTCGTCATCCCAGATTCCCAATCGGTAGAAACCGGTGGCAATGAGGGATTCCAGATTCCGGTCTTCGATCTCATCGCCTGCGAGTTGGTCGATGAAGAAGTGGTTGATCGGCTTATCTTGATTGATCGCATTGACCACCCAGTCGCGGTATCGCCATGCAGATGGCTTGGTTCGATCCCGTTCGTACCCGTCGGTGTCGGCGTAACGCACCGCATCCAGCCAATGGCGTGCCCACTTCACGCCGTGTTGCGGCGAGGCGAGGTATCGATCGACCATTGCTTCGTAGGCGTCGGGAGCGTGGTCTTCGATGAAGGCCGCAACCTCCGCGGGAGTCGGCGGGAGGCCCGTAAGGTCCAGTGCTACACGCCGAATGAGGACGTATCGATCTGCTTCCGGTGCTGGCGAAAGACCGGCGGCCTCAAGTCTGGCAAGCACGAATGCGTCGATTGGATTGCGAACCCAGCCTTGATCAGAGACTGCGGGGATCGCCGGACGCTCCAGAGTTTGCCATGCCCACCAGTCGCCGCCGAGCGGAACCTCTTTTTCTTCGCGGGAGGCGTCGCCCGAATCGGCGCCGATCCCGTCGGCCCAGGTTCCGCCTTCGAGAATCCATTCGGTGATGATCGCCAGATCCGCGTCGGGAAGCTGGCCGGTCGGAGGCATCTCGTATTCATCGCTCTTCCACGAGATCATTTCGAGGATCAAACTCTGCTCAGGTCGTGTCTCGTCGAGTGCCGGGCCGCGATCTCCGCCGCGAAGCATTGCTTCTCGGGAGTCGAGTCGGAGTCCGCCTTTCGGCGTTCCTTCGGTGCCGTGGCAACGCAGGCATTCCCGTTCAATGATCGGCCAGGCCTGTGTCTCGAAGAACGCCGAACGTCGGACGACATCTTCATGTTGAGCAACCGCGACGCCAGACAGGCACGTCAGGGAGCAGACCGTTCCGAGGACAGCGCCAAACGGACGGTGGAAGGATGAACAGGATCGTGGTGAACGTTTGAGCATGGATTAAACACGCTTGAGGATGAACGGGATCTCCGGTGGATTGTAGAGGCAAGTTCTAGGAAACCGAGCATGGATTGTCGATTCCGTTCAGGATCTCTGCCGCGATTTTAGGCAGAAGACCGAGGATCCCGACCATCACGAATCTGGATTAAGGATGCTTCAGCCGCCGAGTCCACTTCGAATCGGCTGCAGCATCGATCTCTTCTCGGGTATCGGGAGGATTTCCCGTGCGAGCAGCATCGAGATGAGATCATCAAGAAGGATCGGTCGAAAACTCCAGCAGTCGACACCAACGTCCGTAGACCTTCCGGTCTCCTCCAGCCGGCCGTGCGTATGTCCATAGAGATGCAGCGAACCATTTCGGATTCCACGCCAGCTCCGCATGGGGTAATGGCTGCAGACGACGCGGTGACCGGCATCACCGATGCGGAAGTCCAGAAGGTCGTGGACTCCGTCGAAGATTTCGCGATACCGCGGGCGATCGGGGTCGTGGTTGCCGCGGACGAGAATGATCCGGCCCGCATCGAGGCGTTCCCGGACCGACGCCGCGAGTCGAGTCTTCTCTTTCGTCGGGCCGTGGTCACCGACGAAATCTCCGAGGTGAAGCAGTAGATCGTTCGGGCCGATCACGGCATTGAACCGTGCGATGATCTCGTCCTGCATCGCAGCGCTGTCCTGAAACGGACGGTCGAAGCTTGTACAGGCGTCAGGTTGGCCGAAGTGCGTATCTGCAGTGACGAAAGTCCGTCCGGAGGTTTCAAGCATTGGTTTCTTCATGGTCGCACTCGCGAGGGTCGGCCCGGATCTCCAGAGGATTCGGATTCCTTCTGAATCTCAAGTGGCGCGATTCGAAGGGTGGGCGGTTCAGGCAGGCGGTCGAGCCGAATTCGCGAGAAGCTCATGACGGAGCCTCGGGGAGAGGCGAGCGGTTTGAGCACCGCGGTCACTTCGCCGATGTCGTCGATTTCGATTTCGCCGAGCGAGAATTCAGCGAACTGGCTCCAACTCTCGGTCGACTCGACTCGGCCGTCGACCTCGTGGTTTCCGACCGTCAATCGAATGGGCGTTCCGGAGTCTCGGCGCGGGCAGGCCTGTTCGATGGTCACCCGGAATCGGCCGGGCTGCTCGATGCGGATCGTCCATTCGAGTGCATCATCCGCATCCGTCCAGTAGCCCCAAGTCGTCCCACCTTCCGGGGCAAGTTTCTCACGACGAATCTCGTCCCCAATGGGAAACGCATCATCCGCTTCGAGTCCGATCGATCCGTCGCGGCCCTCGGTGACCAGCACTCGATAGGCACAAAGTCGCCTTGAAGCATCGTCCTCGTCAGGCTCGAGTCGATCGAGCGATTCCAGAACTCGCGCCCAAGGGATGACCACCAGGGAGGTGCGTGATCGTTTCGCGATGGCCCATCCGACGAGTTGACCCTTTAGATCCACGACCAGGGCGCCGATCGCGTGGGCCGGTACGTCGGCGTCGACGAGGAAGACGTCGCCGAATCCGCCGCTCAGCCGACTGACGCCCGTGGACGTGTTGCCCGGAAGACCACGCGTGCTACCGCCCGGACGGATGCCGAGTTCGAGTTTGATTTCGAGCCGTTCACCGGCGCGATCCAAGGTCAGCGTCCGTCGATCCCCGATCGTGGCATTTCCGATTTCCGCGGACAGCCCGCGACGATCTTGAACAGGTCGACCATCGATCGTGAGAAGCACGTCGCCCACCGCCACTCCTGCTCGGGCGGCGCTCGAACTGGGAACCACTTGGGTGATTCGAAGCCCCGTTGGTCGGCGATTCGTTTCATATGCGACACCGATGAACGGGCGGTCTTCGATGGCGCTCTCGTTGGCCAGCGAATCGACGTCACGAGCCACGATTCCGAATGCCGCGGCATCGCCGTCGTCGTCGGTCACGATGACCATGGTGCCTGATTGGACTGGAGTAACGCGGACGTTCTTCAGCGACTCCGGCATCGCGACTCCCGAAACCTCGAGAAGCACGAGGTCGAGTTCGGCATCGATTGCCAGCGGCTTCGCCGTTTCGGCAACCGTTCGCCCCGTCGCCGGACTGGTGAAGACTGCCATCGCATTTCTCGATTGTCGAGCGAAAAGAGAGGCCTTGGCGATGACTCGGTTCTCTCCCACCACCGTTCCGAAGGTGACCAGGCGATCCTCGTTTCGTAGTTCGACGATGCCTCGTTTGATGGGGGCGGTCAACGCATTGAGGGTGGCGAGGAAGCGAGGATCACGCTTCGTGTTTCTCGCGCTCCGGCGTCCGGTGTTCCCGTTCCAATCTTCCAGATCGGTATCGAGATCACCAAGATCTTCCGACTTGAGCCGGGGTAGAAACGCGTGGATGGCGTCCACTCCAGTCCCGATGTTTTGCCACGATTCGTGGCCGCAGCGACTGACGATTCCAACAAGACGCCCGTCGAGATCGATGATCGGTCCACCGGAATCACCGGCATCAAACGGACTGTCTACGGCGATCTCGCCACCATCGACGGCGACGATGCGTCCGATGCGCGCCGCAGGTTCTGAGTGTCGGATTTCAGAGATGGCGGCGGCGTACCCGAGCGTCAGCACCCAGTCGCCTTCCTGGGTCTCATTCTCTGGGGCGAGTTCAACCGCCGGAAGTGATTCGTCATCAGGGAGATTTTCGATCTGGATGAGGCCGAGGTCGACGTCCCCTTCGAAGATCTGCCCGAGGGTTCGACCTCTGAATTCCCGGCCATCCGGCAGCGTGATGACACCGCGGCGTCCAGGCCGATCACCGACGTGCCCGGCGGTGAGCACCAGCCCCCGCGAGTCGATGATGACGCCGCTTGCGGACGATCCAGCGCGTCCGCGGAACGTCACCAGTACCGTCGACTGGGCGACTTGATCAATGGCCTGAATCGCTCGCTTCTCGATGGCCGGGAGGTCGATTTCCTCGGAGCGCCAGGTCGATCCCGCAGGCATGGGGGATGCGAGGGCGTGATTGATGCCAACCAGCGTCAACCCAACCAGTCCGATAAAGAGCACGACTGAACGCAACCGTCCAGGGAGTCTGGCCAAAAGTGATCTGCGGAGGGCTTGGGTCATTGATCGAAGGGCGGGGAATGAGGGGAGGCGTATAGATGAACCCGGAGATCCTGGACGCGATCCATGCTGCAGATCGAGTGTAGTAGGGGGAGGCGGCCCGATCACGACTGGTGAGGCGTGAATCTCCAACGGGTCAGCGACGACTGGATTTCCCAACCTTGGGAGTCGAGATGCTGATTCCTCCCGAGGCGTGCGTTCCGGTAGCCTCTGGCGATGACGACTACAGGCACGCGGCCGGACATCGAAGGAACAAAGGCGGAAGTCCAGCGAATCGGATTCATCTTCGCCATGCGGGCTGAAGGTGAAGGGTTGGTCAAGCGACTGGGGCTCAAGGCGCAAGGGCGGCTCGACCCTGATCTGCCAGCCGTTTGGTTCTCGGGTCGAGTCGAGGGGGGCTCAGGTGGCCGGAATCTCGAAATCGCGATCGCTTTCGCAGGAGAGGACCCGTATCACGGCTGCGATCGGATCGGGACGTTGCCGGCGACCTTGGCGGCGTATCTGTTATGCCGCCGATTCCGCCCGGATCTTCTGGTGAATGCGGGTACCTGCGGGGGTTTTCAACGCGAGGGGGCATCGATCGGAGCCGTTTACGTCGGTGGGGGCGACTTTCTCTTCCACGATCGCCGGATCCCACTTCCGAAGTTCGATGCTTTTGGCATCGGCCGGATCCCAGCCATCGTCGATGAGGCGATGAGGATGGCGTTGGGGGCTGAATCAGGGGTCATCTCTACCGGAGACTCTTTTGAGCCGACGGCGGAGGAGCAGAAGTTCTTCGAACGCGAGCGGGTGACCTGCAAGGAGATGGAAGCCGCCTCGATCGCCAGTCTGTCACGAGACTTGGGAATCCGGTTTCTCGCAGTGAAGGCGGTCACCGATCTCGTAGATCACCCAGAGCCTGAAAAATCGGCCTTCGCTCGAAATCTCAACCGGGTGAGTGAGATCCTTGAGGAGCGATTGATCAAGCTTCTTGAGTGGATGAAGGTCCGAGAATAAGAAACTAGCCTTGGTTCTTTCGTGTGATTCACGATCTAGAAATCGTCTATATCCGCCATCGGCCACCGAAGTTATGGGGCGGCGCCTCTTCTTTGTGACTAAGAATTAGTTTGATTGGTAAGAGTTCCTTTGATTTAGCCGCCAAGAAGCCATGATATGGCTTGAATCCACGACCTCTACGATAGTGGAGTGGCATGTTGGAGGTCATGAGTCCACAATGTTCATAGGGCGAGGAGTTTTTGAGGGTGGTGGCGTGAAAACCTGTTTTTTCTTAGCCCGCAGTATTTCTTTGCACGGAATTAACGCTGACGCTGTTAGGGTGGGTGAGTTCAAGGATGTGGACCTCGGTGTCGTGATTTTGGTTTCACAAGTGAGAGAGATTCAGGAGAGATGATTTTGAAACTTGTATCGAACAAATTGACGCCAATTTTGGCGGTGGTCCTTGGCTGCATGCTCAATTCCACCACCCTTGCGGATGACCAGATCAGCGGAGGCCCTGGTGTCGTCGAGGTCTCGATCTGGGACGACCTTGAGATCAATTCGGCGGCCACCGGATTGCAGACCGCGAGTAGTAATGATGAGATTCAGGAACCGATCCTCGTACCCCTGCCAGCACCTTTGCTTGCGGCGGGAACCGGTCTGGGCTTGGCGTGGTGGGTCCGCCGGCGAATGACTCGGTCCTGACATCATGACCCTTCGACCCTCGACGGCCTCTCTTTCGTCAGCCCCAAAAACTGGCAGAGATCGCTCGTTATCCCGGATCCGGTTGAAT
>CALFOM010000110.1 GCA_937919685.1 uncultured Phycisphaera sp.
CTCCTCGGTTGACGGAAATGCCCAGTTTATTCGAGAGGCCACCGAGGCTGGGTTGAGCGTGCGCTGCACCATGTTCAAGGGTTTTCCCGGCGAGACAGCTGATGATCTCATCGCAACCGCTCGGTTCCTCGAATCGCATTCCGAATTCATCGATCGGGTCCGCTTCAACGACTTCAGCCTGCTCGAGGATACGAAGATCATGAAGCGGGTACGCGAGGAGCCTGAGACGATTCCCGGGCTCAAGGTGATCCACGATGATCCCAAAAGGTGCCGAACCAGATATGTGAATGTGGACTCGCAGGGACGAAGTTACAGAAACGCGAAGAAAAGAGTGCTCGACGTCGTTTACCAAATCAACCGTCGTGAAGTACGTCGAACCGCCCGTGCCTTCGATGGACTAATGTAGGACCATGGACCGAAAGACGTCTTCAGATCCGCTTCGCCGACGCCTACGCCGTCTCAGCCGAGGAGAGCAATCGGAGGAGGCCCGAGCGTTCATTCGTCGTTTTCATCGCGAGAACGAACTTTCTGATGTCTTGCGAAGGCGTCGGGAATCCCAGGCGCTGCGAGAACTCCGGCGATTCGGTTGGTACGAACACACGCCGGAAGAGATAGCCTTCGGGGCGAGGATGGCTTGGCGACATAGCTCGCGATGCATCGGGCGTCTCCACTGGAGATCGCTCGACGTTGTCGACTGCCGGAATGTCGTTGAGCCCGATGAAATCGCTTCCAGTGTCTTCGACCATCTCGCCGCAGCATTTAACGGAGGAGAGATTCGTTCGGTCATCACCATCTTCGCCCCCGTGAAGAATGATGTGCTTCCTGCGTACATCGAGAGCCGGCAGGCGATCCAGTATGCAGGATGGTCGAGTCCGGGCTTGCGGACGATCGGAGACCCACTCAACATCGAGGTCACACGAATCGTTGAGAGGCTTGGCTGGAAGTCGGTCGGCGATGACCCTCAATTCGAGGTTCTCCCGCTACTTATTCGTGATCGGAATCAACGTCGGAGCATTCACTCGATTCCTCGACGAGTCTTGCACGAAGTCCCGATCACGCATCCGCGTCATTCGATGGTGGGCGAGCTCGGCCTTCGTTGGTACGCCGTTCCGTGTGTGAGCGGGATGATTCTGACCATCGGTGGGGTCGATTATCCCTGTGCCCCTTTCAATGGCCACTACATGGGAACCGAGATCGCCTCGAGGAACCTTGCCGACGAACGTCGATACAATTTTCTCGGTGCCGTGGCGCGTGGGATTGGACTTGATTTCGAGGATGAGATTCCGCTCTGGAAGGACCATGCGCTTCTGGCGCTCAACGAAGCGGTACTGCATTCGTTCCAACGAGCCGGCGTGAAGATCGCGGATCACCACACGGAGAGTGATCGGTACATGGACTTCGTTGAGCGAGAACGGGCCGATGGACGCCAACCTGCCGCAGACTGGGCCTGGATCACGCCACCTCAGGCGGCGCCGGCGTGTCCGGTGTTTCACATGAAAATGTCGGATCAGCACCCCGTTCCAAATTTTTATCGAGACCGCGGAAGCGATGGTGCGATGCTGCGTCCTGAGTACGCCGACGTCGATCGGTGGAGATATGCCGATCGCTGGGATAGATTTCGATTTCGATTCCGCCGGTGGCGGCATCGGCGAGACGGCTTTCGTCGATGATTGTCTTCAACTTCCGGGAAGGCTTTACTCACCAAGGAGAGATGTGCGATGTCTGTTGAGGAAGAGAACGGGAAGAAAATGTCCGATGTGTGCGTGAAGGATGCCGAAGCCCGGCGTTCTCTTGAACTCGAATTCCTCTACTTGCGAGGAGAGATCCTGCTTCGCTCGGCGATACAGAATTTCGTCCTAGCGATCTCGGCGCTGATATTCGGATTCGCGATCTGGCGTCTTCAATCAGCGGCGGAAGGCTGGGTGGTTGCTGGTTATCTCGGCGCGAGCAGCGGGATGGCCGGAGTATGGGCTCTTAATGACAATCACCAGATTCGTGCTTCCGCCTATCTGAAGTCGCTCGAGTCGAAGCTCGGGATCTCATGGGAGAAGTGGGTGAAATCGCCCGCTGCAAGATTGTCCGGCCCGATCGGCTCCGGTCATCAAGCGACCACTCGGGGGTTTTTTCTCGGGTCCCAGATCGCGATCTTACTTCTGGTCGCCTTGGCGGGGCCAACGCTCCATTTCGCGGGCCTGATCTTCTGCGTGGTGTGTCTGATCGGAACGATTCTGGTCTTGATTCCGCCGAAGATCGCCCCGTACGAAGGGGTTGATCCGCAATGATCAAGCTTCACTCTCTGACTCTGGAATTGCCGTTTGTGATCGGACGACCGACCATGCGGATCGGGATCTTGGCGAGTCGAAGCTGATTCCAGAGTTCCA
>CALFOM010000111.1 GCA_937919685.1 uncultured Phycisphaera sp.
GGTCAGGGAGGTCAGGGAGGTCAGGGAGGCGGCCGAGGCGGCATGAACATGGGGGGAATGCGGGACATCCGCGAGCTCCTCGAGCCTGATTTCTCCCGTCGCGATGTCCCGCTCTTCGTAGAACAGCTCCAGTTGGACGATGGTCAACGATCGATTATTGAGAGCCTGATCGAGGACTACGACGACACCTTTGGCAGTGGCAGCGAAGCCGTTCAGGCCGATCTCACCGACCTCGGACGTTCGATGATGCAGTCCTTCATGGGCGGTGGCGGCATGGGTGACATGCGTGAACGCATGCGAGACACCATGGGCAACATCCGCGAGGAAATGGAAGAGATTCAGGCCGCCAATGGTGGGGAGGAAATGTCCGGTGAGGACCGTCGCGCCTTCTTCCGCGAGCGAATGCAGACCGTCCAGCAGGACCTGATGCAGGATGCGATGGAAAGTGGCGCCATGGACGAGGCCCGAGGTGTGATGGGCGAAATGCTCGACATTCTTCAGGAATGGGTGGCCGAACGGCAGTTGCTCAAGACGGAATTCGTCGGCAACGTGGAAATCCAGCTCTCCGATGACCAGCTGGTGCTCTGGCCGGCATTCGACCGTTTTCTGGTTCGCGAGAAGGCCCTTCCCCGCGGCCGTCTCTCCGGCGAAGAAGTGAACTTGTTCGCGGTCCTCGACGATGTCGGCCTTTCCGAGGAGGCCTACGCCTCCGTCGAACCGATGTTGGATGAGTACGAGTTACAACTCCATAACGCCTTGGTTTCACGAGATGCGTACCTCCTGACCAGTGCGCCTCGCCTCTTCAAGGCAATGCAGGACGGCTCGGTCGAAGATGCTGAACGCATCCTCAAGCAGCAGGTTCAGTACCGAGAGACCGTGCGGAACGTCAACGACAACTTCCGCCAGCAGTTTGCGGACGTCATTGAGGACGAAGCTGAGAAGACCGCCCTCAACCGGGCCTTCCTCGAAGAAGCCTACGACCGGATTTATCGACCGACCTTCGGCCAGCGTTCATTCGCCGCCGCCATGGAAATCGAAGATCTCGATCCGGACGTGCTCGAAGCGATCGTGACGCTTGACGGTTCGTTCATGGCCGAGCTCACCGCCAAGAACCTCCTGTTGGTGAGTATTCTTCGAAAGACCGAGGGTGACGAGCAAGTCAGTCAGGGAACGCGAATGGTTTCCATCATGTCCGGAGACTTCTCCGGCGGCATGCCGTGGGGTGGCGGCCGCAACCGAGGTGGCGGCAATGCTGGTGAAGAAGATCCCTATCGTGAAGGCATGGACGAGCGAGGTCGGGTCGACGAACGTTACGTCGAACAGCTCAAGGCGCTCCTGAATCCTGAGCAGCAGGAAGCGCTGCCCGCTCAGCGTGGTGGCCGCGGCGGCGGTGGCGGCGGTGGCGGCGGTTGGGGTGGCGCGAGTGAAGAACAACGAGCCGAGTTCATGAAGCGGTTCGACAAGGACGGCGACGGGGAACTCTCCGACGAAGAGCGACAGAGCATGATCGAAGAGTTCCGCGGCGGTCAAGGCGGTCAAGGCGGTCAAGGCGGTCGTGGTGGCCAAGGTGGCCAAGGAGGTCGTGGTGGCCAAGGAGGTCGTGGTGGCCAAGGTGATCAAGGTGGCCAAGGTGATCGTGGTGGTCGTGGCGGTCAAGGCGGTGGCGTCGGCTGACTCGAGCGACTGAAATGCCGCCTGGGTCAATGGCGGTGATCGGTGATCAATAATCAGTACACGCGACGGCGGTCCTTCTCGGGCCGCCGTCGTTCATGTCTCCCGCGCGTCCTTGAACTCGCACTCGCCCGCAACCCCCGTGTGGCGGTTCAGCCCTACGATGCGTCGCATGCCTGACGTTCCGAAGAAACCGGAGACCATCACACCCGAGGCCGGGATCCAGCGATGGAAGGCGGCGATTCTCGAATCGGTCGTGAGCAACGGTGAATCCCATCGGACCGCAAACTCCCCGATGCCGGATGCGGCGATCGTCGGTGTCATCGTCGAGCGGCTGCGATGGCTGGCATTTCCGGGTTTCTTTGGGCCCAGAGTGGTCGATCCGTCCGATCTCGAAGAGCACGTCGGCAGACTGATCGATGAGCTGGCGATACTGCTCTTTGGGCAGCTGGAAGCAGCATTCGCGTACGACCCGATCGGAAGTCATGGTTGCCAGGCATCAGAGGCATATCGCCGTGCGTCGGAGGCATTGGAGGTCTTTCTCGAGCGGATTCCGGCGGTGCGGTCGCTTCTCGCCGAGGACGCCTTGGCGGCCTACGAGGGTGATCCAGCAATGCATCATCTCGACGAGGCGATCCTCTGTTGTCCTGGTGTTGCCGCGCTCGTCGTCCACCGTTTCGCTCACGAACTTCAACTCCGAGGCGTCCCGTTGATCCCCAGAATGATGAGCGAGATCTCTCATGCGGCCACGGGCATCGACATCCATCCCGGAGCGATGATCGGCCGCCAGATGTTCATCGATCACGGGACCGGCGTGGTGATCGGAGAGACGACTCGCATCGGCGACCGCTGTCGCCTCTACCAAGGGGTGACGCTCGGTGCCAAGCGACTCGAAGTCGACGAGACGGGGCGGATTCGACGGGGATATCAGCGGCATCCGACCATCGAGGACGACGTCACGATCTATGCCGGGGCGACCATTCTGGGGGAGGACACGGTCATCGGGAGAGGGTCGGTGGTGAACGGAAGCGTCTTCGTGACGTCCTCGGTTCCCGCTGGCTCGGTGGTCTCCGGTCCGAACCTTGAAATCCGAATGCGGAAGCGCTAGGGCGACCGCACGCTCAGATTGAGATGGCATGGATGCTGCGGCGGGGTCGATTTGTATCGGCCCGAGATCGCTTTGGGGCCTTCGAAGTCGAGCGTTGCGGTCGCTAGAATGGGAGTCGAAATACTGTTCGCAGGCAATTCGAGGGCCCGTGTGCCCCGGCGTCTGCCCAATCGGAGCCAGCATGTCCTCGCACGATCCGTTTTCCGCCCGCGCCTCTCTGCCGACCGACAAAGGTGATCGCATCATCTATCGACTCGATTCGCTCGCCTCCCTCGGCGAAATCGATCGACTCCCGCTCTCGATCAAGGTGTTGCTGGAAAGCTGCCTCAGGAACTGCGATGGCAGAGTGGTGACCGAAGATCACGTGAAGGCGCTGGCTTCCTACGACGCGACCGACGTCGGTGAGACGGAGATCGCCTTCACGCCCGGCCGTGTGGTGCTCCAGGACTTCACCGGCGTTCCGTGCGTGGTGGATCTTGCGGCGATGCGTGATGCGATGAAGTCCTTGGGCGGTGATCCCAGCAAGGTCAATCCGCTCGTTCCATGCGATCTCGTCATCGATCACTCTGTCCAGGTTGATGAATTCAACTCCGGTGTGGCGCTCACCATCAACGCCGAGAAAGAATTTGAACGAAACGGTGAGCGATACGAATTTCTCAAGTGGGGGCAGCAAGGCTTTGACAACTTCCGGGTCGTGCCGCCGGCGACCGGGATCGTGCATCAGGTGAACTTGGAGTATCTCGCCAAAGTGACCTGGGAGAGGGACGGCGTGCTGTTTCCCGATTCGCTGGTCGGCACTGACAGTCACACCACGATGATCAACGGCCTTGGTGTTCTTGGTTGGGGTGTCGGGGGCATCGAGGCGGAAGCCGTCATGCTCGGCCAGCCGATCTACATGTTGGTGCCTGAAGTGGTCGGCATGCGATTGACCGGATCCCTTCCCGAAGGAACGACGGCGACCGATCTGGTGTTGCGAATCACGGAGATCCTCCGGGCCCACGGGGTGGTTGGGAAGTTCGTCGAGTTCTTCGGTTCGGGCCTCGCGGCGATGCCACTCGCGACCCGAGCCACCATCGCGAACATGGCTCCGGAATACGGCGCCACTTGCGGGTTCTTTCCGATCGACGAGCGCACGCTCGAGTACCTCCGCCTGAGCGGGCGGGACGAATCTCTGATCGCGACCGTGGAGTCGTATTCCAAGGTTCAGGGATTCTGGCGCAATGACGACGTCGAACCCCGATTCTCATCGACGCTCGAACTCGACATGTCGACCGTCGAGCCGTCGCTCGCGGGGCCGAAGCGGCCTCAGGATCGAGTCGCCCTTTCGGCGATGCAGGGAACCTGGCACCAGACTCTGAGCGACGTCTTCGGTCGGAAAGGCGCCGACGGCGGTTCGCAAGTTGATCGCTGGATGGGCGAAGGCGGCGAAGGCCCCGATGCGGCGGCGGTCGCGGATCGACCGCGGACTGCGGTGCATTTCGACGATGTCGACTTCGAAATGCGTGACGGTGACGTGGTCGTCGCGGCCATCACATCCTGCACCAATACCAGCAACCCGAGCGTGATGGTCGGCGCCGGGCTGCTTGCCCGCAAGGCGAGAGAACGTGGTCTCACTCGAAAGCCTTGGGTGAAGACGTCGCTTGCCCCCGGTTCGAAGGTGGTGACGGATTATCTCGAGCGAGCCGACCTCATGGGCGACCTTGAAGCCCTCGGCTTCTACTTGGTCGGTTACGGCTGTACAACCTGCATCGGAAACTCAGGTCCGTTGCCGGAAGAGATTTCTCTCGCGATCCGCGAGAACGATCTGATTGCGACCAGCGTGCTGAGTGGCAATCGGAACTTCGAAGGCAGGATTCATGCGGACGTGAAGGCGAACTACCTCGCGTCACCGCCGCTGGTCGTCGCGTACGCCATTGCCGGCACCGTCGACATCGATCTGGCCGTGGATCCCCTGGGGACCGATACCGAGGGCAATCCGGTCTTTCTCAAGGACATCTGGCCCAGCACCGAGGAGATTGACCGGACGGTCGAAGCATCACTCGGCAGAGGGCAGTTCCTTGCGCAGTACGCGAATGTCTTCGAGGGAAGCGAGGAATGGCAGGCGATTGAGACCTCCACGGGTGAGATGTACCAGTGGGACAAGACGAGCACCTACGTTCAGGATCCGCCATTTTTCATCGGGATGACGCTCGACGTCGATTCGATCAAGCCGATCCGGGCGGCACGATGTCTGGCCTTGCTCGGCGACTCCGTGACGACCGACCACATCTCGCCCGCGGGTGCGATCAAGGTCGATTCGCCGGCAGGTCAGTTCTTGGTCGACCAAGGCGTTCCGGTTTCGCTCTTCAACAGTTTCGGATCACGACGCGGAAATGACCGCATCATGACTCGCGGGACCTTTGCGAACATCCGCATTCGCAACCTCCTCGCACCGGGAACCGAGGGCGGGTACACGACCGACCTGCTCGATGGCAAAGTGAAATTCATCTACGACGCCGCCATGAACTATCGCGAACATGGCGTGCCGTTGGTGGTGCTCGCGGGGAGCGACTACGGCATGGGGTCGAGTCGCGACTGGGCCGCCAAGGGTACGAATCTACTGGGCGTGAAAGCGGTCATCGCTCGGAGTTTCGAGCGAATTCACCGCTCGAACCTCGTGTTTATGGGCGTGCTTCCCCTCGAATTCAAATCCGGGCAGTCGGTAGATTCGCTCGGGTTGACGGGTCATGAAACATTCGACATCGCGGTTCCGGAGGATCTCAAGCCCCGGCAGGAGATCGAAGTCGTGGCGACGAATGACCAGGGTGTCCCGAAGACGTTTCAGGCCGTGGTGCGGGTGGATACTCCCGTCGAAGTCGATTACTTCCGCAACGGGGGCATCCTTCAGACGGTGCTCCGGAAGATGGCGACCAGCTGAGAACAGAATGATGATCGGCATTCGATGTCGATCAATCGGGCTTTCAGCCTTCAACGGACTTGGACCTGTGAAAGGTCCGGGTCCGTGTTTTTTTGTGACGACGTGATGAAGATCCACAACACGACGATTCCGCCGATTCCACCGGATGGCGGCGTCACGTGGATACGGTAGGCCCGGGTGGTGGGGGTGTACGACATGCGTTCGGTGGGAAGCACGTCACGATCAACGGTTCGAGCCATGCTCGCGTCAGGCTCGCGGCTTCTCGAGGAGTTGCTGGGAATCCAGCGGCCAACCGGAGCGGCGCTGCGGTCGATTCTTCATGAGGCGACCACGGAGGCGTGTCGATCTTCAATGGGTTCGATCGATGTTCCCGAAGCGGGATCCGCCTCGCGGTCGGAGCGGATGCCCAACGGCATCGACTCGATGACGACTCTTGGGCGTTATGACGGCGTGCTTGCCGATCTTCTGGCCACTGCAAAGTATCGAGCCTGGCCGGAACCGCTGGAGCATTTCGGCAACCGCCTCGGTCAGGAGTTGCAGGCGACGGCGGACTGGCTTCCTGATTCGTTGACAGGGGTGAGCGGCCTGTTGCTGGTTCCAGTGCCCTCGCCAAGACTCCGCCGATGGAATCGAGGTCTCGATCACACCGCGATTCTGGCGGACGGTGTGTCGAACGTCATCAATGTTCCAGTGCGCTCGTTGGTTACGAGGAGTTGGGTGCCGCCGCAGATGGGGTTGGGCCGGCGATCTCGCAGCGAAGTAGGAGGCTCCTTGCAGCTCCGACGCCGTGCCTCGCGATGGCTGGAGAGACGGCCCGTGGTGATCCTCGTGGATGACGTCATGACGACCGGTGCGACGCTTTCAGCCATGGCAAAGGTGCTTCGTCGTGGTGGGGCTCATCAAGTGCATGCCTGCGTGGTGGCACACGGTCGTGCGGCGGGACAATCGCCGACTCCCGGCGTCTTCGGGCAGGTGTCTTGGGGGATCTCTCGTGGATAGGTCGTGTATCTTGTCAATTGTGTTCGATTGCGGGATTCGCGGCTCCTCCGTGAAGGCCTTCCCGAGCATGGAAACCTCCACGGCTGCGTGGACAAGAAAGGCTTTTTAGCGCCAACTAGGGCCCTATTATCGCCCAAAACCCGTAGAAGAGAAACATCGGGCGACTTCTGCGGCATCGATCCTGGCAGAAGGTCGTGCTGAACCCTGATTTTTCGCGGCAAGGTGGGTTGACAGGGGCGTGGGTTTCCCTAGGATGCCTCGTCTCGCCATTGCCAAACGCATTGGCGATACGGCCTCGGCCGTGTTCCTCTTTGACAAGTGAATGATTCGGACATGCCGCGAGGATGGAGCGTCTCGAAGACCTGCTCACAACAGGGCTTCGAGGTGTAATCCCAATGGTCGGCCCACACAGCCGGGCCGTCCAATGGACATCCTTGTGATACCAAGTTAATTTTCCTTCAAGGGATTCTTACGAACCTCGCCTTATGGGTGAGGTAAGTATGGATGTCCGTGAACCGATACCGGCAGGTTAGCCGCCTGCCGGCACTAGTCGTGATTCTTCGGAATCACAACTTGAGATTAGTGAAGACCGGCCGCGTTTTCCGACGCGGTCAACCAGGCCAAACCTTCGAAGTTATGTTGGTCTTTATAGACCTTCTATCGAACACAATTGAAGAGTTTGATCCTGGCTCAGATTGAACGCTGGCGGTATGGCTAAAACATGCAAGTCGAGCGCGAACGCCCTTCGGGGTTATTAGAGCGGCGTAAGGGCGAGGAATCCATTTCTACGTACCCCAAGGTCGAGGATAGCTCAGGGAAACTTGAGGTAATACTCGATGTGGTGCTTCGGCATCAAAGGCTTGCTGCCTTGGGAGCGGGGAATGTCCTATCAGGTTGTTGGTGAGGTAACGGCTCACCAAGCCATAGACGGGTAGCGGGTGTGAGAGCACGACCCGCCGCATCGGGACTGAGACACTGCCCGGACTCCTACGGGAGGCTGCAGTAACGAATCTTCCGCAATGCACGAAAGTGTGACGGGGCAATACCGCGTGTGGGATGAAGCCCTTCGGGGTGTAAACCACTGTCAGGGTTCAGGAAAAAAATGACCAGACCCAAAGGAAGGGCCGGCTAACTCTGTGCCAGCAGCCGCGGTAATACAGAGGGCCCGAGCGTTAATCGGAATCACTGGGCTTAAAGCGTACGCAGGCGGACATGTAGGCATTTTGTGAAATCCCTCGGCTCAACCGAGGAATTGCAGAGTGAACCACATGTCTTGAGGCGAGTAGAGGCGGTCGGAACGATAGGTGGAGCGGTGAAATGCGTAGATATCTATCGGAACGCCAAAGGTG
>CALFOM010000112.1 GCA_937919685.1 uncultured Phycisphaera sp.
AAAAAGGAAAGACCATGACTGAACAGAAGAACCAACTCGCCTCGCTGTTTGCGGCGTGCTGGTCTGGCGATTGACGTTCGGTTCGGTCGTGTCTGGTCTTGATCGAACTCACGAACGCCGCATCCATCATTGGGTGCGGCGTTCTGCATTGGTGGCGGGGTCTCGGTCACAGGTCCGAGGCCTGTTTCCGCCACAAACCGCCAAATGGGCTTAAATCCCCTCGCAATCCAGACCGACGCCAGTGAATTCTGTAGGAAAACAGCGGCGGCGTCGACTACTGTGGGGGTCGCGGCTGCCACGTCTTGGCTGCTCTGCCGACTGGAGATCGAACCCGATGATTCGGGCGGCTCGTGGATTCCTGTGTTCGAGGTCTGCGATAATCTCGTTCACGGCGGAAGGGTCGGCGGTGATGGGATCTGCGTTCTCACGCCCGCGACCAAGTGCCACGCCCGCACCACTTCAAGGTCGGCAACGACTGACGCGGGGAAAAGTGATCGCTCGCGGCCCCATTTGAAGGCCCGCCGGATTGCATAGAGCCGACGATTCACCTCGGTTCGGCACAGGCGGCCGCTTGCGTTCATCGCGTCGCGTACGGCTGCGAGATCGCCGGCGGTGAAATCTTCCGCCATCGTGCCCGCGTACAACTCACACACGGCCAGCGCCGCGTACCGAGCGCCATGCGTGTTCTGGTGACGTTCGCCATAGGTTCGGCCATAGTCGGCGATCCACAGCTCGAGTAGCTCGTCGACCGACAGCTCTTCGAGTCGGCGGTGCTCTTCGCGAATTTCGGAAGCCTGGCATTGGCCACGGAACTGCTGGAGCCATGCTCGGTAGGCGGCTCGGGACTCGGGCGAGGCGTACTCGCCCGGGAATCGCTTGGTGTGACGCTTGCTGGTCAGCGGGTCTGTCCAGCGGGCGTAGCCCCGTTCACCGTCGCGGGTATCACGGAGCTACGCAGGTACAGAGGATCGACGCATGATGCAGTCTCCAGACGGACGATCGTCCAATTCCTTTGCTGCACCGAGCTACGTCGCTCGGGTAGGTGGCTAATGGCCACCTCAGTCCCACTATCTGATTTGCGAGTGCGATGCTTGGGAAGCTGACGCTCTACCAACTGAGCTACACCCGCAAGGTCGAAAGCCGCCATTTCCAGCGGAATACGAACCGTGAGTATAGCCCTTCCCGGACATGTGTTCCGTACTGGCCAGTTTGGAATCTCTCATGGCCACTCGCGATGCCGCTGCCGCGACCACGTGCGGCCCCTCCGGCGCTCGGGTCACGCCGGCGACGGTGACCTGAAAGAAAGCCCGCCCCGACGCGACGTCGAGGCGGGCGGTGGAGTCGCGGTGATGTCGAATTCGATCACGGGCTGCAGGCGCCCCAGAAGCCGATGAGAAGGTCGAGGTCCTCGGGGCCGACGATGCCATCGCCGTCGAGGTCCGCCACCTCCGTATCTTCCGCCGGGCCCCAACGGCTCAGGAGGAACCCGACGTCACCGCCGCCGATGATGCCGTCCGCCACGAAGTCCGCGTCGATGCAAGTCGCGGTGCAGGCCGATGATGATGCCGCGGTCACGCTGAAGAGCCCGCGGTAGCGTCCCTGGTAGAGCACGCCGGTGGGCCCGAGGGTACCGACCATCTGCAGGGTGTTGTCGCCGTCGCCCGAGCCCAGATCGGTACTTGAGACGACGACGCCCGAGGACGCGTCAATCGCCACGAAGGAGTACATACCGCTCGCGACATCGAGGACGACCGTGTAGATCAGGCCGTCCCGGCTCGACATCCGCGGAAGTGCGGCAGAGGCGATCGACTCGTTCTGCCAGGCGATGGTCAGTCGATCGCCATCCGGCGCCACATCCACCCGCTGCATGCCACCAGCGAACGGCGCCGTACGAGGGACGCTCGGGCCGGTGGCGGCGCCGGGCGGATACGGGTATCCGTACGTGCTCGTGAGGAAAAGGCTCGATCCGATCGCGAGGGTCGCGTTCTCGCTGCCGCTGTTGATGTCTGCGGTGAGGAACGGCATTGATCCGATCAAACTTCCGTCCGAAGCCCGGTAGACGAGCATGTGTTCCTGTGGACTCGCGTTGTCGGTGATCGTGAGGTATTCGAATCCGGTGAGCGGGCCGAAGAACGATGGCGTCGAGCCCGTCCCCCAGCTGAGCTGGCCCGGCTTTCGAGCGGGGCCGCGATCGTAGGTCTGACGCCAGACCTGCGAGACCCCGTCGTCGGTGGCGACGAAGAGGTAGATCGCCGCGGTCGATGCGATCGCCACGCCGGCCGGCGATGACGAGATGCTGTTGGCGATCATCTCGCCCGCTGGCAGAGTGAAGGCCGCGGTGTCGCCGGTCGTCGGTGAGTGGTAGCCGATCACCGAGCCGCCGCCGGAGGTGGTCCCGTCTGCGGTGGCGAACCAGACGTTTCCGGTGTAGTCGGGCACGATGCCCACCACATCCGGGTATCCGATCGGAATCGACTCGGCGACGGTGAGCTGCCAGGCCCCGTTCTTTTCCTGGTTGTGGGCGATTCGAAGCAGATCGCCGTCGGCGTTCACCAGCACCAGCCGATCTTCGTCGTCGAGGTAGGAGTAGATGCCGCCCGCGAGGTCACTGGTAGACGAACCGGGGAGGTTCATTTCCGCGAGCGTGTCGAGCGAGTCGGGGTCGAGCAGGTAGACCGTCGGCGACTGGTCGCTCCACTTGGTCGCGACGCAGACGAGGAGTCCGTCGCTGGACATGAGGATCGACGGAAACACCGCCTCCAAATTACGTTGGACGAAGTTCACCGCGCCGGCCCCCGGTCCGCAGTACGCGGTGACGCCGGAGGACGATGAGTTGGCGTGCATGGTTGAGGTCCCGATTGGCCCCATGTTCGGGTTTGGCGGTGGGAAGGTCTGCGCCAATGCCGGCCTGGCGACGAGCAGGAGAAGGGCGACGCCGGTCATTCCGGCAGCATGGATACGGCGAAAAAAGGGCATTGAAGCGAATTTCCGGGGGTGATCGGGAATCGATCGATCGGTCGGTCTGATCGATGGGAACCCTCAGCATAGGTCATCATGACGACGTCTCCAAGGGTCAATCACGGCGTTTCGAACACCGTTCAGAACGGGAGACGCGTCGCAGCCCGGAGACAATCCG
>CALFOM010000113.1 GCA_937919685.1 uncultured Phycisphaera sp.
GGCGGCGGCGGCGGCGGCAGCGGCGGCGGCGGCGGCGGTGGTGGTGGTGCCCCCTTCGGCAACCCAGAGGGCGAGCCTGACCGGAAGGACCGCGAGGAGCTCATCGAACAAATCGTCACGATCATCCAGGAACAGGTCGACCCTGAAGGCTGGCGTGACCTTGGTGGCGATACGGGTTCGCTTCAGGAACTCAATGGCAACCTGATCATCACCAACACGCCCAAGAATCACCGGGAGATCGAAGGCCTTCTGAGCCAGCTCCGAACGATCCGTGCGCTCCAGATCAACGTCGAAGGACGCCTGATCAATGTGGCCATGGAGTGGTTCGAGCAGATCGGCGTCGACTTCGACATCTACTTCAATACGAACAACGGCATGTACGACGCCGCTCGGGCGGTTGATCCGTCGATGCAGCTTTCGGACTTCTTCTACGGGCCCAATCAGGCCGGTCCGACAGGATCACCAAAGGAGGCAGTGATCTTCAGTGGTCTCGGACAGGAGACGACCTTTGAGAACACGACGGCATACGGCGCGGCGTTCGGCCTGCCAGACGGTAACGGCGGTATCGAATACCAGACTGGTGCCGTCGGATCCCCGATTCGACAAATGAAGCGTGGTACTCAATACGCCAACGGCCAAGAATCGAATGGCTGGGGCATGGTTGGGGTGAACCAACAGTCCAACGCATTGATTGACACGTTGGCCGGTACCGCGGTTCGAGGCGCACTCGGCGTGGCCGCTCTGGCCAACCCGGCCTTGACCGTCGGCGTCAGCTTCTTGGATGATGTCCAAGTCGACCTTCTGGTGCAAGCCACCCAGGCGGATCAACGGAACGTCATTCTCACCGCGCCTCGTCTGACCCTCTTCAATGGACAGCGGGCTTGGATCGCGGTTGCCAAAGCGACGACCTATATCTCTAACCTCGTCCCCGTCACGGGTGACAACTCAGGTGCCTTCCAGCCGATTCCCGGCGTCGTGTACCAGGGCTTCGTTCTGGATGTTGAAGGTGTGATCTCCGCGGATCGTCGCTACGTCACGATGACGGTGCAGTTCGGTCTCAATGAGAACGTGCAGTTCCGAACGATCCCAGTCACTGGTGCCGCTGGTGGTGGCTCGGACTTCGGTCGTGCTTCGAACTTTGCCGGTGAAATCCAGCTTCCTGAACTGGAAGGCACGCAGATCGCGACCACGGTCAGCGTTCCCGACAAGGGCACAGCCCTGCTCGGCGGCCAGCGAAAGGTCGCGGAATTCGAGATTGAAGTCGGCGTTCCAGTCCTTTCGAAAGTCCCGTGGCTCAACCGCCTCTTCACCAACCGTGCCAGCGAAAAGGTCGAATTGACTACGCTTCTGCTGGTCCGTCCCGAGATCATCATCCAGCAGGAGAACGAAGCTGTCTTGTTCCCCGGACTGGAAGATCAAATTGGTTCCGGGTCCTACCTCGGCTACTGATCGATCCCGGTGCTAAGAAAATGAGCTACCGCCGTGACGACGAATCGTCACGGCGGTTCTCATTCAAGAGAGAGTCGTTTCTTGAATGACCCTAGAACCGAGTCCAAGTTGAATCCCCGCCGCAGTCTAATTACGCTGACGTCTTGATCAGCAGGAGCGTGACCATGAATCCAGAATCCGCCGGACTTCGAGTGAGCGACCAGAACGGGATCACCCGGGTCGAGTTCATCGAACAGAACATCCTCGACGAGGCCAATATCCAGCAGATCGGCGAGGCTCTCAGTGAGGTCGTCGACGCGCAGGACAAGCCTCGTCTCTTGATTTCGTTCCGAAACGTGGCGCATCTCTCGTCTGCCGCGCTCGGCGCATTGATCACCGTCAGCAATCGGGTCAAATCGAAGGACGGGGAATTGCATCTCTCGGATATCAACCCGAACATTCTCGAAGTGTTCAAGATCACGCGGCTCGACCGGCTGTTTGAGATTCATGACACGACCGCGGAAGGGTTGGCAGCGTTCGCCTGACGGTCGGATCGAGATCGCCCGAGCGATCTCATGCCGAGTCTTTGATCGACCCGCGTCTGCATCGAGGTACGCATGTCGCCAAATGGAATGAATCCGTCGGACGAGGATGCCAAGGCGCCGCTGGTTGGTGAGGCGGTCCTTCAGCAAGGGGATCCGTCGGGTCTGAAGATCTTTGAGTCGGCGTTTTTCGACGCGCTGAAGACGAGCGGCTACGACGAAGGCCAGATCTTTGCGATTCGACTGGCGATGGAGGAAGCGATCGCCAATGGTTTTCGGCATGGTAATGATGGCGATCCGAGGAAGACGGTGAAGATCACTCATGTGATCAACACCACCGATCTGCAGGTTTCGATCGAGGATGAAGGCACTGGTTTCGACCCCGAGGCGGTTCCGGATCCGACCGAGGATGCGAACCTTGAGATCCCATCGGGTCGCGGCCTCATGCTCATGCGAGCGTACATGACCGAAGTGAACGTGATTCCGCCGGGGAATCGGATCGAGATGTATTTTCGACGCGATGCCTGAGCAGCCACCCGAAGCCATGTGATCGAACGACCATGCAGACGTTGACCGAAATCAAAGAGCTGCTTGCATCACGCTGTCTTTCGCCTCGCCATCGGTTGGGCCAGAACTTTCTTCACGATCACAATCAGCTTCGAAAAATCGTAGCCGCCGGGGAGATCTCGCCCGGTGATCTGGTGCTTGAGGTCGGTCCGGGTACCGGGACGCTCACCGAAGCGCTGGTCGAAGCGGGGGCGGAAGTCATCGCGTCCGAGATCGACCGAGAGATGGCTTCGATCGTGGAATCGCGTCTTGGAGATCGAGTTCGTCTGGTGCTCGGCGATTGCTTGGACCGGCGGCGTCATTTATCACCGGAGATTCTCGAGGCGTTGGATAGCCGCCCGTTCCGCCTGGTGGCCAATCTTCCGTATCAGGCGGCGACGCCGCTCTTGATGGATCTGCTCATTCGACGCCCGAACTGTCTGGGGCAAGTTGCGTTGATCCAGAAAGAGGTCGCGGACCGGCTCGCATCCGAGTCGGGGTGTCGCGAGTACGGCCCGATCTCGGTGATCACTGCCGTGCTGGGTTCGATTCGACGAGTGACCGTCGTGCCACCCGGCTGCTTCTGGCCTCAGCCCAAGGTGACCAGTGCGGTGATCGCGATCATCCCGAACGCTGAACACGGCGTAGAAGATCCGGAGGCATTCGCCGATTTCGTCGGCGATCTTTTTCGGACCCGGCGCAAACAGATCGGAACGATCCTCGGTCGCGACCGGATTCCGGAGGGATTCGATCCATGCCATCGACCGGAGCAGCTCCAACCAGCGTCGCTGCTCGCCCTGTATCGGGCATACCGGCCTGACGAGCCGCGGCCAAGCAAAGACGCCGCCCAACCCTCGACAGGGTGAGGACGGCGTCTTCGGTGAGCCAATTCAAATTCGATTTACCAGGTGTATCGAACGGTGTAGCGGATCGTCTTCTCGCCCTCGGGCGCGATAGGGAGCCGCCATTCGATGGTGTTGGCATCGATCTTCTCAAACGGAAGGTTGCGCTCGGTCATCTCCCAGTTCCGCCATCGGTAGAGATGCTCGCGGACCACGACGTTCTGGATCACGTCCTTCTGGTTGCGAACCTGGAGTTCGATCGTCTCGCTCATGGTCTTCTGGGCCTTGTCGATCTTGAAGTCGACGACCTTGCGTTCGCCGACCACATCGAAGGAATTCCCCAGCTTGATTCGAACCGTCTCGTTGCGAGGGGTGTGATCAATGAGATCCTCGCCCACGAATTCGAGTGATCCATCCGCGGAGTCCTGCTTGTACGCGCGGATTCGTCCCTTCGGAAGCGGAACCCCCAGGCGGTTTTTCTCGTCGTTCTTGAAGGCCACGAACACGCCAATCTTGTCGGAACCGCCGGGGACGAAACTAGGATTCATGTACGGATCATCGTTCCATCCCATCGCGGAAGTCGGGTCGTAGAGGAGCTCCTTTGTGATCGTCACACCCGAAACCGCGGGAAACAACGTCAGCTGTTGAGTGCTGTTGCTGGCGATGGTGGTCTTCCGAGGAAGCGTGTAGAGGTGGTACTCAAAGAGCGACTTCTCTTCGAAACCACCGCCCTTGGCCCGCATTCCGTCGGCCATCATCTCGATGCCGCGACTTCGGATCTCAGGGGCGGGCTGGATCTTCTGGACGTCGCCGGCGACGAGCTTGAGTTTCGCGTTGGGGTAGGCAATGCCCGAAAGGTTGAGGAGCGTCACCCAGGCGGTGAGATCCGCGGCGGTGTCGTCGTCATTGAGAACGAGGTTGTAGTCGGCACGCCAGGTGATGCCGGCGGTCTGATAGGTCGACTGAACCTCGTGTGTGCCGGCCGTCCCGGCAGTGAGGAGCCAGACCAGCGTCGGCTTGGTCAGGAATCCTTCCGGAAGTTCTCCCAGCGAGACGCGAGCGTCATTGGCGTCGATCATTTCGAGGCCAGTCGCGGTGCGGATCACCAGTTTTCCCTGAGTCGAAGAGAGGAGCTCGCCGGAGATCGTTCGAGATTGATCGCCTTCGTCGATGGTGACCTTGATCGGCTGGTCGAGGAATTTCTCGAGCAACTTGGAGGGGCTGACCAGATCGAACTTAAATGCCTGCTCGAGGACGGCGGTCTTCGCGTCCGTGAGATCCTTGAAGCCCACGGTGGTGGGGTCCAGGAATGCCGCCACGTCGGTGAACGAGACCTCGTTCAGCCCTTTTGTGAGTTCGAACTCGCGGGTCTGCCGGACCACGCCGAAACCCGGGACCTGCCACGCGAATGATGCGTTGCTTCCGTTGCGTTGCTGGTCGATGAACCGCTGCGGGTCGAATCCGCCGGGATCTGCCGACGAGTAGATCGTGACGCTGGTCCCGGAGTCCTTCTCGGCTGCAGGCCGCGGGGACGCCGTCGCCCAGGAGGCGGCACCAAGAATCAGGCTGCAGGCGAGAAGAGGGGTCGTGGCGGTCGGGTTCATCAGGAGTCTCCGGAAAAGACGAGGGTTGGCGTCAATCGCACCGAGGGCACGATACCTCTGCTTCATGGCCGGCTGGAGGGATTGGTCTCCTCAAATCCACGGTTGATTCGAACGATGATCGGCGGAGTGCGATTTCGTACCATGGGCGTTGGCATCGCCCGTCGTCGGTGCCTCCAGCCAGCCTCTAGAGGTTTCCCCCGTGAAGATCCTCGTCACCGGCGCCGCCGGCTTCATCGGACATCATGTCGCCACCTCGCTCCTGGCGCGGGGGGACGAGGTGCTGGGGATCGACTCGCTCAACGACTATTACGATCCGGCGCTCAAGTTGGCCCGGATCGAGCGGCTGCGAGCTCATGACCGATTCGCTTTCGAGAAGATGGATCTCTCGGATCGGTCTGCCGTCGGTGTTCTTCGAGACCGCGGTATCGATCGGATCGTGCATCTCGCAGCGCAGGCCGGCGTGCGTCATTCCATCGAGCAGCCGTTCGACTACCTCGACGCGAATCTCGCGGCGACGCTGGTGATTCTTGAACTTGCCCGTGCGATTGAAACGTCACATCTCGTCTTCGCCAGCAGCAGTTCCGTCTACGGTTTGAACGAAGTGATGCCGTTCGCGACGGAACATCCGGTTGATCATCCTCTGTCTCTCTACGCGGCCACGAAACGAAGTGGCGAGTTGATGGCGCACGGATACGCTCGCCTGTACGGCATTCCGACCACCGGCCTGCGATTCTTCAGTGTCTACGGAACATGGGGTCGGCCCGACATGGCGCTGTGGAAGTTCGCCGATGCGATTCGAGAGGGCCGTCCGATCGAGCTTTACAACCACGGGCGGCATCGTCGTGACTTCACATGGATCGACGACGTGGTCGACGGTCTGCTGAGGGTGCTTGACCAACCTGCCGCCCCGGATCCGGAGTTCGATCCGGCGAATCCCCGCTTGGATCGGAGTGACGCGCCATTCCGGCTCTACAACCTTGGCAACGACACCAACGTCGACCTGCTTCGATTCGTCGGACTCATCGAGGAGGCCATGGGTCGGAAGGCCGAGACGATCCTGCTGCCCAAACAGCCAGGCGATGTCGAGGCGAGCGCCGCCGACGTCGGGCCGATGCGCCGTGAATTCGGCTGGGAGCCCACCACGCCGGTCGAGGTCGGTGTCCCGACCTTTATCGACTGGTGGCTGAAGTGGGTCGAACGAGACTGAGCGATATCGCGTTCCTGATCCCGGTGTGGCGAACTCAGTCGTTGGCCGACGACTGCGGTAGAAGGGATACCGCGTCGCGCTCGTCGAGGTTCTTGCCACACTCCGGGCATCGATCAAGGAACGGAGGATGGAGTCGATATCCGCACCCGGTACATCTCGGCAAGGTCCGGCCACCGGCCGGTGGGATCGATCGGAGTCGCTTGATCGACTCGCGGACGCCCCAGATCGCGATGATGCCGAATATTCCTGGGAGTATCAGTTCTGCCGCGCCGGTCGGTCCGCCTCGGGTCACGAGCGGGACCACGGCCACGACCGCGATGGGAACAAAGAGCAGGGGCCAGAGTGCCTTCCACCACCCGAGGATCAATCGAATCGACTGCTGCACCGGCTTCGCACGGGGGTGCCTCAGGGAGGTCCCGAGGGGTCCGCGGCCGCGCTGCCATGCCTCCTTGGTCCGCTTGGTTTCGGATCGAGACCGGCGGGTGGTGATCCCCAGGTCGCGCATTGTTCGAGTCCCTCCGACGGGAGGGTCACGTCTCTTAGCCCCGATTTCGTGCCAGAAGCCGTGAAGGTCCAGCCGTGACCATCCTTCCGGGGCGAGTCGGCAACACGACGCGGCTTCGAATGGCACCGTCCCGCACTGCGGGCAGGTTGAAGTGCCATGCTCGGAGAGGGTGAGGGTGACCGACCGCATGCGTCTTCGAACGCGGAACTGGCGGCCCAACTCAAAGGGGATGATTGCCGCCGCGACGAGCAGGATGTATCCGAAGGCAGGATGGGCCTCGGGGAGCCCAAGCGAATTCCAGGCCCCGAGGATCGTGATGATCGCCAGGGTGAGGAGGATCAGCCCGGCGACTCCCTCCAAGGCGATCGCGAAGAGGGGCATCGTTCGATACTGAAGAACGGCATCCCCGGCTTTCCGCGGATCAACGGGGCACTTCTCGACGACGCTGGCGAGCATCGCGTCGTCCCCGGAATCGCTGATCGCGGCGTTGCCTAGATCGCTCATCGCAGAAATTTTATCTGGCAATTGCTTCTGCTCGTACCTCACGAAGCACCGTGACCTTGATCTCGCCTGGGAAGGTCATTTCGTCTTCGATCCGCTTGGCGACATCTCTGGCGATCTTGTGAGCGGTCGCATCATCGGCCTTCTTGGCGTCGAGAATGATCCGGACTTCCCGTCCGGCCTGAATGGCGTGCGCCTCGTCGACGAACGGCTGTTCGGTTGCGATCGCCTCCAGGTGTTCGAGTCGCTTGATGTACATCTCCATCGATTCGCGGCGGGCGCCGGGCCGAGCGCCACTGACTGCATCCGCCGCCATCACGATCGCGGTGTACGGCGTGGTGGCCGGGATGTCGCCGTGGTGGCCGCCGATGGCGTTGAGTACGGCCTCAGACTTCTCGCCGAACTTCCTGGCGAACTCCATGCCAATCGCAGGGTGGCCACCTTCCATTTCGTGGTCCATGGCCTTGCCGATGTCATGGAGGAATCCGCAACGCCGGGCGATCGTGCCATCAAGTCCGAGCTGGTCGGCAATCATCTGGCTGAGGAAGGCGACTTCGATCGAATGGCGAAGGATGTTCTGGCCGTAACTGGTCCGGAACTGCATCTTGCCCATCGCCTCGGCGATCTTCGGATGGACGCCGCGAATATTGGCTTCCACCAGAGAATCCTGCCCGGTCTGCTTGATTCGTTCTTCGATGTCCCGCTTGGTCTGGGCAACGACCTCCTCGATCCGTGAGGGGTGAACGCGTCCGTCCGCGACGAGCTTCTGAAGGCTCTCCGCGGCAATCGCCTGCCGGACTCGGTCGAAGCAGGAGACGCTGATGACGCCGGGCGTATCGTCCACCATGATGTCGGCGCCAGTCGCCTTTTCAATCGCTCGGATGTTCCGGCCTTCACGACCGATAATCCGTCCCTTGAGGTCATCAGAAGGGATCTTCACCGCGCGAACCGTGGAATCGCTGACGTTCTCTGCCGCGTAACGCTGAATGGCGAGAAGTGTGATTTCCCGGCTCTTATCGCGAGCCCTATCTTCGGCCGCGCCGATGATTTCTTGCTCGATCTTGGCGGCTTCATGCTGCGAATCGTGCCTTATCTCCTCGAAAAGATGGGATCTTGCATCATCGCGGCTCATTTCAGCGGCTTCAGCCAGGCGGTTCTTTAAGTCTTCCGCGGTCTTGGCTGCCTTGGCGACCAGGGCCTCCCGGTCGTTGGTGAGCTCTTCGAGGCGGCTCTCTTTGACCTCGAACTTCTCTTCCCGGCGAGTCAGTTGCGAGAGCTTGTTATCGAGTGTCTCCTCACGCTTGTTCGCCCGGGTCTGGGCCTCCTTGGCATCGCGGAGGATCTCCGTCGCGTCCTTCTCGACGGCTTTTCGGCGTTCTTTGGCTACGGCCTCAGCTTCGACCTCGATCGCCCGAGCGGCGGCTTGAGCCTCGCTGCGGGCGGTCTCGACGATGGCTGCAGCCTCGGCCTTTGCCGTCGAGATGGATTTGGCAGTGGTCGCCGCGATGAACAGCCAGGCGGTGATCGCACCGATGACGGCTGCTCCGCCGGCGATCGCGAGATCTTGGGTCTCGATCGCGAGCGTCAATGGTTGATGGAACATGTCACTCTCCACTAAGAAACGGCCTTTGGAGACTTGGAAGTCTCAGGTGGAAGGTGACGAGGCTCTGATTTCAGTTGTTCAGCAGCATCCGGCTCGAAGAATTCTTCGAGCTCGATCGGATATCGAGGGAGCAGACCGCATGGGTCGGGCAGGAGCGGAAGCTAGAAATGCTCTGTCTGGCCTAGAAAACGTGGTCTTCGAGCAAAATCCTTGCTCGGCTCCGAGATAACTCCGATCGGTGACAAGGGAAAAAAGGCTGAGAACGCAGAAATCAAAGATCAATCTATCCAGGTCGCCTTCGCTCTCGATCGAGCGAATCGAACTCACGGGAGGCACGAAGCCTTCTTGAATTCGGGGACCTGTCGTTCAACGTTCTCTTTCGACATTCCAGCCACCAAAGGCCAGACGCGCGACTTCGAATCGTCAAACGAGAGATCGGACGTCACCCAGCCATGAGGCCGGGATTGCCGTATGAACCGGCGGACCGCCGCGCGGGCCGTACCGGGAATGCCCCTGTAGTATTGCGGAGCGATCGAGGCTGTCAAGAGCCGAGTGATTTTGGCGGTCTCCGTAGAGGATCGCACTTCTCGAGGGCTCGATCTGAATCCAAGCTTGGATTCCGAGCTTGGATTCAAGGATCGCTTCGCCATGCCAGCTCCCATCGAGTGGTTCCTCAGTCTCCTTCTGACCAATCCGATCTGCGTTCGGCTCATTCAGGGCGGATCGACTCGAAGCCGTCATCTCTATCTGAGAAGCGGCTATCTCGCGATCTTGATTGCGTCCCTGCTTCTGGCCCTGCTCGGGCCCGCAGCGAGTCTTCGTGAGTTGGCCCAGCGAGGTGCTTCCGCATTCACGATCGTCGCATTCGGTCAGGTGCTCCTGATCTGCCTGTTGACGCCGGTCTTCATGGCCGGGGCGATCGCACAGGAAGCCAATCCGCGGACGTGGGACATCCTCCTCACCACCCCGTTGAATTCGATGCAGATCGTCCTCGGCAATCTGTTCGGGCGGCTCTTCTTCATTCTCGCCCTGCTCTTCTCTTCGCTCCCGTTGTTTCTCTTCATCCAATCGTTCGGCGGCGTCCCCGGCGAGTCGATTGTGTCGAGTTATCTCGTCGCAGGATGCAGCGCCTTGGTCGTGGCGGCGGTCGCGGTCACGCTCAGCGTCACCCGGACGGCGGGACGACGGGCGGTGTTCGCCTTTTACGTCTCCGTCGTCGTCTACCTCTTCCTGACCTGGTTGATCGACAATCGACTTCGGACGCCAGTCTCCGTCGGGAGTCTTGCATCAGCGACCACGATTATGACGCCATTGAATCCCTTTCTTGCGTTGGAGAGTCTGCTGTTGAGCAACAGCTACGTTCCGGCTGAGGCGGACGGCGGCGGATCGGCGATCAGCCGTTGGTGGCTCGGTTCTCCGGTCAGTGCATTCGCTTGGTCTTCGATTCTTTTGAGCGTACTGCTGATCGCGTATTCCACGTTGCGACTTCGAGTGATCGGCGCCAAGACCGGACAGGTTCCTTGGCATCGAGCGTTGCTCCGACTCGGCGGTTCTGAAGGCGACGGCCGGCCGCCACGGGTGCCGGGGCACAATCCGATCGCCTGGCGTGAGACGAGTTCGCGCACGCTTTCCTTGGCGGGGGTGATCGGGCGGTGGGGATTCATCGCCGTCGGCGCATTGGCGACACTGGCCTCTCTATGGATTTTTCATGTCGGTGCGATGACGATCATGGACCTGCGGGTGACGCTTCTGGCGATCGTCGCCGCGGAGATCACCATCGTGGTGTTGGCGGCGGTCAACATGAGTGCGACCGCGGTCAGCCGAGAGCGTGAGGATGGGACGCTGGACCTCATCCTCACCACACCCATCCAGCCCGGTCCCTACATCTCCGGAAAACTCCGGGGACTTATCCAGTACCTGCTGCCGATGCTCGTGGTTCCCGTGGTCTGCATGCTTATCGCTTGGATCTACGCGCTGGCCAGACCTGAAGCCACCATGGCGACCGTCTCCGTGGGGACGACGTCCAAGGCGGTACCGCTTCTCAATTGGGGCGCCGTCCTAGGAATGAGCCTGCTCATGCCGGCTTTCGTCGCGTTCACCGTGATGGTCGGCTTGCAATGGTCCATTCGAAGCAAAGGCACGATCGGCTCGGTGGTGGCGGCGGTGATGGTCGTCTTCACGGTGACCGGGGTGATCGGCCTCTGTGGCATCGCGAGCGGAAACGGTATCCCGTTCCTCGGTTCGGCAGTTTCCGCGATCAGCCCCTTCAATTTGGTTGGGGCGGCTTTTCTTCCGGAATCAACCATCTCCCAGACGGTTCTCGAAGGAGATGCGGGAGGGCTTTCGATGTTGATCGGGGCCGTCGTCGCGGCAACGCTCTATGGGTTCATTGTGTTTGGAATGCACGCGAGCATGAAGCGGTCGTTCATGATGACGGTCCGCAGACTTGCCGGGACCCGCTGACCCCGAAGCGTGGCGATTGTCGCAATGCGTTCGCCTGCGAATAGGAAAAAACCGGCCTCGACGTCTCAATCAATGAGAAGTCGAGGCCGATTGCATTCATCGGACGTATCAACCGAACCAGTACGTCAGGAGGATGCCGAAGTCGGCGCCGTCCACGATGTTATCGCCGTTGAAATCAGCGCTGCAACCCTTGCACGGTCCCCATTGGACCAGCAGTAAACCAACGTCGGCGCCGGACACGATTCCATCGCCGTTGAGGTCACCGGGCAGGTCGGCCACGAGTGCGATGCTCATCATGTCCATCGCCAGCGGGGCACTCTTGCCGTGGGAGACCCAGAGGTCGTAGGCGATCTGGCCGCGATCATCGGTGACGTTGGCGTCTCGGAGGAACTCCATGTACTCGCGGGAACTGGTCTGGAAGTAGAGGGTCGCGACGGCTTCCACGGCTCCTTCGGGGATTCCGAAGGAAGTGTCGTCCCAGTATTGGCCATCTTCGTAGACCGCACCCTTGGGTGCGCCGCCGAACGCGGCATACGCGGCATTGGTGAATCCACGGGCGGGGATTCGGTTGTCGAAGAGCACTTCGTTGTTCAGGGCGAGGTGGGTCGATTCGCCAGCGGGCAGGTTGACCACCTTCGCAAGGTCAGTACTGATGCCCATCGTCTTTTCGTAGACCTTGGTGTCGGCCTCGTGGAGTTCCGCGGTGTCGAGGTCGTAGGCGCCGTTCTCCGCGACGAGATTGCCGTCGGCGTCCAGGAAGCGAAGGTTCAGCCACATGCGGCGGCCTTCGCTGTACCCGGTGGGAAGTTTGTGTCCGCCTTGGTTGATGATTCGGACATTGAGGTTCTCACCGTTGAGGGTGAGTTGCATATCGCTGGCATCACGGAGCATCTGCTCGGTCCGCGCGTTGGCGGCTTCGACTCGCTCGTCGGTGAGGCCGTAGTAGTCCGCGTCCATGCCGGCCGCTTCTTGGATGGCATCAAGGACCCAGGTGTTTCCACCCGCGAACGAGTGGGCGCCGACATCCGGACGTTCAAAGAAGGGGGGCCCTTCGTAGAAACTGCAAGCACCGCCAACCTGAGGTGGCATGTGGCAGTTCTGGCAACTGGAGATGGCGGAATCATCGGGAAGCGCGCCGCCGAAACGACCGTCTTCGAAGACCACGCCGCCATTGGCGAAATCACTGTTGAGCCACTCGGAGTAGGTTCGCTGCTCCGCGACCATGTCATAGATGTCGTGGGTGGGGTGTTCCGTTCCCATCACCGAGAGCTGGCCTTCGCCAGTTTTTTCGTCGAGGACGAAGACGGGATTGCTCACATCGTGACAACCGCCGCAGAAGGCGCTGTCGCGATGGAATGGCGACGTGATGATTCGGACCTGCTCACCGGATTCGTCGTATCCGTGATAGTTGGCCGGAACATCGTCGTAGGGTCCACGGCGGACGTCGTCCGGATCGACGATATTCTGGCCGTTGCCGATGGAGACGGGTAGGTGGCCTGCTGCCACAAGATCCGCCAGGATGGGAGCGTCGGGATCGGCCAAATCGCCTTCGTACCCCATCGCGCCGCCGGTGGGGCTGGTCACGCGGTGGCAGAAGTGGCAGTTGATACCGTCCATCAACTCGACGTCGAAGTCTGGGATCTCGGAGGAATCGCCTTGGCCGCCATAGTGGGCGGCGGGGATATGGCAACGAATGCAGAAGGCACCGGCCTTGTCCGCGTCTTGGTTGGCGATGGTGAAGGCGGCGTGAAAGACGGGATCCCGCGCCGACTGGGCCATCAAGCTGACGACCCAGGTGTCGTAGGGGGGGGTTTCGAGACCGTAGTCTGCGTGGCAGAACATACAGTTCGCCGAAGAGACGATGCGACGGAACTCCGTTGAATCGGGATTGGGCTGCGTTCCCGGGGCCATGTAGTCTTCGAGGGATGTTGGGAGCGTCTGCTGCTGGTCTCCCTTGCCGCCACCCTTGGCGGCGGTTGCCAGTGGAACCACCAGGGCGGTCACGGCGATCAGGCCGAGGAGGATGGAGGCCATCAACCTGGGTTTGCGGTTCACTTCAAAGAATCTTTGCATCATGGGGTCTGATCACCGTTCGGGGGGGAGAGCATCGACAACACTGGATCTGAGCCGGCGTGGCCGCGGAGGATCGCACGGAATACCCCCCGGGAAGAGATATAGACTACGGGGCTTCCGGGTCAAGGTGAAGGACCGGATTATCTACCCCGATAATCCGTTCCTATTCCGGAGAATCGGACCGTTTGGACCACATCCCTTTCGACGCTGGAACGCGGGGGTCGGTTCTCCCAAGAGGTGACTTCGTCGAAGAACCAGTCTGGGTTGCGAATTGTGTGGGTGGTTTTGATCCCCCGGAGACGTTCCAAGGACGATAATCTGCACAACATGCGTTCAGGAACTTCCGATTTGATCAACTTCTGTCGCCAGTTACCGACCTTCGTGTGTGTCTTGCTCCTGGCGGGGTTCGGCACCGGATGCTCGGTGAAGGGTCCTGACCGCCTCGAACTCCAATCCGGTCAATATGACGAGGCCTTCGATGCGGCCGGCCAGGCGGCCCGCAAGGTCGGGATGCCGCCTTTGCTGTCGGATCGGGTCGGCGGCGTGATCGAAGGAAGGCCCCGTCTTGCCGGAAGCGTGATCGAGCCTTGGCGAATCGACAACTCGAGTCTTCAACAGTGGGGTGAGAACACGCTCCACAAGCAGCGTCGTCGTGTGAGGTTCGAGTTCCTACCCATCGACTTCATTCCGCCCGAGCCCGATGGCGACGAGGAACTCGTGGGAGCACCGCTGCCCGGATCGATCGAAGGCGAGATGCGATTTACGGATCTCACCACCTTCGAAGGGCCGGTCGAACTTCGGGTGTGGGTCTATGTTGAGCGGTCGCATCAGTCTGGGGCCCGCCCCAATACCTGGAGCCGCGCCGGTCGTTCTTACAGCACCAATCCCCTCGAGACGATCTCCCCGGATGACGGCACCACCCGAAGCCCCGGGCTCTGGACGCCAGTCGGCCGCGATGAAGCGATGGAACGACGATTGCTCTCGGAGGTTCAGCAGTCGCTGGCCGGCGCCTGATTCCGCATTTCGTGATCAGAGCGAAATTCGCGGATCGATCCAACTGTAGAGCACGTCGACGATCAAGTTGAACAGCACCAGCAACGTTGAATAGACGAGGACGACGCCCATGATCAGGGTGATGTCTTTTGACATGACGGCGTCCACGAAATTCCGACCGATGCCGGGAACGGCGAACACCTTCTCGACCACGAACGAGCCGGTCATCGCGATGGCGGTCGCCGGTCCGAGATAGCTGAGCACGGGGAGGAACGCATTCCGCAGGGCGTGGCCGAGCGCGACCCGATGTTCGGGGAGCCCTTTGGCCCGCGCGGTCCGAATGTAGTCCTTTCGCATCTCGTCGATCATCCCGAAACGGGTGAGGCGAGCGATGTAGGCGGCGAAGGGAAGCGAGAGCGCGAACGCAGGAAGTACCACGTGTTGGAAATCACCCCAGCCACCGATGGGGAATAGGGGCAACTTGACCGCAAAAAGGATCAGCAGGATTGCCCCGATCACGAAGGTCGGTAACGAGATGCCTACGACCGCGAGGACCTGTGTCCCGGCATCCAGCGGGGTATTCGGTTTCAAGCCCCCGATCACCCCGGCGAGGAGTCCGAGCACCAGGGCGATGAGGATTGCTGCCAGGCCGAGAGAGACCGAGACTGGGAGTCCGGCGGCGAGAATCTCGTTCACCGACCAGTCGGAGTGACTGAGACTCGGGCCGAGATCGAAGGGGTACGGCGCATCGCCGAAGACATACGAAATCCCCGTCGCCTTGCCCAGATAGTCGAAGTAGAACGCGACGGGATCATCCAACTTGTATTGCGCCAGCATCGCGTCGACCACGGCCTGATCGGGGCGTCGGCCGTCGGGGGATTCGAGGGGATTCCCGGGGACGAGCCACGCGAGCACGAACGTGACGGTGTAGACGACGAAGATGATCACCGGCAGTTGGATCAACCGCCGAGCGATGAGGCCAAGCATGTCGCGATTCTACCGTGTGACGATCCAGACCCGGGGTCGCGAGTTCATCGAAGGTCAACCGAACGTCAGCGGGAGCAGCAGGAGGAATCGCCAGCCCATCATCGACAGGGAGATCGCGGCTTCCCGACGGCAAAGCCATGTGCAGCATGCCCAGCCCAGGCCGAGACCGATGCCGGCGGTCAAGCAGAAGTGCACCCAGTTCGGCGGCGAGCCGTCTCGCCCGGTGCCCAGGAAGGCCATCGCCACTGAGGCGGTAATCAGAGCCGCCACGATCAGATGGACGCGCCTGGAACCCGCTCGAACCGCGATCGTCCTCAGGCCGAATGCTCGATCCGCTTCGAGATCCCGGACGTCGAGCAGAAGGGAATCCGCGAGGAGAAGCAGAGTCAGGAGTCCGGCGAGCCGCCCGCCGCCGATCCACTCGGTGGCAACGCCGGATCCGCGTTCGCCCTCCAGCAGCGGAAGCGAGACCGCAGCGACGGCCCAAGTGATCGAGACCAACGGAGACTTGATCACCGCAAGTCGCTTGAAGTCGAAACGGAACCGGCTACCGCTGTTTGAACCGCCGAACGGGATCGCATGAAGGAGTCCGAGCAGGGTGACGGACAACAGCAAGGTGTTGGTGATTCGTCCGGGTTGGAGCCAGATGAGGACGCCGATGCCCAATACCGCGGTCAGCAGCGGAAGGCCGGTTCTGAGCAGGCGGCTCGATCGAAACATGGCGGCGCGTCGAGGCTGGCTGATTCGATCCTCGGCATCGCACGATGCGGCGGAATCGTGGAGATAGACGCACCAGGTGCCTAAGAATGCGGCGACATACCACGCCGCATCCAGTGGGCGTTCGAGGAGTCGGGCGCTCGCGAAAAGCAGGGCGGCCGCGCTGACCGCCATCGGGATCTGGATGAGGATGATGTCGGACACCGTGAACCCCGGCAACTTCGATTGGGGGTGATCGGGTGTGCGTTCGGAATCCGCGGACATCGCTGGACGGTACTCCGGTTGCGAACGTGACGGTCGGGATGATGCCCGGTCTTTCCGAGTTGAAAAGCCCTTGACGCCGAACCGCTCAGCGATGGATCGCCCATCGGCCGGGGTTCTGATCAAGGCGAGGATGCTTGGTCAGACCTGTCAGCCGTCCGGGTTCGTACATATAGAGCGTGACGTAGGTGCAGATCGGAAGAATCGGGAGATCCTCTTCGACCAGAATTACTTCGGCTGCCTCCAGAAGTCGCATGCGGCGGTCAGGATCCGGTTCAATCGCAGCCTGCTCGAGCAGGTCGTCATAGACCGAATTGGAATACCCCCGATGGTTGTTCCCATCATCGGTCCGGTTGAGATCGAGGAATGTGGTCGGATCCCCGTAGTCGCCGTACCAACCTCCGCGGGCGACCATGAAACTTCCGTTCTCCAACTGGGCGCGGTATTCGTTGCCCGGTCTCCCGCCGATCTCGCAGGGAATCCTGAGTTCTCGTCTCCACATGTCCCGCAGGGCCAGTGACAGGTCCTTGTAACGGGGACTTCCGGTCGAGAAGAGTATTTCGAGCGTGGGGAACGGCTCGCCGTCTACATTTCGTCGAACGCCGTCGTCATCCAGCCGCCAGCCGGCGGCGTCGAGCTCTGCCCGCCCGCGGTCAGGGTCGAAGGGGAGTCCGGTCGGTGGCTGGTAGCCGGGGATGCTTCCATCGGGCACGAAGGAACCACTGGTGCGTTCGTTGAGCCTGGTGACGCGCTCGACCAGCGCCTTCTTGTCGATGGTCAGAGCGATGGCGCGGCGGACGCGTGAATCTGCGAATGGATTTCGCTCGCCGTTGGCCAGGAGCTCCCGGCAGTTCACATGGAAGAAGTCGGTTCCAAAAGCATCGAGCGCATGAATGTTGCGGCGTTCTCCGGATGACGGGGCGGGAAGCGATGCCAGTGTCTCGTCGATCTCTCGGCCTGACGCCAGCGCTGCATCAATCGCCGTTCGATGCCTCGTCTCGTAGGCGATCCGCTCTTCGATCATGTCGGCCCGGAAGTCCGCAAGGACGTCGGGAAGCCAGTCGGCTTCCCCTGCCTCAAAGGCCATGATCGCCGTGTTGGGATCTTCGATCACGATGGCTTCGATGCTGTCGGCCGGAACATTGGCAGTGTTCCAGTAATGAAGATTCCGCTCAAAGCGGCAATCGCGCTGGTATCGCCATCTGGTCAACTCGAAGGGGCCATTGCCAACAAGCCGCCCGGGCTTCGTCCAACCGGGGTCTTCCTTGATTCGGCCGGAACCCGTCTCGAGCGTGGTGGCGGCTTGAAGCGTCGGGCGATGCACGGGGCTAAATGTTCCAAACGCCGCCAAGTCGAGAAAGTACAAGAGCGGGCGTTCAAGGTCGACGGCGAGGGTTCGATCGTCGATGGCGGTGATTCCCACCATCGAATCGAAGCGGTCGAGGGTTCTCCGGTGGGACGCCTTCTCGTCCTCGGCCAGAATGGCATCGGCATCGGCTGAGGAGAAGGCACCGTCGAAAACCAGTTGTTCCCGACGGCTCGGATCGGTTCGAAGCGCGAGAAGGTTTGACCTCCATTGAAAAAACGCCTCGGCCCCGGCGATGTCCATGAATAGGCTGGAATAGGTCGCGGCGGTATCCGGGAGGATCGCTCGTCGCCAGGCGTACTTGAAGTCCTCGGCGGTGACCGGATCGCCATTGCTGAACTTCAGTCCCTCGCGCAGGTGAAAGACGTATCGAGTGCCGTCCTCGGAGATCTCCCAGGACTCCGCGGCCGCGGGTCCCACCGAGCCGTCGGGCATGATCGTCGCCAAGGTCTCGTAGATCGCGCGAGACGCCCGGAGATCATGCAGGTAGCTCATCTTCTGGGGATCGAGCGTGAAGAGGTCCGTGGCGTGAACCAGAACCACATCGGCTCGCGGGCGCTCGTCATCGAGGGAGACGACAAGACCGACGAGGCCGGCGAGGATCAGAATTGGAAGGATGATCTTCAGCATGCCGACGAAACACGAGGCCGAATCGGACTGTGGCCGGGATTCTGGCAGGAAGAGACGGCGGAGATCGAAGGACACATGATTT
>CALFOM010000114.1 GCA_937919685.1 uncultured Phycisphaera sp.
CATCACCTTGGCATCACCTTGGCATCACCTTGGCATCACCTTGGCATCACCTTGGCATGAATCCTCGGTTCAGTTGCGGCGATCGTATTCCATGGTCCATCCGGCGCAGGCCTCCGCATCGAGCGGCTTCCCATCGATGATGATCTCGGAGAATGTGATGATCAGTCGGTCGCCGTCGATCTCCATCCAACTCACACCACTGCGAGGCGTGCCGAATTCGTCGCTCCCCGACCAATCGTCACGAAGGACGGAACGACCATCGCGGTCGACCAGCGTCATCGTCCCGGTCACCACAATCCCATCGCCACCGAAGTATCGGCTTTGAAGTGTCTCGGTAGCCGCATCGAACCAGATGTTCTCGTCGCCGACGAGGGTCCGCACTCCATCGACTTCATCGGTGACCTGCATTCGAAGAGACCGCGCTCCCGGCCCGGGCGTGATCTCCATGGTGGAGACGACGGTGCGGCCTTGCTGATCTTGATACGTACCGTTCCAGCCGCCCATCAATTCGGTGGACATCGCCAACCGTTCAGCAAACGGGTTGACTCGCTGCCAGGTGAAGCGACCGGGCACCGGGCCCGCGGTTCCATCAATGCAGGTCGGAATGAAATCGACGACCCACGCGTCGGTCGTGCTGGTCAGATAGCTCACTTCGTAGTTCACCGACGCGCCGCTCCCCGAGGTCTCATGACCCCGCCAGTCGAACGCCATGCCATCGAACGCGATCATGGTCGCGCTTCCCGTGAACGGACGGCCGCCCTCGCGGCCGGAGTACACGTTGAGCACCGCACCCGCCGCGTCGTCGAGCGTGATCCTGCTCCGTCCCATGGAGACCTCAATCCCGCCATCCATGGTCACGGTCCAAGAGATGCCGAGCGACCGACCAGAGTCGATCCACTGCACGGACTGTCTCGCGGAGAACTCTTGACCACCCGCTCCGGATGCTCGCCCCTCCGCGGTGATCCCTTCCATCCGCCATTCCCCTACGAAGCGGCCCAGCGCCCGCATCGCCGCTTCACCGGGAAGTGAATCGTCTTGAACGGTCGCCATGGCATTCGGCTGCAGCGCCGAACATCCCAGTACGAGGAGAAAGAAGGCGAGCAGATTGTGGTTGGTTCGAACGGGGCGGCGATGGTGGTTCATACGGTCCTCCAGAAAGAGACGACTGATCACGAACCGCGAGTGTACGACGGTCTGGATCGACTGCCATTCCCACCCGCGCTGATTGTGCGACCGACGTGGACATCCGGTGCGTGAACGCCCCGCTCGGACCGGGCGAGAGTCGTAACCCTGGGTCCCCACACGATCCGAGAATGGACCGTCAGACCCGTTCTTGTGATCAGATCGCCGATTTCAGGCGCTGCCGAAGCGGATCAACCGCCATCACGACTGGCCCACCATCGAGGGCCAACAGGAGATCGGCGGCCAGGAGGTCCGGTTCCGCGGTGATCCACCATTCTGCAGGCTCGTGCTCGATCCCGGCGCTATAGATGGAGTGCATCTCGTCGATTCGGACCAGACCACCGCCGGAAATCTCGCACAAGCACGAGAAACACCATCCGATGAACGCGGCTTCCGTCTGCGCCAGAAGAACCTGGCCCCACCCCTCGATGTCGGGGTCGATTCGGAATCCCGCGGCCATTCCGTCCCAACTCGCCTGGCACTCCGCCACGAAGTGATCCAATTCGGGCATGCTCAAGCAGGCTTCAGGCAACGGTTGCTTTGCCACGATCGCGGCGACGATGCGACGGTGAAGTTCGAGCAATGGCCTGGTGAGCGATGCGAGGGGACCATCGAACGTCAGTCGACTACCGGCCAACTCCGCGATTCGATGCCCGTGCGACCCAGCCTCGCGGCTCGAATCCTCTTCGAGCCAGGGCCGACCGGCGGAAGCAGGCACCGACTGATCGGCGGCCCCCACACAGAAGCGACTGGTGAACTGGTCAGGGAGTGTTCGGTAAGGCGTGGGGAGCGGCATGAGGCATCTTCCTTGCTTGGTCGGAGATCGGAGATCGGAGAAACGAGGCATCTGAAGTCGGATCGACCTTTGAGGTCCGGCCAGAGGCCATGGCCGACAGGGACGAACAACCTGGATCCCTAACACTGACCGAACGGCACTTCGAATTCGGCGAGATTGCCTGATGGCGTCAGATCGACGTTTCGAGGCTGTGATCCCATCCCAAAGCCGGGTCGGTCGAATAGGATTCATCGCCATGAATCCGCTTTCGCTTCTATTGCTTGTTCTTCTGCCAGCCTTGGCATCGATGCCTCAGGATCAGGTGAAATCTCCTCCCGGGGATCTGCGTGCCAAGCCGACCATGGCGACCGACCAACCTCCCGCCCGCGACACCCTCAGAAGGGTCGGCACCGAGTTGCTCAGCAGCACTCGAGGCAACGCCCAGTCGAGGGCAATCGCGTTGGGCTGGCTCGATTCGTTGCCGGACCGTTCGCCCTCGTTGAGCGATCGCCTCGCAGAGTTCAATGAAATCGCAATCTGGAAGGCGTATCTGAACGCCCGCTTTGAGGCGGAGTTTCTGACCGCCAGATTCGTCGGTCCCCTCGTCACGGAAGCTGCCTCGACCGTCCCGGCAAATTGGGACCACGCCTGCGAACTGAAAATCTCCATCGAAGGTGTTCTTGATCTTCCGCCATCGCAGGCGGAAGGCTGCCGCGATCTTGATCCTCTTTTCCGGCTCGGCCCTGCCCATCCGCCGGTGATCGATCGACTCGCGGACGTGATGGATTGCCGATCGCTCGCCGAGATCTTCGACTCCGCGGACGCCATCACCCGCCCCACGATCGCCGCGGCGATCCTGCACAGCGGGCGATGCCCGGACCTCCAGACCAGGATTCTGGATACGACCTCGCCGAATCTTGACTTCGAGACCGCATTGGTGATCGAACTCGCCGACCGATCGTCGGGCGACGCGATGCTGGCGCTTCTCGCTCGGCGTCCGGAAGTCATTGGTCAGGTGGGCATCCGCGTCGCCGCCGCGGTTGGACTTGCAAGATCCGGCCGACTCGATGAGACGATGGAACTGCTCATGGGCGAGGAAGGACTCGAGTCGCTGCCTACCGCTGCGCGTGGCCACGTTCGGGTGAGCATGCTGGTGGCTGCCATGGAAGCGGACAATCGAGCGAGAGCGGACCTTATCGCGACAAAGCTCAACCGGGGCGACACGCGGATTCTCGCCCGGATCGTTTTGGACGATCCCGCCCGAAGTTCCAACGACGACCCCACAAAGACAATGGAAGGCTTGAACTCGTTGAGATTTGTGCGGCCGATGCAGTGGAAGGAGTTCCTTACCACCAATCCCGGATTGAGGGCAGGCGTGGTACGAACGCTCGCCGACCTCGTTCGGAGTGGACGAACCAGTCTCACGATGATGTTGCTCACTCCGAGCGACATGGCGCCGAACACGGGCGGTGATCTCTGGTTCGAAGACCGCATCGGGCTGCTCAGCGATGCATTGGCGATGGCGAAGGCGCCGGCGGACGCATGGATTCCCCTCGTCGAAGCCGTCGCCCGCCTCCGATCGGCAGCCGCCCAGGCCGAAGCCCTTACCGGAATCGGACGTGGACTTGAAATCGCACACCCGGACGAACCTCTCCCCCTGTCCGTTCGACAAGCGCTCGATCAGACCCTTATCGAAATCACCCTCAAGGGCTGAATACGGAACCTGGATCGATCCAGCAGCATCCGCTTCGTCATGGACCCCACGCCGACAGACCAATCACTCGCCCGCAGTCGATCCATCGGCGTCGGGCAGGCGCTGGTCGCCTATCTCTTCTGGGGATTTGGGACGGGAATCTATTTCAAGATTCTCGATCATGTCAACGCCTTCGAACTGCTCGCCTGGCGGGTCCTCGCCGGACTCCCGGTCATGCTCATCCTGCTGGCGCTTCCGCCCGGCTACGGTCGGATTCGCGATGCCTTCCGCGGCCGAGGCGCCACTCTGCTGCTTTCGTCCTCGACGATTCTGATCACCATCAACTGGTTCACGTTCATCTTCGCGGTGGTGACCGGTCGGTTGGTCGAAGCAAGTCTCGGTTATTACATCAATCCACTGGTCTCGGTGCTTCTCGGCCGCATCTTTCTCGGTGAACGTTTGACACCCCTGCAGAAGAAGGCGATTGGGATCGCCGGGATCGGCGTGATCGTTTTCATCTGGTCCACACTCTCGAACCTTGAGGGCAAGGGTGGCGGGACTGGAGGTTCGCTCATCGATCTTCCATGGATCGCCATCACGCTTCCGATCTCTTTCGGGCTCTACGGACTCTGCCGAAAGAAGATGCGGGCGGACGCGGTCTCCGGATTGACGATCGAAATGTTGATGCTCCTACCGTTCATGCTGGCACTCGAGTTTTTCCTCGCCCAACGTGGCGAGACAAGTCTTCTCAAGATTGATCTCAAGACCGATCTTCTGCTCTTCGTCGGCGGCTTTGTCACCGTTCTCCCACTCGTTGCCTTCGCGGCGGCGGCCCGTCGTCTGCGACTCACGACGATCGGCATCCTCCAGTACATCGCGCCGACCTGCCAGTTTTTCCTGGCCATCACGTTCTTCGGCGAGGACATCACACCTTCCAAGGTCGCGGCGTTCGTCCTGATCTGGCTCGCCGTCGGCCTCTACGGCATCGATGCGTGGCGAACGAGCCGACGCCCCGAGTTGGATGCGGCCTGACCTCTGCCCGCCGTGGGGCCCGGCCAGCAAGTCGCCGACATCGCCCGGTCATCGACGAGACGGAACTTCGAAGGGCCACCCTTCATATTGAGCGCTCGAGTCCTCTGGATCCGCCCACCGAGGCCAGGCCTCCAGCGTCGCATCCCCATTCAGCGGGTCGATCTTCACGATGCCGTAGCCGGGGGAGAGATCGAAAAGTCGCCGCGGCTCGAGCCCGCGGTCCTCGGGATTCGTCACCGCCCAGACGGTCATCAGATTGCCGAATCCGTCGACGAAGTCTCCGGTGTACCGAGGCATCCCATCGACGTGGTTTTCGCCGGGTTCGATCGGCATCCAACGACGTGGCCAGGTGTTCGCGATTGCTGGCGGCGTGAAGACAAAGCCGCCGTCTCGGTAAGTGTCGACGCCGTACTGCACGAGCGAGCCGAGGTGCTGATCGCCCGCGAGATGAATGGCATCCGCATCGCTGATCGAACGAACCGCTCGAGTCCTCGCCGTCTGCGGCCAGCCGCCCGAATCGGTATCCGCGGCCGGCATGTCGTTCTCCGCGTATTCCCCCTTCGCGTGGATTCGCAAACCCGGAACCACGCCATCGTCTGTTCCTGGTGGAAGGGTGGCCGCGTTCACCCAGGGTGTCTGGGAGAGCACGATTTTCCGCGGACTCGCCGGATCACGATCGGTCGCCCACGCCGATAGGAATGCCTCCTGGGTCGGTCCGAGAAACTCCGCCGCGGCGACGTCGGAATCCTTGGGATCGAAGTCAGGATTCCGGAACCACCCGTTTCGAACTTTTCCTTCCGGCACCATGACGCTCGCAGAGTCCTTCCACATCCGATCTGCGACCACCGCGAAATCTGCGGGGCCGTAGCGAATCCGGGTCGCATAAGGCTCGATGCCCTGACCGATCGGGCCGGGGATCATCCTGGCGGGAAGGTTTCCGACCTGAGTTCGGTGAATGGCATTGACCACTTCGGCGGAGAGTTTGTATCCCCCGGCGTCCTGCACCGTGAGTCCGTCCTTCGCCTTGGCGAGGATGCCTCCAGCACCCCAGATGTTGCCGTGGTAGACGTCGTGGTCGTCCGGAATGATCACCGAGGGCCGATCACGCACCAGCTCCGCGAATGCTCGCAGCCAACGGTGGTACTTGGTGTGGTAGTCGAGCATGATTTTCCGACGGTCCACCCCGTTGATGTCGCCTTCATAAATCTGGTCACCGGCGAAAAAGAGAAAATCGGCGTCATGCGCCGCAACTCGTTCGGTGAGATCCTCGTGGGGAAACCACACGCCGGCCCGATTCCAAGCGGAATGCGCGGTGACGTTCTTCACACAATTCAGGCTCGCGATCCGAAGCTCGCGGTCGGTCGGTGCCGCGTGGATCTCTCCCGACCATTCGTAAGGACTGCCGTTCATCGATCCGACCACCCGATACCGCCGGCCGAGATACTCCTCGACATCCTCGACTTCAAACGGAACCGTGAAACTCAGGTCTTCGAGCGACCCGGTCGCAATGCGCCGCCATGCGCGATCACGAGTCTCAAGTTCCAACGCCACCTCACCGAGATCGTCGGTCGAGACGGGCGGAAACAACGCGTTGAGCTTTAGCGCATGAATTCCCGCGTCATCGCGGTCCAGTGTGTAGGTGACTCCGAGCACCGGCCCCCAGGAATGATCCGTCTCGTCGATCCATCGATCAAGATCACGTGACTGGAGATCGAGACCATCGAACGCCCATCCGATTCCATCCTTTCGAAGTTCTCGATGTGAGACCAACGCGATGCTGCCATCGATCTGATCCGCACCGAGCCCTCGAACCTTTGTCATCCCGAAGATCGCATCGCCATCGCGAATCTCCAGATCGAGATCAAAGAGCCCCTCTCTCGGCGTGATCTGGAGAATGAGCGTCATGCGCCCCTGAGTCGTGACGCCAGAGGCAAACTCGATCTGCTCGCCTTTCACGGGCTTGAGATCGGCGAATGTGATATTGCTGGGGAGCGACCAGCTGAAGCCGCCCTTCTTCTCGGTCGAGAAATCAATCAGTCGCGGCGTGGTGGAGGCATCGACCACCGCAAGCAGTCCGCCATCCGGCGCGGGTACCTGTTGCACCAATGCGGAAAGCCGCGGATCGACTTCTGAATGACCTGCACCGATCAGGATTCCGGCGAAGGCGCCATCCTCGACCGGCATGCCCAGCGGTCGGACGTTGGCTCGAATGACCAACGGCGACGTCGGCGACGACGGCTCCAGCCGCAGTGAAAGAACATGCGCGGTGCGAATCGGCAGGCGACTGTCGTCATTGATCAGGCGGCCTTCCTCCAGCCTCCAGTCCTGAAGACGACTCGGTTGCCAAGCCGAGCCAATCCACCGTCGGGACTCGACCTGATCGATCGAAATCGAGCGGGAATCGACCGGAGCGGAATCCGCGATCGGTGGTGCACCGACGACGAGGGTGGGAGCCATAAACACTCCGACGGTGAGGAATCGATTGATCGCGGGAAGGAATGACATCGGAGTGTGCTCCATCGATGGATCGCGGTTCTTGAAGATCGTTCGGCCGATCCCCATCGTACGCGGCGAGTCCGCATCACTCCTTACCGGCTCGAGACACGATCCCTCGAGAGGCCAATTCGACGACCAACGGTCCCATCGGATACGTTTCGGGCGTGCTTACCATCTTCCTCGTCATCCTCCCCGCGCTCCTGCTGGTTCAGGCAGCACCGCGGACCACCGGTCACCCGCCCGACGAACCGGATACGCCGCACGTCGTCTTCATCGCTGGTGATGAGGAGTACCGAAGCGAGGAATCGCTCCCGTTGCTGGCCTCGATCCTCGCTCGGGATCACGGGGTCCGAACCACCGTCCTCTATAGCCTCGACGAGAACGGCCTCATCGACCCGAACGCGTTGGACAACATCCCGGGGACGGATGTCCTGACGACGGCGGACCTGGTGGTGATGTTCACCAGATTCCGAGCCCTCCCCGACGAGCAACTCGCGCCGATCCTCGATTACGCGAAGTCGGGACGGCCGATCGTCGGATTCCGAACCGCAACCCATGCCTTCCGGTATCCGGATGACGATCTTGAGCATGCTCCGCTCAACGGAGAGTGGCCGCGTCAGCTTTTTGGACAGCGATGGATCACGCATCACGGCCACTTCGACGATGGAAAGTCGCCGCTCACTCACATCGAACCCGTGGAAGGCTCGACGCATCCAATCCTCCGCGGCGTGGCACCCTTCGACGCGTACTCGTGGCTCTACCACGTCGAGGGTGGCGGAGATTCCCTCTCCGGCGAACCAACCTCGCTCGCCACCGGTACCACCCTCAAGTCCTATCACGCGGAGAGGCACGATCGCTTCCCCGCCTCAAATCCGGTCGCCTGGATCTACGAGAATGATCCGAAGTCCGGCAGACCATCAAGGGTGTTCTTCACGACCCTCGGACACCCGTACGACTTCCGGTCTGAATCATGCCGACGCCTGATCGTGCAGGGGCTCCTCTGGGCGTTGGGTCAAGAGGCCTCCATTCCGGCCGCGGGGATCGCCATCCGACCGACCGACGACTGGAGACCCCCGAACTCCGGCATCGGGAACTTCAGACCGAATCAGACCCCGGAATCGGTCGCTTCACCGGCGGGAACCGGCAAAATCGCCCCCGAGTGATCTCCTATTGCGGCTGTGGACCGATCGGATCTCCTTGTCGATAAACGGGTTGCGAACAGGAATTCCGCCTTCTCCTGAGAAGATCATCCTTCCGAAGCCTCCTCTTGCGGGGTATCCTGTTAGAGAGACGAATCTCCGGGATTGTGCCGAAATCGACCAGTTCTTCCCGCGCCGCCAATGGATGGAGCCGTTCCAATGCAGACCAGATCCAGATCCGAATACGTCAGTGGACTCCGCGGATTCACCCTTGTCGAACTCCTCGTGGTCATTGCAATGATCGCCGTCCTGATCAGTCTCGTCCTCTACGCCACCGGCGCTCTCATGCAGACTTCAAGAGGCCTGACGTGCCTGTCAAACCAGCGGCAAATGATGCTGGCCTGGGACGGATATGCCACAGACAACGCGGGACGATACGTCGCTCCGGACACGAATCGGCACGCCTGGGACTGGGTCCGTTCCGTCGGGACCAACATGGGGCCTGGAAACACCGAAAAAATCGCGGCGCTGACCGAAGGTCGGTTGTACCCCTACGTCGGTGACGTCCGTCTCTATCGATCACCCGTCGACGAGTCGGATCCGATTCTTCGTCCACGAACCTACTCGCTGAGCGCCTTCTTCACCGACGGCGAAGGAACGAGCGACTGGAACGGCCCGCCGAGTTGGAGCATCGGCACGCGGAGCAGGATTCCCAAGCCGAGCGAGACCATCTCCATGGTCGCGGAGCACGATCGCCGGGGTCACAACATCAACGGCTGGGGGATCAACCCCTACACCCCGGACTGGATCGATCAGTTGATGACGTTCGACACCGGGTACTTCAACTTCGCATTCGCCGACGGTCACGTCGAACGATACAAGTGGGCCGGCGAGAGTTACACCGACCCAGATCCGATCGAAGTGGCTTTCAACGATCCGGGGCAACTCACGAATGTGTACTACCCCGGGCCGGACTGGGACTGGGTCTCCAAGCGACTCTTCCCAGGAAGCGTCGCCCTCTACGGCGACTGGTGAGCCGGCCGAATGGTCACAAAAAACCCTCGATCGCCTCTGGGACTTGGTGTTCTAGCCCTCGTCGCAACCGTTTTCATCGGTTGCGATCAGGATATTACGCCACCGGTACCACAAGGATCCGATGGTGGCCTCGGAACGCTCGGCGCTCCTTCGACCATGGACGATGACCCGCAGGTCGCCAAATTCAAGATCGAGGCCGCGTCCTATCTCGCCATGCGGGCGCAGCTGCTCCCCCTCGAACAGAAGTTCTCGTCAGGCACGATCACCGAAACGGAAGTCGAAGCGTGGCGTGCACTCGAATCCGAGTACGGCACAAAGCGCCATCGACTCAATGCCATCATGTATGACGAAGAGATCACGCCGGAGCAACGGCGAGCCATGTTCTGGGTGCTCCGCCAGCCGAATTGACCCATCTGATCCGGCTCGCCCTCAAGAAAGAGAATTCCCGAACATGAGATCAACGACAACCAGAAGTGTTCGCGCCCTCCTCGCCATCTCCGTGATGATTCTCGCAGGATGCGCGAACCCATTCACGGATAACTATGTCGGCAGCCAGCAGGATTTCACCGGGACGCCGATGCGGGTGCACACCGAGTTTAAGTCGGTTCGGCTGGGCGTCAGCAAGTTCACGAAGAAGATCGAGGCCGGGCAGCTCCCCGGCGACAAGGAGGCGCTCGCCACGGCCGAAGAGGTCGGGGCCAAAGCATATTGGTGGCGATACGCGCGAGCCTTTTCCTCCGGCGACGAGTCGGCCCGGATGGGCGCAGGAAGCGGAAAGGTCGGATCAAGCCCTGCCTTCGGCCCGGCACTCGGCGAGCACGCCGTCAAGTGGTACGAGTTCGAAGCCGTCTTCTACGCGAATCTCCCGATCGAGAAACCGTAGCCCTGTCTTCGACAGAACGAATCACGCCGATCACCGTTCGTGGGACAACCGGAAGACCTCTCGGTCTCACGCAGCCATTCGATGCAACCATCCAAAGAAACAGGGGACCGTCCGAAGACGGTCCCCTGCCTGTAGTCATTCATGCTCGCGGCAGCCGAAGCTGACCACGTCTGATCAGTTGTACACGTAGTCCGCGTTGAGAACGCGATCGATGACCGCCTTCGCATCGCTCAGGTGAGCCTTCGAATAGGCATCAAGCCGGCTTCCATCCCGACTCAATACTTCGCTGATCTGCTCGTCGAGCTCACGAAGCTGTTGCCTTGAGAGACTCGCGACCGCGGTTCCCGATGCTCCGAAACGATTGTTTCCGCCGGCCAGCGAAACCATGCGTTCAAGCTGGTCTCGCTGCAGGTTCCGACGAAGACTTGAGATGTACGGATCACTGTTCGTCTGCTTGCCGTCCGGACGGGCGTCGAGCTCGGTCCAAACTGCAGCCTTCACCGCATCCATGGTCTCGGGAATGGTCAGCACGTCCTCGCCGTCCTCCGCCCGGTACTCGTTGTCGTACATCCGATTCAGAGTGGTCGGGTTGAGGATGAGGGTCAGTGCGGTCTTCTGGACCCCGCCGATGCGATTATGCACATCGAAGGTCGGATCCGTCATGGCCGCCCGCATGCCACCGCCGTCGAACCACTTCTCGACCGTCATTTTTCGGAGCAGTTCTGAATTCAGACCGTAGGCGGCATCGGGAGTCGTGGCATCGAGAACGATCGCCAAGGCCCGACGCTGCTGATCCGCCGGAACGTCAGAGATCGGGTCGAGTTCAGCACCCTTCTTCACGCGATTGATCGTACTTCCGCCGATCCAGTTGCCGGCGGTTCCAACCGCGTTGAGATGCTTCGACAGAAGCATCATGTACGCCTGGCGTGCCTTCGCCCAGCTCTCGCCGTCTTCGACCATCTCTTCGATGATCCGGCCCCGAAGTTCCTCAACGATCGCAAGCTGCGCATCGACGAAGTCGAGCGGGTTCTTGGCGTGATCGAATCGGCGCGCCATGGGGTCCGGCCCCATGGTGTCTTCGTCGGTGAGATACCGGAGTTCGGGCTCCCCGCAACGGGCGAGGACTGCATCCGTGTTGCCAGGGGTGTAGCCGTAAGAGATGGCCCAGAGGTCGTACGGACCGAGCTCCGTCGTGGTCCAGGGTCCCTGTACGACGCCGTCTCCGAATGCAATGTTGACCGGTAGATAGTCCATCACGGAAGAAGAGATGGGGCCGTCGAAGCCTTCGCTATTCATCTCCTCGTACGAGACGAGTTCAGAACCGACGAAGTTATGCCGGAGGCCGAGGGTATGCCCGACCTCATGCATGATCACTTCCTTGAGGAGAGGACCGATGAACTCTTCGGGGACGCCATCAAGCGTCTGTCCGTCGTCGTCCTCGGGGTTGACCAGTCCGAGGAGCTCAGCGTTCATTCGCATGAAGGCCACGTCCATCGACTTTCGCATCGCGTTCTGACACGCGGTGCAGGAGTGAATGCTGCTTTCGATGGCAATTCCACCGGGGCCGGCGCCCGCGATGAGTCGACCGGGGCCGTCGAGGCTCGGATGCATCGCCCGAAGTCCCTCGCCTCGAAGCTCTGCGAATCGAGTCGCGATCTGCGTGGTGACCTCTTCGCGATCCTGCGGATCGGCGAGAATCACGCGTGGGTCGAACTGAGGGTTTTCGACCAGCCATTCGATGGTCTCGGAACCGAGACTCTCCATGGCGGCGTTGGGAATCTGTCGTTCATAGGCGTCGACCCAAGAACTCACGAATCCCTCGTCCATCACGATGTCGGCATCGAGAATCTGACCGGTACGGGGGTTCACTCGGCTGGGCCCGATTGCGAAACCCATGTTCGCGTTGGTCCAGATCATGAAGTTGTAGCGGGCATCCTCGGGGTCCTTTTCCATATGGGCGCCGGTATTGGCGTCCTGCTGGTAGACCTCAACCGCGTTGACGATGCCGACTTCTTCAAAGGCCGTGTTCCACTCGAGGATCGCATCCCGAACCCACCGGCGGTACCGGACCGGCACGGTGTGCTCGATGTAGAAGACGATCGGCTTCTTGGGCGGGCTCATCTTCAACTTGGGATCAGCCTTCTCAAGCTGCCAGCGATTGATGTATCGCTTCCACGGCGTGTCTGCCGCAGGATCCCCGAGATCTTGGATACTCGTCGTGAAGAAACCGACTCGGTCATCCGCCTCGCGGGGTTTGTAGCCCGTGCTACTGGGGATCGTGGCGATCGAATAGTAGAACTTCGCGAATCGGCCACTGGAGAGCGGCATCTCGTAACAGAGCTCGACGTTTCCCGGGAAGGTCTTGGCCTTTTCAACCGTGGCGAGTCGAGTATTCGCGCCACTGGCGACGCCGCCGAAGAAGCGGTTCGCCTGATCGACGAAGAGGTTATTCAGATCGATGACCGGGCCACCACCCGGTCCCATCGCGACAATCGGAATCTCAAGAATGACCCGATCGGTGAACACTCGCTGCGTCGCATCCTGGCTCTGCTTGTCACCGGTGGACACGACTGCAAAGTTCGGTTCAATCAATGCCAGCCGCTTCCCGAATCGCTTCCACTTGGCGTACTGATCACCCGTCTGGACCGCAGAGGTCTCCACGCCGGCCGCAACCGTCCAAGCGAGGAACAGATCCTGCTTCTCAAAGTTTCGAGGCAGTTCCGCGAGTGTCTTCTCGGTCTTCTTGTTGACCCAGAGTCGGTACAGACCGCTTTCGCCGTCCGCCGGCGCTACCTCGGTGAAACCCTCGGAGATCTTCTCGAATGGCGGAAAATCCGGGCTGGTGTCTGGCTTGGCCGAGGGCGGTGGACCTTGCATCGCGGTGGCCGGAAGCGTGGCGACGAGGGCCGCGAGGCCGGTCACACCAGCGAGGACGAGGGTTCGGGGGTGAACCATGAGTTCGAGTCTCCATAGCGGGAAATGATTGATTGACGGCAGACGTGCTGCACGACCTTGAGACGCTGCCAGCATCCGTTGCTGAAAGGATACGGGGCTTCCACGAGTACCGATGAGTTTCCGGGCGGTTGCCCTTCGATCAGGTGTTACGAAGAATGGGTTCGATGGTTCACCGGGTTCTGGATTCCATTGTTTCTGCAGGCTTCAGAGTCGATTTGATCGGACGGAGATCCAGACCACCGGGCCCGACGACCCCGATCCCGATGTGACCGGGCCCCGTGCCCTGCCAGTGTCGAGCCTCGAGCAGAACCGGAACCCCTGCCTTCAACCGGATGGGCGATGAGATCTGCTCCGATCGCTCGTCCCAGCCGTTTGGGCTGGTAAATCCGGTCAATCCTGCGACCCGGGACCAGCCCTGCGGCTGAACCGGATCGATCAATCGAAGTTCCGCGAGATCGTCAGCGGTCACCAGAAACCGATATTCGCCGTCCACAGGCGGCAGAAATCGCCCCCGAAGCCGCGTCGCCACATTCACCCCCACGTCGCTGGAGCCCATTGAAAACAATCGTTGCACTCGATCTGGAGGTGTCTCGAAGACCTGGAGAAGCGACGGATCGCCGCGAGGAACGTTCTCCCAGGTCTCCAGGGTGAATTCCGGCTCCAGGGCCATCCCGATCGGGATAGAAACGTCCGACGGCATGCCAGGCACTCGCCAGGCGATCGAGACATGGTCTGCACCGTCCTGGTCGCGATGCCGGGCTTCCAGGTAATACCGCTGACCCTTGATCAGCGTGAATGCCCTCGAGGTCTGCTGCTTCTGACGGTCAAACTCACCGGGACCGGTGAATCCGCGCACTGCCGCCACGACCGTCCGATCGGCGGGATCCTCCGATGGCGAAAAATAGAGCAGCCCATCGTCATCCGACGTGATCGAGAAGCGATACGAACCGGTCCGAGGGGCCTCGATCCATCCACGAATCCGCTGTACGAAATGATCACCCGCATCATCTGCACCAACGGGACGCGAGACCATCTCGACGCGATCCGGTGGCCTCGCAAAGGTCGAGTCGTCTTCCAAGGCCGCTGCGGTCACCGGGCCTTGCCAGATCTCCCGGGCAAAGACGAACGGACGTTCGGGCGAGGGCTGATCCTGAGCCATCGCAGTCCCAGCGAGAACGGCCCCAGCGAGCAGGAGGCATGAACTTCGGCGATCAACACGGTTCGGGTTCATGTGCGGATTCTCCGCGACGGGTCTGGATACATCACTTATCGTGGCATCCTGATGCCCGGCGACTCCACGGAGCGTACCGCCCCTTTTGCCGGCATGGACCTGATGACCGACGAACGATGGAGACTCGCCTCGTGATCGACTTGTTCGAGAACATCCGACTTTCGCTTGCCGACCCACAGACCAGGCACGCCATTCTGGTCCATTTTCCGATCGCGTTCAGCGTTCTTGCCATTCCCTTCACGCTCGTTCTGCCGTTCATGCATCGCCGCCGAGCCCTCGCCTATCGCCTTCTTCTCGCCGCGGCGATCTTTGCGACCGGCGTCATCGCCTGGCAGGCCGGCGAAGCGGGCGAGGCCGCCGAGAATATGGCCCGTACGAATCTCGGCGAGACCGGAATCTCGCTTCTGGAAGATCATCATCAGGATGGCGAGCGTGTCCCGCTTCTCCTGACCGCAATCGCTGCGATGGTGTTGGTGTCCGTCGTCCCTCGCCCGATGGTCCGCTCGGGCGCCGGAATCCTCGCGTTCGGACTCACGCTCGCCACAGTGCTCTGGACCGCGAGCGTGGCGGATCAAGGGGGCCGACTGGTGTACTGGTTCGGCGCGGCCGGGGTGGGCCAAGCCGAAACTACATCCGCTTCAGATTAAATGGGGATCCAGGCTTCCGGCGACGAAAAAAAGCTCAGTCGTCCACTGGACCGAGATACTGGGCGCTCTTGTTCTCGATCATGGCATGCCAGCGGCGTCCGTGACGATCGACCACCTCGCCGAGAAATCGTTCCCGGGTGCATATGGAGGGCCCCCCGTGGCCAGGCGGGAGCGATGCAAAGGTCGCTTCAACCAGAACCGGACCCTCGGGTCCCTCGACCTCGCTTCCAAGTACATCGAATAATGGCATGACCGCCTCCTTCTGTTGTTTCGTTCTGCTTCCGAGCCGGGAAGACCTCAAAGCAAATCAAGGGAGGGCTGATTCCTTTCGGGACGAGCCTTGAATCGTCCTAAAAATCGAGGAATCCGCTTCGGCATGCCATCTCGGCCATCTCAGCCATCTCAGTCAACTCCACTGCGTCTGGAATCTTACGATCTGACTCAGTGGCCGCTCGTGTTCGCGGTCACTTCGACCTCCGCCCATCGGGCTGGCCGAGCGTCCTTCTTCCATGACTGCAGATAATGGAAGCGAACCACACCCTTCCCCGGCCCCGAGGCGATCAAGACGAATTCCGAATCCCCTCCGGCCCCGACCTTCTTCAGATCATTGGGAACGAACCGCGACTTGCCCTGCTGGCTGAGGAATGATGGCAGATCACCCGCGATGACCCATTCGTACCCCGTACCGGCATTACCGGGAAGTTTGAACGTGACCGGCGCGCCCACCTGCTCCGTGATATCGCTCTTGGCATCCGGATGCAGCGACTCGATCCTCGCCGGGCGGGACTCCGCAGATCCCATGGCGCATCCGCCAACGAACAACGAAAAGAGAAGGAGACCGCCGAAAAGGCGACGAGTGGCCGATTTCTTGTTCATGATCCCATCTCTCATTCCGAAATGCCGCCAAGACGTATTCAAATCGCCTGCAGGACCTTGCCATCCACTGAGGACGCGCCATGCTAGCGATTCGCAGAAGTCACGGCCCGGCATCAGTCGGCCGAGCATGATCTCGGCAGACTCACTGCGTTGTCTCGACTGTTTCGGGAACAGCCTTCGCGAACTCGTACGTCCAACTCATCACCTCAGGGGTCGATGCACCGTCTCGCAGCGTTGATTCGGAGACCAGATTCCCCTTTCCGTCGTAGGTCATGTCGACCACGTTGGCCTTGCCGCCGAAAGTCCTGGTCGTCCGCTGATCCGCTCGACAATTCTCTCCACGTTTCCAAACTTGAACTTCCACTCGCCCCTTACTGCGAACCGCCACTTGTTTTGCGAGACACCCGGAAGCGTCGTATTCGTAGCTGGTCCGGCGAACAAACTCACCCTCGGAGGTCGTTTCTTCCTGAAGCAGTCGATTCGACGCATCGAATGACCTCGTCGTCTCTTCAGCATCGCGTCCTGCCCGAACGAAGATCGTCTTCACCTGACGCCCCTCCTCGTCATAGACGTGCCGTCGGGAGACGGTCTCGACGCCGGTCCGGGGATTCAATTTCGTCCACGTATCGAGTCGCCCCTTCTCGTCGTACGAGTAACTCTCCGTCCAACCGAGATTACCCATGAACACTGCAGAAGCCTTCACCGGCCGCCCCCCGGCATCCGATTCGAAGGTGACTTCAAGTGTGACTCCGAGACTATCCGAGCCTTGCTCAATAACAAGGAGGAGTCCGTTCGAGTCGTATCGGTAGTTGCGAAAGACGCTCGCCCCACTCTGCTTTGACGGGCCCGACTGGACGCTCGCTACCAAAGGCGCCCCGTGAAAGGTCCGAGGCGAAAAATCGTTGTCCACCTGTGCGCCCGCAGGATCAGCGAGAATGAGCAGCGGAATCATGCACGACCAGAGCGTCTGGGGAATGCGACGATCGAGAAAGTTCGAGATCAGACTCATGAGCACGGATTCCCAAAGTGAATGATGGCCCGACGCGTCGCCGGGGAGAGGAAGACGAGGATTGAGAATAGCGGAATCACGATTCGCCTTCGGCTTCGAATCTGGACAAGCCCAAGAACCCTGCCGGAAGCGACGATCTGCCCTCCATGGCCAGATCTGCTGCGATCTCGCCGACGACCGGGGCGAACTTGTAGCCATGACCGCTGAATCCAGCTGCAACCACGACGGCAGCTCGCCCGGGGAGCCGATCGATCACGAAATGCTCGTCCGGAGACATTGTGTAGAGGCACGACTGAGCGGCGATCGGTTCACCGAGTACTTCAGGGAGATATCGCTTCATGTCCCTTGAAAAGCGATCGACGATTTCCTGCGGGACCACGTGCTTCAAATCCGGATCGACCGGTACGCCAGGTCCGTGAAAACCAACTTTCATGCCTCGGTGCCCGGTCTGCCCCGCCCAGGTCGGAACGCCGTAGTAGACCCCATCACCGCAGGCGCCCTGATCGTCGACCAGCCAGGCAGGCATGCCCGCCGACGAACAGGCTGCCTGACCGCGATTGGCAAACCAGACCATTTCCTTCCGCTGCGGAATGAGCGGGACGCTGGAGTCGAGTTCTCGAAGGAGCCGACTCGTCCAGGCACCGGCGGTCACCACGACCCGCTCGGCTCGAATATCTCCCTGGTCCGTCCTGATCACGGCACCATCGTCATCTGCATCGATGCCGAGAACCTCGACCGGGCGGCGAATTTCGGCACCACGGTTCACTGCGAACTCAAGATTCGCGTCGATGCCCGCTTCCGGGCGGACGAAACCCGCCCCCGGTTCGAACACCCCGAACATCCCGTCGGGAAGTCTGAACTGCGGAAAACGACGGCGAAGTTCAGAGGAGTCGATCGACTCGATCGGAATCCCATGTTCTCTTGCGCTCGCCAAGGACGCCTTCAGGAGCATGGAGTCGACTCCTCCCGCCAGAAGCACGCCGATCCGGTGCAAACACCGGATTCCCGTCTCCGCCTCAAGGCGATCCCATCCCTCGAAAGCCCACTTCAGGAGTGGCACATAATCCGGATGTTCAAAATACGCCTGCCGCGCGACTCGCGAGCCCCCATGGGAACTCCCAGAAAGATGACCGGTCCTGAATCGATCCAGACCCAGTGGACGAACGCCACGACGCGCCAAGGCCTCGAGGACCGCGGCGCCCATTCCACCAAGACCCACCACCACCGTTTGCCTCTGTTCCATGTGTACTACAAGATTTTCGTGACTGCGCACGAGGAATCATCAGGAGACCATCTTGACGACATGCGATGACGTGCCATGCGATGACATGCGATGACATGCGATGACATGCCATGACATGCGACTTCGAACCGTCATAATCTCGTATCCGAAAATCAAACAC
>CALFOM010000115.1 GCA_937919685.1 uncultured Phycisphaera sp.
CCATCGTTCCACCGAAGTCTTCGGCGGTGACGATGTAATTGTTGACCACGGCTCCAGTGATATCAGCGCTCGCGGTAGCGGCGATGGCGGCGGCCAATCCAAGGCCAAGGGCGTAAGTAGTCTTCATATCTTCTTTTTCCTCAATTCGAGATTCTGAGCTGGAAGTGAGCCGCCACGTTGGCGGCCTTCATTCCCACACCTTCGCACTCGAAGATGAACGCGGTCTTGGACGAGTCAAGCGAAGAACCCAACACAACGGTGTTTTTTCGCCAGCGGGAGACGATCGAGGGTTGGATGGAACATCCGCACGAAGACGATGTGGCCGTTTGAATCAGCCCGAGGGAATAATCAAGGGCGATTCTCAGTTCGATCGACCAAGAAACTCCTCGGATGGCTGTTCTGGCAACATGTGGTTATCGGCGTTTAGTGGCGGAGTTCGTTCTGAAGCGCGGCATCGACATCGACCATTTTGCCGTGGAGAATGAGCGGTCCGCTTCCCTCGATCCGGACCCGGACGATCGTTCCGAGCAACTGCTGGGCCTGCTCCCGAGTGGGGACCTGAAAAACCGTGATCAGGTCGCCCGGGGTCCTTCCGGAGACCTGGACGGCGAGTTCAGAGCCCTCGTCACGTGGTCCCCTCATTGGCGGCGCCAATGCCGTGCCCAGCGAGACCCGCGGATCAGCGGCCGATGGTGCACCATGGGCGATGGGGGAGCGATTGGTGAGCCGCTCCACGAGAACCTCGACCTCCCGTCCGACCCAATCGGCATGCACCGCGGCGCCAATTTCGGCCTGAAGAACCAGAAGTTCGTTGTTTCGCAGTTTCTTGACCGCGAGCGGGACGTCGTCTTCGAATCGGGTGATGGCCGTCGTCCCGGGTCTTGGCGAGTATTTGAAGATGAAGTTGTTCTTGAACGGGACGCGGCGAAGGAGGTCTTTCGTCAACTCGAAGTCTTCGTCGGTCTCGGTGGGGAATCCGACGATGATGTCCCCCGCGATCGACGCGTCCGGGAGCACTTCGAGGACCCGATCCGTGAATTGAAGGTACTCCTCGACCGTGTATCCGCGATTCATCAGTTTGAGAATCCGATTCGATCCGCTCTGGACTGGAACGTGGAGGTATCGGCAGATCCGCGGACGAGAGGCCATCACCTGGAGGACATCGTCCCCGAAGTCCTTCGGATAACTCGTCAGGAACCGGATCCGGGCCAGTTCAGGCACCTCGTCATGAATTCTCGCGAGCAGTTTCGCAAAGGTGGTCAGATTCGGGTCTTCGATCGTTTCATTTCGAAATGCCGACAGACCGGGGCCGATCTGGGGTTGCTCCCGGCCGTCCAGCGTCACTGCCACCCCATGGGTGTAGCGGTAGTGATTCACGGTCTGGCCAAGCAGGGTCACTTCGATGACGCCTGATGCCGCCAGACGCCGGCATTCCTCGACGATCGAGTCGGGTGGGCGGTGTACCTCGGCCCCACGGGTATAGGGCACGACGCAGTAGGTGCAGAACTTGTTGCAGCCGCGAGTGATTCGTACGTACGCGCTCCGAACCCCGCTGGTCGCCCGATCCGGATCGAAGGCTCGGGCAAGATCCAAAGTCTCGAGATCGTCGGCGGAAGCAGAGAGTGCGGCCGACCGGCGACTGGTGTTGCCGGCCAACGCCACTCGATCTTGAACATCGTTCATCGTCGAGATCTCGAGTGCGGTTGTTCGAACCACGTTGTCGATCAACATCGGAAGTTTGTCGAGTTCGCCGGGGCCACAAAGGAGATCGATCTGCGGATAACGTCGAAGCATGTCGACGCCGTCACGCTCGGCCATGCACCCCAGAACACCCAGAATCAACTTTTCGCCGGCCCTCTTCCGTTTCCCAACGATCCCGACGCGGCTGTATGCCTTGCTCTCCGCATGCTCCCGCACGCTGCAGGTGTTGAAGAGCAGGACGTCTGCGTCTTTGGGTTCGGCGGTGAAGGCGTACCCAAGTGACTCAAGGTGACCTCGGACGAGCTCGCTGTCGAGTTCGTTCATCTGGCATCCGAAGGTCTCGAGGTACACGGTCTTCAAGGCTTTATTCCTTCGGGCAGGTGAAAAGGCGTTGGCGCAGCGTGTAGGGTAGCAGGCTGTTTCCACGATCCGGTCAGGGACGTGGCTCAAGACGAGGGGGGGCCGTTATTCTCTCTGGAATCGTGCGGCGCGGGGATCGGAATTGCCTTTGACGGCTCGGACTTAAGGAGCGGACCGATGACTTTCACGACTGGGGAGATTCTGGCGTTGGTGGCCATCGGCTTCGTGCTTGCCGTCATCGTGGCGGCCTACATGATCATCTCACGCAAGAAAGGGTGGATGTAACCGCCGGAAGTGGCGGTTAAGAATCGCCCTATCGGTCAAGTTCGGCCGATATTGGTCCCATGCGGGCAGGTCAGATCGTCGCTCTACTGGTGGTCACACTCTTCGTCTTCGGGGTGGTGATGGTCAATTCGGCGTCGCTACGCCGGGTAAAAGATCCGGAAAACACGATCCGGCTCGCCGGGCCCGACCATTCCTACACGTTGAATGTTTCTGAATCGACCGGACTGGCGGGTCGTCGAGTGACCGAGACGCTGCTCGGGAAACAGACCCAGTTCGCCGCCATCGCCATTATTGCCCTGATCATCGGCGCCTTTGTTCCAATCGAACGGCTCTCGCGAATGGGCGGGCTCGTTTCACCGGTTCCTTGGATCCTGGCGGCCATCCTGTGTTCTTTGCTCCTGACCTTCACGCCTCTGGGCGTGACCATGAACGGTGCGCAGCGTTGGATTCGTTTGGGACCGCTGCAATTCCAGCCAAGCGAATTGGCCAAGTGGGGGCTTCCCTTCATCGTGGCCTGGCACTGTGTTCGCCATGCGCCGAACATGAGGCGTTTCACCACGGGGCTTCTTCCTCCGCTCGTGCTCTCCGGGCTCATCTGTGGAGTCATCGCAACGGAAGACCTTGGAACGGCGGTCCTGATCATGTCCGTGACGGTCATGATGCTCTTGGTCGCCGGTGCTCGTTGGTGGCATGTGCTCGGTCTGCTGCCGCTCGGCTTGATCGCATTCGTTGGTCTTGTTCTGCTCGAGCCTTATCGCGTCAGGCGGATCATGGCGTTTCTTGATCCCTTTGCCGATGCTCAGGATTCCGGATATCAACTGGTCCAGTCGCTGGGATCGATCGTGACCGGAGGCATTTCCGGTGTCGGATTCGGGCACTCCCTGCAGAAGAACGGCTACCTGCCGGAGACGCAGACGGACTTTATCTTCGCCATTATCTGCGAGGAACTCGGGGCTTTCGGAGCCGCGATGGTGATCGGTCTCTTTGCAGGCCTGATCGTGATCGGCGCTCAGATCGTCTCGGGCCGGTCGACCCCCGCAGCGATGGTGCCCGAGGTCGCGGCCCGAGCCGTCCCCCGATTTAGCAGGATTTTAGGGTTCGGAATCGTCCTGACCCTTGGACTCCAAGCCGCCATCAATCTCGCGGTGGTCACCGGTCTTGCACCAACCAAGGGAATCGCGCTCCCGCTCGTGAGCCGAGGCGGCACCGGCTGGATCCTGACGGCATTGTCGCTCGGACTGCTGATCTCGATCGATCGGCGGGCCTGGCGAATCTCACGGGAAGCAGGCCTCGATGTCGACCAGAGCATCGATCAACCGCGCTTCGAGAGGGAACTGACGTGACCATGTCGTCGACTCCATCCCGCGTCATCTTCGCCGGAGGCGGGACCGGTGGAACCGTCGGTCCTGGAATCGCGATCGCGGAACGTCTTCTCGACTTGGAGCCTGCGCTCAAGATCCTCTTCGTTTGTTCGGACCGGGCGGTCGACCGCCGTTTGCTGGACCCGGGCGGTTGGTCATGCTGCCCAACCCCGGCCTGCAGTCCTTCCGCCAAGCCGCAGGCGGCCTTTCGGTTTGCCTCCGGCTGGGTCAGGACGCGTCGACTGGTCCGTGAGATCCTCGCTGATCCGAGTCGAACCCGCGTGGTCGCGCTTGGCGGATTCGTGGCGCCGCCAGTGGTCCGAGAGGCGGTTCATCGAGGGGTGCCAGTGGATCTTCTCAATCTAGATCGAGTGGCCGGTCGCGCGAACCAATGGATTGCGAAGCGAGCCGAGCGCATTCTGACTGCGGTTCCCACGGAACTACCCGGGGCCCTGCCGCCGACTGGCATGCCGTTGAGGCGGTGCGTGCTTCCGGAAGGGTCGGCCGAGACCTGTCGGCTCAGCCTTGGCTTGGATCCTGATCGCCCGACCTTGCTGATCACCGGGGCTTCTCAAGGTGCCCGGTCAATCGATCAATTTCTGCTTCATCTGTTGCCCCGTCATTCGGATTGGTTCGACGGTTGGCAGATTCTCCATCTGGCGAGTGAAGACTCCACGGCACTGCTTGAAGAGGAGTACTCCGTCAGCGGGATTCATGCCGTGGTGCTTCCTTTTCTTGATCGAATGGGCGCAGCATGGGGGGCCGCCGATCTCGCCATCACACGAGGTGGCGCTAGTTCCATCGCCGAATTGACCGCAAGTCGGACCCCGTCGATCGTGCTTCCATATCCGTGGCACGAAGACAACCACCAACTTCGAAACGCCACAGAGCTCGAGCAGGCTGGAGCGATCGTGATCCGACGTGATCCGGCGAAAGGGCTTGCGGCGATCACGGCGCTCGAGTCGAGACTGGCGATTCTCCTTCGAACACCAGACGCACGTGCGAAGATGAAGGCGTCGTTTCCGACCGCCGATGACGACGCGGCGGCCATCCTGGCCAGAGTGATCCTCCAGCCATTCGAACCGTCGAGCTGACGGTCACGGGAAGTCGAAGAACAACGACCGCCCCGGCATTCTTTGCCGAGGCGGTCGTGATTGGTCAGTCGAGACACAGATCACCGAGATAGGGTGATCACTTCGCCTGATGGAGCCACGCGGCGAGGAGATCGACCGTAGCCTGAGCGTCGCTCTTTTTCATCGATTCCGTGACCGTATGGATGTACCGAGTCCCGGCGGTGATGGCGATGCAGCGAGCGCCGTTGCCGGCTCGCTGGATGGCGGCGCCGTCCTGGCCACCTCGCCCAAGAATGCAGCGTTGGTGGGGGATCCGGTGCTTTCTTGCCACGGCGCAGAATTCGTCGACGAGTCGGTAATCCGCGATCATCGAGGAGTCCTGGACCATCACCGCGGCACCATCACCCTGCTTGGTCACCCGCTCGGTGATGGGGACGCCGGGTGTATCGCAACTGAGCGTGACGTCGAGTCCGATGCCGTAGTCCGCGCCGACCCGGTTTGCGGCGATCCCCGCGCCTCGAAGTCCAACTTCCTCCTGCACCGTGAAGCCGACCACGATGTCGAGCGCGTGGTTCCCGGCCGATCCCTTCGCCTTGTCGAGTTTTCGGATGGCCTCGATCGCGGTCCAGCAGGCGAATCGATTGTCGAGTGCTTTCGAGACCACGCTCTCGGGTTGGTCAAGGAAAGGCTCGTGCATCACCACGTAGTCACCGATTTTGACGAGTTTCTGGACCTTTGCGGCGGGCATCCCGAGGTCGATGAAGAACTCCTCGACACCGGGGACTTTGCTGCGTTCGGCGGGGCTGGAGATGTGGATCGGTTTTCCGCCCGGGTTCATCACTCCGATATGGTCACCCGAATCCGTGCAGATCAGCACTCGGCGTGAGAACAGGTTCCGAGGGTCGAATCCGCCGGCGGCGTTCACCCAGAGGAAGCCGTGCTCATCCACGTGCCGAACGTAGAACCCGATCTCGTCCATGTGGGCGGCGATCAGGACCGTTCCTGCGGACTTGCGCCCTCGAGTCTTTCGGGTCGCGTTCCGGCGGCAGATCAAGGACCCGAGCGGGTCGACTTCCGTCTCGTCGAAGAGCCCGTCGATCTCCTCCTCGATGGCGGCTCGAACTCGCTCCTCCCGGCCGGGAATGCCGGGGATCTCACAGAGGCGTTTCAAGAGGTCAATGTTCATGATGGAGACTCTCCGGGCGTCATTGGTCGGTGTTCGGAAGGAAACGAGGCGATAGGGTAGCTTCGATCCGGATCTTCCGATCAACGGTCTCCGAAAGTGCGAGTTTTGCAGCCGTGCCCCGTCACCAGAGATTCGGGGACTATGATCCGCCTTGTCTCACGTCCGTTCCTCGCGGGATCTCGCATGTATCAGTCGCCACTAGCCGCCGCTCACCTCCTCGTCATGAAACGTCTTCTCGAGCATCGGCGCGAGGTCGCAGCGTCAGCGTCGGAGATTCGGGGGGATCAGGTCGATCGGCACGTTCCGACGTCCGTGGAACTGGAGACCGTGCCGTGGGGCGTCGTCGACGACGGTGGCGAACCGGCCTGTGAGGTCGTGCTGGACTTCGGTGAACTCGAGGCCGAGTACGCCGCGATCCGTCGAGCGTCTGGGATGTTCGATCGGATCGATCGGGCGGTCATCGAACTGGTCGGGGCGGATGCCGAGGATCTCCTCGAGCGGCTGGTGACCAACGCGTTCGCTGGACAGGCATCTCGCGTGATTCGGGCGTTTCTCCTCGAGCGAACTGGACGGGTGCTCTCGGATCTGGTGCTCGTTCGACTCGACGATCGAGTACTCGTGGAACTGGACCGAACCGATGTCGTTCGCGTCGTCTCGCATCTGAACGGCTTCGTATTCGCGGAGGATGTGAAGATTCTCGATCGTTCGGCGGATCTTCATCGGATCGATCTTCTCGGTCCGGAGTCGCCCGCCGTCATCGAATCGGCCTGTGGAAAATCAGTTCGGGGTGGAGAAGCGCTGCAGGTTCGGATTGGGGATCACCCGGTTACGATCTTCGCCCTGGATACTCCGACGAGTTCGCCGGTAGGCGAGCCGGGAGTCGGTTTGGTGGTGGACCGTGACCATGCGGAGGCGGTCTGGGAGATCGTCCTCGCCTCGGCTCCGGCAGGACGGCGACCGGTCCGAGCCATCGGTTGGAACGCTTTCAACATCGCTCGTCTGGAAGCCGGAACACCTCTGTTTCACCTCGACTTCGGTCCGGACGCCCTCCCGCACGAAACAGGTGTGCTGGCGGATCGAGTGAGTTTTACCAAGGGTTGCTACCCCGGCCAGGAAGTGGTCGCCCGCATGGAGAGTCGAGGAAAGTCAAAGCGACGCGTGGTCGGTCTACGGGGAACCACCGACGCGCTGCCCATCACCGGAGCGCAGATTTTCGACGAGACCGAAGGGGTCGGGAGCCAGGTCGGCGTGGTGACGGGGAGTACGATCGCGCCGATGCGCGGCGCCGCCATCATCGCGATCGCATCGATTCGAACATCGCATGTCGCGGTGGGGACTCGGGTACTGGTGAATGCTGAAGGCGAGATGGTCCCCGCGGTGGTGACCGCGCTGGACTTTGAACTCCCTGATTCGTCCGGGAAGGATGATCCGGAAGGAGCCGCTCCTTGAATTTGGGTCCGGCGGGGGCGTCCCCGGAAACGACGTCGTTGCTTTCCGCGCCGAATGGCGAAATCGCCCTGTTGGTCGGTGCGGCACTGCTGACCCTTCTGGTGGTCGCTTTCGTGATCGGGTTGATCGTGACCATCGTTCGCGAGGAGCGAGCAGTCGGCCGAGCGAACTCCGGATCGAAGGAGGGCGACACCACGAAACGAGACTCGCACGAGGTACCGGAGGCTCAAAGGTGACCGATTCGCGTTTCGTCAGAATCACCGAGGTTGGACCACGGGACGGCCTTCAGAACGAGTCAGCAATCGTCCCGTCGAGGGAGAAGATTGCCCTGGTCGACGCGCTCGGGCGTGCGGGTTTTCCGGAGATCGAAGTCACGAGCTTCGTCAGCCCGCGGTGGGTTCCCCAACTGGCGGACGCCGCCGAAGTGATGGCAGGCATCGAACGCCGGCCCGGGACCATTTACTCGGTGCTCTGTCCCAACCAGAAGGGGGTCGAGCGAGCGCTGGCGGCGAATGCCGGCAAGATCTCGATCTTCACCGCGGCCAGCGAGTCCTTCTGCCAACGGAACCTCAACGCCTCGATCGAGGAGTCGATCGAGCGCTTTCGGCCGGTGGTGGAATCCGCTCGAGCCGCAGGTCTTCCACTTCGGGGCTACGTGTCATGCGTGGTCGAGTGTCCCTACGAGGGCGAGATCTCGCCCGAACAGGTCGGCGAGACCGTTCGAAGACTCCTGTCACTGACCGATGGAGACATCGAGATTGCACTCGGCGAGACGCTCGGGGTGGCGGATCCGAACCAGATCGAAGGACTGCTCGAGGAGATCGAGATCGATGTGCAGGTGTCGGCGATCGATCTGCACCTTCACGACACTCGAGGGAAGGCGCTGTTGTGTGTGGAAAGGGCGCTCGCGTGCGGCATTCGGGCCTTCGACTCGAGTTGTGCCGGTCTCGGCGGGTGCCCGTTTGCACCGGGCGCCAGCGGCAATCTCGCGACCGAGGCATTGCTGGAATTCCTCGAAGCCGCAGGGTGGACCACGGGGGTGGATCGAGACGCCGTCCTGGAGGCGGCTTCGATCGCGAAGCGGATTACGGGTCGCGCGGCGGATGCCTGATCAGTGTGCGATCGCAGGTAATGACGCCTCGAGTCCGCCAGCTCGGAGACTGCACACCGGATCATGATGTACAACGGTCGTGGTGAGCCTCCACGAACCGCGTTTTACGAGTCGGTGAACGTGGAGGCCGTTTTCGTCGAGCACCACGCCAAGCGCGGGGCCGGGAATCCCGAAGGCTCCGGTGTTGATGATGTCTCTGGATCCGATCCGCCGGATGCCGGCGCGGTGAGAATGCCCCACGATCACGGCGCGACTGCGAGGGGCATGCTTCTCCGCGAAAGCGTTCATCTTCTTCGGATTGCTGATCCAGAACCGAGTGATGGCCACGAGCTTGCGCGGCTTTCGCATGATTTCTAGGATGGACGTGGGCTCTCCGAGATCGCCATGGGCCAGCCATTCCGCCGCGGCCGCTTCGCGGCACGCATGGAAGATCCCGGGAAGGGAGTCCCGTTCCTCCGCTTGCTGGCTGGCTTCTACTTCGCGACGTCGACCACGGATGATCGAGGCGGAGTCAGACCAGGGGGCGAGTGCCGGATCGATCGCATCGCCATGCGTGACGAAGACGGAGTCGTCGGCCAGCATCAGGTGCCGATCCGGCGAGAGTTGCGGGTCATGATTCCCGGACAAAAGGACCAGTCTGGTTCCTGACCGGCGACAACGTTCCCGCAGGGATTCCAGTTCACGCGCCGCGGTATCGGCCCATCGATCGATATGCAGTTCGGCGGTATCGCCGTTGATGATCAAGACCGAGGCGGCATCCACGAGAGGGGCCACTTCTTCCGCGGTTTCCACCATCCGGGTTCGGCCGAGATGAAGATCAGAGATGATCAGAACGGGGCGTTTGTCTGACAATGGTTCAGACCTCGTCGTTGGGATTCGAGCGTTCGTCGGGACGACATCGTGACCTCGCGCCGGGGCCGAAGGTGATCGTATTCTTGCCGGATCGCTTGGATTCCAGAGCGAGTTGATCCGCATGTCGCAGAAGCGATGGCCCGTCGTGTCCGTCCCAGGGAAACGTCGCGAGTCCGGCGGAGATGCTCAGCGTCCCCGGAGCTTCCACGCCGAGTTTGGGGAATCGGAGATCGCAGACCTGGGATTGGAATCGATGGGCGATCTGTTCCACGGATTCCGGAGGTGTCGAGTGCTCGCCTCGCGGTCCTTCGGCGTCGCTGAAGATCACCACGAATTCGTCGCCGCCGATTCGGAAGACATGGTCGCCGCGGCGAATCGTGGCTCGAAGGAGTTCGACCGTCTCGCAGAGGACCTCATCGCCGGCCTCGTGGCCAAAGAGATCGTTGTAGGTCTTGAAATTATCGATGTCGAAGACCATCAATGTCACGATTCGTCGTTCGCGTCGGGCCGAATCGAGGGTTTCGAGGAGGATGCGTTCGAAGGCTCGCCGATTGCCGGCGCTAGTGAGTTCGTCGGTCTCGCAGAGTTCTTCGAGATTCCTGACCTGGCGATCGAGTGCGAGCCAGTGTCCGAGCCACTCCGCCCATCGGTCCAGATCCTCGTCTCCGATCGTCGAGGAGACAAGGAGACCAATCGTGCATCCTCCATGCACGATCGGAGCACTCGATCTCGGATCGTCATCGGAATCATCCTCGGGCTCGAGAAGATGAACGTCGTGAGTCCCGAGGTGCGACCGGATCATGTCAAGGCACAGTGATCGAAGCGTGCCGTCATCGGCCATGACGCTCTCGACGAGGTCGACGTCGCCGAGGTTCTCGATCACCTCCGGGATTTCCGACGGCGACGATGGCGGATCAGGCTCCGGTTCGAGGATTGCCGGCGGGGTGTATGGGGATCGGGAAGGGCCGGCGCTCCGGATCGATTCATCCAAGGTTCGAGGGGGATCTGAATCGGCGGTTCGAGGGAGAACATTCCCCAACGGAGACGGCTCGATGGAAGGGACTTGCGCTCCGAGCGCCTTGAGCAGCCTTGCCGGCGTGGTCGGTATCTCGATGGCATCGTCGAACCCGGAGGCGATCGCCGTTTCGATGGCGTCATGACGTCCCGAGGGGACGAGCAATACCAACCGAACCCGGCCATCCACGATTCGAAACGCCTCGACGATTCGATTTGCGGCGTACTCCGGGATGGTGATCGGAACAAGCACGGTGTGGATGCCGGCATCGGCCCGGCATAGACCGACCATTGCGACAGCTTCGTAGACGTCGTCAACGATCTCGGTGCGGTCGGGTGCGATCTGGCGGATCAGATCGAGCGTGTTGGATCGTTCGATCCCCCCGTGGACCACGAGAATTCGCTCCGCCTTCCCGCGATAGACATCCGACTGAATGGGGGCGGTGTCGGTCATGACGTCCGGGGCCCTCCGGAGAGACCGAGGGTCGGCGGGTTGTCGGGACCTTCGCCATCGAAGCCTTCTTCGAAGAGGTCCAGGAGATCCCGCATCTCATCGTCGGAGAGCGTCGTGGACTTCGCCGATTCGCGGGGCTCGGCCCTGCCGGCCGCGTCATCGGGAGCATGCGGTATCGCGGAGGCACCGTCGGTCAATGCAGTCTCGAGTGATGCGTCGGTCTGGCCCGCGTAGACCTCGATCGCCACCCGTTCGGTGCAGACCCAGATGCTGACGCTCGGCATGATCTGGCGGATGGTCTGGAAGAGTGGTGACAGATCACGCCAGAGATCTCGATTGACGACGACGAGAACGGTTCGCTCGTCCGCCTCGGGCGACCATTCCGCACGCATTTTCCGACCTCGCTCTAGGGTCGAGAGCCGGGCCACTGCGAGGAGGGGGTGCTCGGCTCGATCTACGGTGGACGCCGGCTGCTTGAGGAGATTCAGCAACTGTTGGGGTGGGTGCTCGCCGGGTGAGATCAACATCACGCATCGCACGAGCGAAGCGTCGTCATCGATCGGTTTGTTGGAAGCATCAGGTACCACGGAGTCTCCCTGCTTCAAGTCTAGCACCCACTTCTGCAGATGCTGATCGAAGTTGGAAACGACGCTTGAAGGACGGAAAATTCCGTGAATATCGGAATGAACCCGTGATTCGGATGGCTCATCGCGGTTGAAACCCGTGGCCCCATCCCGGCTTCGCCGAGGGAGCCGGTTCCAGTCGATCACGCCTCTTCCGGTCCTCATAAAGAAACCCGATCACGGCAGGCGTTTAGGAGTGAACGGAAGACCGCCAGTCCGGTGCGTGGATCCTCGGATCGTTCGGGGTGCCATTGGACTCCAAGGAAAAAAGGCCGGTGAATCGATTCGATGGCTTCAATCACGCCGTCCGGCGCTTCTCCGACCACCGTCAACCGCCCTGGATCGTCGAGGGCTTGAATGTGATGGCTGTGCACGTGTCCGGTGAATCGAGTCCCGGTGACCTCGTGAATCGAGCCGTCCCGATGCTGGGCCGCCGTCTCGAGATTATCCGGGAGGTGTTGATTCAATCGGCCGCCGGCATGAAGACCGAGCATCTGCATTCCCAGACAGATTCCCAGCACCGGCATCTCCGGATGCAAGCGTTCGAGTGTGTCGAGGAGCTCGAGTTCGAACGCTTGCCGCACCGAATCGACGAGATTGGCACTGGGGTGGACCGGTTCGCCGAAGGCGGTCGTGTCTGGATCATCCCCGCCGCTGAAGATCACGCCGTCGAGGCGGGGCAGAATGGAGGCGGCCGAACCCGGAAGCGGAAAGAGGGGGACCGCGACACCACCGCATTCGGCGATCGATCGCGCGTATCCGCATCGAAGGCGGGCCTGGTCCTTCACGAGGTCGGAGGTTACGCCGATGAGTGGAAGATCGTGAGCGGCTGGGGTGATGCGGGGGACTCCCAAGTCAGGGGCTGGAATCGAGCAGAGGTGCTTCGAGACCGGCGATCGGGAACGGCTACTGATCTTGGAGTGGGGTCCGAACCGAGGTTCGGTGTTTCATACTGCCCCTATTTCCGGTGGATTGCAAGAAAACTTGTCCAAGTCGGGGGTTTTCGCTAGGCTACACCGTTCGTCGCCGCCTCGGGGCCGGACCCGTCGCGGCTGTCTTCAGCGGACCCTCCGTAGGCGGGCCGCAGACATCCAAGGCAATCAAGGCAATCAAAGCAATCAAAGCAATGAACCGGGGCAACCCCGGCCTTTCACCGGAATCGATCACCATATGAGCCAGTTTCAAGCAGCCCCCACGATCCCCCTCAAGACCGGTACCGACGGAAAAGAGTACGTCGACTACAAGTCGGTCGAAGACCTTCGTCGAATGATGACTCCCAACGGGAAGATCTACACTCGCAAGCGCCTCGATGCCTCCGCGCGAGAGCAGCGACGGGTGGCTCAGGCCATCAAGCGAGCCCGTTATATGGCCCTGCTTCCGTTCACCAGCGCCACACTCTGAACGTGGTCCGGTGGTTTTCGCCACCTGGCCCATCGAGTGATGTTGACTGGCGATCGAAAGAACATGTCTCTCATTCTGAACAGGTGTGCGCGACGAGTGCATTCAAACGACGCGCGACCTTCAAACGGTCGGGTGTTGCCGCCGGCTGCGAATTCGCTTGAGTCCTCGGGCGAATACTGCTCCGGCGAGCCGCGGGAGCCCAAGTGACCAAGTCAATGCAAGTCGGGTCCAGAGTCGCGATCTCAGGCGGCGAAGGCCCGGATCGAGCGGTTGCTCGGCCAGTCCACGTTTCGCCCAGATGAAGGCGGACATGAAGCGGCCTTCTTCCATGGCGGCGACGGAGAGGTTATGCATGCTTCGAATGCAGGTGGGTTCGTGTCGGAGCACCCGACGAGAGATCGCGATTCCGCCAGCGGTATCGCCGAGCCGGTATCGGCAGACCGCCAAGCGGCGAAGCACTTGAAGATCCTCGGGGTGTTCGATGGCCAGTCGCTCGAAGAGGGGTAGCGCCTTCGGCGTCGACTCAACTTCGAGCAGCAGGTCAGCGAGGTGGAAGATCTCTTCGAAAGGTTCTGTCGGCTGGAGTCGATCGACCGCTTCCTCTAATTGAGCCCGGGCTCGTTGGGGCTCCCCGCACCCGAGGAGCGCTTCGGCGAGGCGACGGCGAATGAAGGGCATGTCCGGATCGAGTCGGCGGCTGATCTCGAACTCGACGCGGGCCTCGTCGAACCGGCCCAGTGAAAGGGCCGTCAATCCGAGTTCCCAGTGTGCGGCAAGGTGAGCGGGCTCGATCTCCAGGACGCGTCGAAAACGATCAACTGCCTCCGGGTGTCGACGCATCCCAACCAGAAGCCGACCGCAGGCGAGCAGTGACTCGATCGATGCGGGATCTTCTCGGAGTTCGGCCATGTGAAGTTGGAGGGCTCGCTCCGGCTTTCCAGTCGCCCCGAGGATCGAGGCGATGCGAGACCGAAGCCGCGGCATGCTCGGTGCTTGTCGCATGGCTTCGCGATAGCACCAACTCGCGCGATCGAATGCGTTCTGTTCCGCCTTCAGATCGCCCATCGCAACGAGGCAGGAGGGCATCTCTTCGAACTTCTGCTGCGCCTCGAAGTACGCGACCTCCGCATCCTCGATCCGTTCGAGTTGATGGAGCGCCGCGATTCTGACGGCGTGGACCTGTTCCTCGGCCTCCGGGAACTCGATCGCCCGCTCAGCATGCTCAAGGGCTTCTGCAGGCCGATCGAGCCGTAGCGAGAGTTCGGCCGCGGATGTGATCGGTAGAACATCGTCGGGAAGAAGCACGGCCGCCTGACGCATTGAGGCAAGTGCCTCTTCGAGCCGGTCCACGGATTCGAGGACCATGGCAAGTGCGGCGTGCCATTCACCCCGCACCGGATCGATCTCGATCGCGCGGCGGATCTCTGCCTCGGCTTCGGCCCCTCGGCCACGTGCCAGCAGCAGTTCCGCACGTTCGGCGTGTTCTTCGGCTTGGTGCCAGTCGCCCATTGGATGATCTCGAAAAGGAGCCGGAGCCAGAGTGGGAGAACGGTCGATGAGAGGGATAGAATACGACGGATCGGGCAATGACTCTTGATCGGTTCAGATCAGAGGTCCGAGAACCGGGGCCGGATTCTCCGCAGGGGTGGAGGACGCGGATTCAAGGAGCCTCCGGTGGGGAGGCGCCTCCAGCCTGAATGTTTGAGTTTCGATGGTGGATGTATCGACGGAATGCCTTCTGGACACCCAATTGTGGATCCTCTACGCGGATTGATCCCGTCTCTCGCGGCATCACCTCGGCGCATCTCGCTGGCCACGGTGATCGGTGTGGTGCTCAGCGGCAACCTCACCTGCGCTGCAACCCCATCAACCTCATCAACCTCATCAACCTCATCAATTTCATCGAACTCGATTACCAAGTCACCTGAAGTGGGCCGTGTCTCGGTGAACTCGAGATTCGACGAAGACGTGGCGTATCTGGTCTCAATTCTCGAGAACCCGGCTGTTCCTCGGGAGCTTCGAGTGGGTGCGGCGAATCGACTCTCGAGGCTGGGCTCGCCGGAGGCAGCCGAGGCGATCGGCGAGGCGCTGGAGACCGGATCGGAACTCACGCGTCAGGTGGTGATCGATGGTGTTCGAGCGAGGGGTCTTACCAACCAGCGAGTCGTGATCCGGGTGTACTCGGCGGCCATCGACGGCCTGGTACCGCTCGATGACGCCGCGTTCATCATCGGGCGAAGCGGCGAGATCGCGATCGATGACCTTGTCGCTCGGCTCGCCGAAGAGTCCGAACCCCGGAGACGCAAGGCGGTGTTCGAGCTCCTCGGTCGAATCACCGATCCGTCTGCGGCCCGTTCGCTCGTTGAATTGATGCAAGAAAGCGTGGCACAAACGGAAGATGCCATCGCGATCGACGCCGCACTTCGTCGCTGGTCGGATACCAGTTCGTCCCGTTCAGCCGAAGGCTGGAAGTCATGGTGGTCCAGAATGAACATTGATGGGAGCGCTTCGCAGGCCCTCGGCCAGTTGGCCGAGCGGATCGAGCGCGAGAATCAACGAGCGAACAACGCGGAAAACCGGGCCGAGACGCTGGCCCGAAGACTTGCGGACCTCCATGCTCGGACACTCACCATGCTCGACGAAGTGGATCGGGATGTTCGGATCCTCGCATTGCTTGTAGACCAGGAGGTCGTCCTTCGGGCGGTTGCGATCGCTCAGGTTGAGCGAATGCTCCGCAACGGGCGGATCCTGCCCGATTTGATTCGCGGGGGATTGTCCCTCCGTCTCGACGATGTCGATCCGACGATTCGAATCGCTGCGAGCAGGGTTCTTGATACTGCTGGTGGCGAGGCATTCGGTGCGAAGCTCGTCGAGTCGCTCGCCGACGAGAATGATCCACTGGTGCTGGCCGCCGGTCTCGAACTCCTCGGGAACCGACCGCAGCCGCAAGTCGTTGCCTTCGCGATCGTGATGCTCGGGCACGAGAACGCCGAGGTCGCGCGCTTCAGCGCTCGGGCACTGGGTGCCGTGGCGATGGCCGGACTGATGACCGACGATCAACTCGTGGCGGTTCGCGGCGCGATCCCGCCACGGGAATCATTCATCAATCGCGAGATCGCCCGTCTTGCGGTACTCGCCGCTCAGGATCCATCGGATGCCGAGGTCATCGACCTTCTCGAGGTCGAGGATGTGCAGGTTCGGCGGGGAGCGGCGGAAGGCTTGCGGGCTCGTGGTCATCGCGAAGTATTGCTCGCTCGAGCGACGACTCCGGAAGTACGACGAATCGCGTGGCAAGCCTGGGCCGAACCGCCGTTCATGGTCGCGAATCTCGAAGCGATCATGCAACTCCGACCCGACGATGAAGTCGAGGAATCGGATCTTGCAACCTGGCAGTCGGCGGTTGCACGGATCTTCGAAGGCGTTTCGGCCGGCGAGGTGGTTCGGCTTGACTCGATACTCAACGATGATCCGGTGCAGTTCGAAGCTCGCCGGACCGCGCTGGCTCGAGCTGCGATCGCGCCGGAGATCTCGCGAGAACAACGGCTTGCCGCCGCCCGTCGATTGGCCCGTCGATTGATCGAGATCGGAAGGCCGATCGAAGCAGCAACGGAATTGAAGTTGCTTGGCGCCACTGCAGACTCGCCTTTGGGCGATGATCTCTTTGAGGCTCTCCTTCTCGCCGAGGCCTGGGAGGATGCGGTAGCGGTTCGACCCGATCCGGAGGCCTGGGTCACATTCCTCGAGGCCCGGATCGTGGCGGAGCCGGCCGTCGCCCGGTTGCTCCTTGCGGAGATCGACCGGCGTTTCGAGGACCGACTCAAGGAACCCCAGATGGTGACGGTCGAAGCCGCGCGGGCCGTCCTCGTCGACGCCGCGGTTGGCTCGGAGCGTGATCCGATCGTCGGAGACAATTGATTCGAGGTTTCGTACCCGCAGGTGTTGTTCTGCCTCCGTTACAATTCTCGATTCGCCGAATCACCGGTCTTCCCGTCGTAGCCGAATCTCCACGGCTTCATTCGCGAATTGCCGTTCGTCTCGTGTCGTCACCTCGTCGTCGTTCCATTCAATACATCAGGAGTCAGACCATGCCTTCCGCGAAGAAGGGTGCTGCTAAAAGAACTTCAAACCGATCCAGGATCGAGCGGGACACCATGGGCGAGATGCCTGTTCCCGTGGATGCCTTGTACGGGGCGAGCACACAACGTGCGGTGCTGAATTTTCCGGTCTCCGGTCGTTCGGTTCCTCTGGAGGTGATCAGTGCCTTCGCCGACCTGAAGCGAGCGTGCGCCGATGTCAACGGGGATCTGGGTGTGATTCCAAGGAAGATCTCCCGGAGCGTGATATCGGCATGCGATGAACTTCAAAAAGGACTCGACGGCGACGGTGACCATGATGTCGATTGGTGGATGACGCAGTTTCCCGTCGACGTCTATCAGACCGGCTCGGGAACGAGCACCAACATGAACGTCAACGAGGTCCTTGCCAATCTGAGCGCCCTCGCCGCCGGCAAGAAACTCGGGAGCCGTGATCCAGTTCACCCTAACGATCACGTGAATCAGGGGCAGAGCAGTAATGACACCTTCCCGACGGCGATGCAGATCGCCGGTGCGGTGGTCATCCGCTCGACGCTTGTTCCGTCACTCCAGCGTCTCGCCAAGGGACTTCGTCGAAAGTCGAAGAAATGGGATCGGGTGGTTAAGACGGGTCGTACCCACCTTCAGGACGCGACGCCGATGCGGGTCGGCCAGGAGTTTTCGGGGTTCGCGGCACAGATCGAGTACGGCGTCATCCGTGCAGAGCGGGCGATGAAACGGCTCGCGGAGAACCTTCCGATCGGCGGAACCGCGGTGGGAACTGGTATCAACACCCATCATGAATTCGGACGTCGGGTTGCGGCTTCGCTGAAGAAGCGGCACCGGATCGACTTTGCCGAGGCGGCGAATCATTTCGAAGCACAAGCCACCCGGGATTGCGTGGTCGAGGCCTCCGGAGAGCTCCGGACCATCGCGGTCAGCCTCTCGAAGATCGCCAATGACATTCGCTGGCTTGGATCAGGGCCGCGTTGCGGACTCGGCGAGCTCGTGCTTCCAGCGACCCAGCCGGGATCCTCGATCATGCCGGGCAAGGTAAACCCGGTCATCTGTGAAAGCGTGATGCAGGTCGCCTGTCAGGTGGTCGGTCACGACGCCGCGATCACGATGGGTGGATTCGGCGGTACCGGTTCGCTGCTTCAACTCAATGTGGCGATGCCGATGATGGCATGGTCGATGATCGACTCGATCAAGCTCCTTGCCGGTGCGGCCTTGGTGCTGCAGGAAAAGTGCATCGAGGACCTCGAGCTCGATTGTGAGGTCACGGAGGGATTCGTCGAACGAAGCCTGATGATGGGCACTTCACTGGCGCCGGTGATCGGGTACGAGGCGGCCGCGAACCTCGCGAAGGAGGCGCACGCACGGAATCTCACCATCCGAGAGATGGCCCTTGAATTGAAAATTCTTGACGCCGAAGTCTTGAATGCGCTTCTTGATCCTGCATCGATGACTGAGCCGGCGGGACGAAAGACCCTGTCTGGCGGCAAGGGGAAGAGGAAGCCTCGATGACCAGTCGCCAGCCGATCGATGAGCCGAGCCTCGACCCCGAACTCGTCGAAGTCGATATGCACCTCGTTCCACCTACGCAACCGGTGACGGGAATCGTGACCTCCAACGAGATCTGCCTCCGAGGAAAGTCGGCCAGTTTCGTCCGGCACGTCTGCGTGGACGTCAGCGGGACACCGCTGCAGGGGGCCTTCCACGCTGGTCAGAGTTTCGGGATCGTTCCCCCGGGCCTTACCGAGCATGGTAAGCCGCACAAAGTCCGGCTTTATTCGATCGCATCGCCGACGGTCGGAGAAGACGGCGAAGGTCGGATCCTCTCGACCACTTGCAAGCGATTGATCGACGAGCATTCGCCGCAGGCCTCCTCCGAGGAGGCGACGCGGGGGCTCCACCTTGGTGTCTGCTCCAACTATGTGTGCGATCTGGCGCCTGGTGACGAGATTCGAATCACGGGTCCGGCGGGCAAGCGGTTCGTCCTGCCCAAGGCGCCCGAGCGCCATGATTTCCTTTTCCTCGCGACAGGAACCGGCATTGCGCCGTTCCGGGGAATGGTCAAGGACCTGCTGGAGGGCCCCGATGGCCCGTGCAAGAGTGATATCCATCTGGTGATGGGAGCCCCTTACACCAGCGACCTTCTCTACGACGGGTTCTTCCGGGAGACCGCTGACCGCCATCCGAACTTCCATTACCACACCGTGATCAGTCGGGAATTTCTTCCCGACGGTCGCCCGCAGGGGTACATCCATCACTATCTCGATCGCGAGATTCGTCTTCACGGCGACCTGCTGACACGGGATCGGGCCTTGGTCTATATCTGCGGGCTGGCGGGTATGCAGACGGGAGTTTTCCAGGCGATGGCGAAGCTTGGAATTGGCGGTCCTTACTTGAAGGTGCACGAGGAACTCGCCGGCGTGGCGCCCGAAGACTGGGAATTGGCGGACATCAAGCGTCGAGTTCGACCGACCCACCGATGCATGCTCGAGGTCTATTGAGCGGCATCGATCCACCAAGGATGTGAAAAGACGACCGCGGCCAAACGTCTCTAACGTCTGGCCGCGGTCGATTCACGGGGAGATTGAGTTTGGGATTTTCCGTTCTCGGGGAATCAGTCGTATGCCGCGGTGACCGTAGGAAGCTCGATGTTTCGGAGCTTCAAGTTGGTGGTCATCCTGAAGTTCGAAGCCGTCCGATGGCGTTCCGCGAAGAAGAAGCTCAGTTCGTAGACCTCGCCATCCAGGAGTCCCAGACGATTGAGGTCGACAGTCTGATCGAGCGCGCCGTGCACGCCGCCGAGATCGATGACCAGTTGACGGTTGATGTATACCCAGACGTCGTCATCTCCACGGAAGGTGAAGACCTGGGCTCCATCGGCCTCGTAGGTGAATTCCGTCTGGAGTTCGAAGGTGAAGTGGTAGTTGTGGTCCGGACCCGATCCACCCGAGTTGCCGAACAGTTCATGGTCGATCGGGAAGAACCCGCCTCGCTCGACGCTCCGGGAATCAGTGTCTGAATCGAAGACGTAGGAACCATCTGTCTGACGGCCCAGAGTGAGTTCGAGGAGCTTCGATTTGTTGACGCGAGGATCGTCGCGATACCAGAGACGGAAACTCTCGTCATCTTGGATACCGCCGGTATCCGCGACACCCTGGGATCCCGCGGTATCGCCGACGCTTGAATCGAACAGTCGCCAACAGATGTTCTGGCCCGCGGCATTTCGCCACTGGTAACCAGCCTTGAAGCCACTTCCGGAGAACGCAGGCTTCCCATCAGAGTCGAGTTCCGAAGCCACGTTGCCGCAGTAGAGCCCGAAGCCGGAGTTGGGTCGGCGTTCGAAGTCGGCATGGCCGTTCTCGACGGATCGTTCCTTGAAGTCACGAACGATGCCGGTCAGCGTGATCTCCGATGGCTCATCGTCCGGCATGGCAGCCGGTTGGAAACCCATGGCGCCGGCGGCGAGCAGACTTGCGGTAAAAACGGTGGTGGTGGTGGTAATAAACTTCATGATTCCTAATTCCCTCCCGGGTAGCCTCCGCGAATGCGAGGCCTCCGATGCGACGAGAGTACGATTCAGTTTCTGCGGATCGAAACCCTGATCTCGGGATTCGACGGTCGGTCTGCGGTTTATTCGGGCTGGGATGACGCTTCCGGTCGTTCCGGTCGTATGGTCAAGCGTCGTCGCCTTTGCAGCAGAGGGACCGCGAAAGCCGATGGACTCGACGGGCGGGTGAGGATTCGAGTCTCAGGAGGGTCACTGGATCATGGATTGTTTTCGTATTGAGGGTGGGCGTCGATTGAGTGGGCGGGTGACGGTAGACGGATCGAAGAATGCTTCGCTCCCGTTGATGGCCGCCGCACTTCTAAGTGATGGCCCGGTTGATTTCTCGGGGATTCCCGAGCTGAGCGATACGGCCAATATGCTCCGCCTGCTCGAGGAGCTCGGCCTAGAGGTCACCCGGCCCACGGATGGGGTGACTCGTTTTCGCACCATCGATCCGACCGCGGTCCACGCCCGCTACGACATCGTCCGGACGATGCGAGCGAGCATTTGTGTCCTCGGGCCGCTGCTCGCCCGACGTGGGAAGGCCGTGGTATCGATGCCAGGTGGTTGTGCCTTCGGCTCGAGGCCCGTCGACCTTCATCTCCGCGGTCTCGAAGCGCTGGGTGCGAAGATCACACTCGACGGCGGCGACATTCACTGTTCGGCCGACCGTCTTCGAGGGACCACCATCTTCCTCGGGGGACCCTTCGGTTCGACGGTGCTGGGGACCGCGAACATCATGTCCGCCGCAACGGTCGCAAAGGGGACCACGATCATCGAGTCGGCCGCCTGCGAGCCGGAGATCGCCGATCTCGCTCGATTGCTCAATTCGATGGGCGCGAAGATCGAAGGAGCAGGTGGTCCAAGGCTGGTCATTCAAGGCGTCGACGAACTGGGGCCGGCGGTTCATCAGGTGATGCCCGACCGGATCGTAGCCGGGACGTATGCCGCCGCGGCCGCCGTCACAAATGGCGACGTCGTCATCGATGATTTTCCATACGACAGTCTCCTTGCCGCGGTCGATCGGTTCAACGAGATCGGAGTTCACGTCGAACGCCTCGACCTAGCTCAGGATTCCGGCCGCTGTTCGGTCCGGGTCACCTGCGAAGGAAAACTCCGCCCCACCATCATTACCACGCAGCCGCATCCCGGCTTCCCCACGGATCTGCAGGCTCAGTTCATGACGCTTCTCTGCCTTGCCCGAGGTAACAGCATCATCACCGAGAAGATCTACCCAGAGCGATTCATGCATGTCTCGGAACTTGCCCGGATGGGCGCGGATCTCATCCGTCAGGGACCGACCGTGATGGTCGTCGGGGGAGGCGAACTGATCGGAGCCCCGGTGATGGCAAGTGATCTTCGAGCCTCCGCCTGTCTGGTGATGGCGGGGCTCGCGGCTCGCGGCGAGACCATCGTCAATCGTGTCTATCACCTTGATCGAGGCTACGTTCGGATGGAAGAGACGCTCAACGCGCTGGGGGCCTCGATCGAACGCCTCGACGAACGCTCGCTCGCGGAGGGCGACCTGGTGTCATCCGACGCCTGATCCCGGATCCACCCATTCAACATCGCCGGTGCATCGCCGGTGCATCGCGGCGTGCAGTGCGATCGCGGTTGCGGTCGCGGCGTTCAGAGATCGCTCGTCCGGGCCGCCCGGCCCTTCGTCCTTCGGAAGATCCCTCGGCCCTTCGATTCGGACTCGAAGGGAGCATGCGGCCAGGGTGGCAGGATCGATCCCGTGACCCTCGTTGCCAATCACCAGCAACGAACGAGCGGGGAAGACGGTTTCGACGAGCGGGGTGGCATCGGCGAGATTCTCGATCGCCACCGAATCAACGGAGGCGAGCGGTTTGAGTTCGCTGATCGCGTCGGGCAGCGATGACACGCGTGCCCAAGGCATTCGAAAGACCTGACCCATCGAGATTCTGATGCAGCGGCGCAGGAGCGGATCGGTACAGGCGTCATCGAGAAGAATCCCATTCGCCCCGAGGGCGGCGGCGATTCGGAAGATCCCCCCGATGTTGTCCATGGTGGTGAGTCCGGCGAGTCCGATTAGGACCATCGGGCCTTCGGTAGGAATCGACGCGATGAGTTCATCGAGTCCGGGCTCATGTTTCGGGCGGAGTCCGATGGCCAGTGCGCCTCCGTGGAAGTGATACCCGCTCGCCGCGGTCATGAGTTCTTCTTCCGCGACATGGACCACGGCGTCGAGTGGCTCGGCGATCGAGACGAAGGTCGCGGCATGTTCCGGAGCGACGAGAAGACGATCGATCGAGAATCGCCCTTCTCTGGCCGCGTCGAGGAAGCGAGAGACCACCCGCGGCGATTCGACGACGAATCTCCCCTCATCAGCACGGAGATCTCGGTCTCTCGTGCGACGGAAGGGATCAAGACGGACATCGTCGATCTCGGTGATTCTGACGATCACGGTTCGGTCGCGGGGAGGCTCCCCAGCGGTTCCAGAATCTCCCGCCGCAGCACTTCGGCAAGTCGTTGCAGCATCTTCTCGAGGTCAGAGACTGCATCCGTCAGTGGGTCTGCGACGATCGGTGCGAGCTCGGGGTTCGACTCAAGCAGGGGCCGGTTCATGGTCGCGAAATTCTCCAGACGGCGGGCGGCGTCGCGAAGATTGCTTCCAGCAAGCACGGCATCCTGGACAGCTTGCAGCGTCCGTCGCCGCGATTCGCTGGCGGCATCCGGTGAGATGAGAACCGCTTCGATCACCAAAGGAAGGAGGTCATCGAATGCGAAGGCGAGTTGTCCGCCGGCCAGCGCCATGCGGGCCATCGAAGGTCTGATGCTTGCGGCCATCTCGGGGAGAAGTTCACTCGTCGCCCCGATGAGGCGACGGGATTCGTCGAGGGCGGAAACCAGATCACGCTGCATGCCTCGAATCTTCGGGGTGAGTTCACCACCGCGATCCTCCAAGATGCCCTGCATCGTCTCCTGCATTTCGCCACTTCTCCGTCGGATGATCCTTCCATCATTGGCGAAATTTCTCGTGGCGATGTCGATGTTGGTCTGAAGAGACGCCGCGATTGGCTGGGTCTCTCCGATTCCTGACCGAAGTTCCAGAAGGTGCTCTTCGATGGCACGGCCCTCGGCGATCAGGTCATCGAATCTCGTTTGGCGGGCTTCGAGTCCGGCATCGACTTCGATCTGAAGATTCTCGAGGATTGCTTTCAGCCGGCGAAATGACGACGCGAAGGCTCGCAAGTGCGGTGGGAGATCATCGCCCATGCGGCTCAAGTCTTCGCTGATATTTGTGAGCAATCGACTGTTCTCGCGGCCGAGCAAGGTGAGCGCGCCGCTCCCTGACTCCGCTCCCGTGGACTTGATGCGGAGGATCCGTTCTTCATCGTTCTTGAAGACCTTGTCGTGCGTCCCTGGATCGGAGATCGCGATCGCGCCGTTGGTGCCTGCGATGCCGAGGCTCTTGGAGATCACCGCGTTGGCGGCAAGGGGAAGGGAGCTGTTCAAGGTAAAACCAACTTGAATCTCGGTCGGCATGCCGGTGGTGAGATCTCGCTCAGTTCTGACTGATGTGATCTCACCGCGCGGTGCACCTCCGTAGAGCACCGGACCGCCGGCCTCGAGTCCTCGGGCGCCGATCGAGAGCGGGATCAAGGCGAGATACTCCGTGGTTTTGGCAGCGAAAAGTACGGGGAGCCAAGTCAGGCCCCAAGCACCAAGCACGCCGACCACCACGAGGATCGCTCCGGCGGTCTGCAATTCCTTGGGTGTCCGTTCGTTCGCAGCCATGGTGTGGAACCACGTCCCTTTCGATCAGGAATCGTCTTCGCTGTCACCGATGATCACCGAGAACAGTCGAGACTGGGCGTTCTCGAGACGCTTGAGCGACTCGGCAAGGAATCGTTCGACCGCGGCCTGGAGTTCCGGATCCTGTTCGAGGCTCTTGGGGAACTGTTCCATTACCGATTGGAAACTCTGGGCGGCGACCCGAACCTCGCTCGCGGCGATCGTGAAGTCGCGAGCTGCGGCAAAGAGATTCTCGTTGCCCAACTCTCCGGGCGATGGCTTGTAGAGGATCCGCCACGGGCTGCGACGAATCTCGATGGTTGCGAGCTTCATTTCTCCGGAGGCCACGAGCACGTCCTGAAGGAAGGAACGGACCGAGGGGAGCGAAGCGGCGACCTCGAAATCGATGGTTCGGAGGATCTGCGACATGTCCGTGATCGCGATCATTCCCGCGTCGAGTGCATCGTCGACCTTGGACAGTGTCTCATCCTTGAACCGATGCGTAATGGCGACGCCATCTTCGGTCATGATTTTGAGATTTGCGATCGCATCGTCGATGAGACCGGTATTGCGCTTCACGAGCTCGCTGATCAAGCGGACATCCGCACGAACTTCCTCGACGGTGGCATTTGCGGATTGCATAGATTCGTCGAGGCCGGCGGCGGCAGCCTCGACGGAGTCGAGGGAGTTGTCGATCTTTCCGCTCCAGTCGCCGTAATCGTTCCGAACGTCGCTCATGATGGCCCGCGCGTCGGCCATCGCCGGCTCAATGTCGTTCGTGAACATGGGTTCGATCTGCTGGTCGAGGAATCCCGTCATCGAGGAGACGTTCTGCAGGATCTGTCGGGTGGTCACCGAGTTCTGTGAGCCGACCATCGTGGTGAGGAGGCCGTCACCCGGAGTCGCGGGAAAAGTCGCGCTGCCGTCGGCCGCAAGGAGCGACGCGCGGGTTCCATTCATTATGGTCGGGGCGGGCGTCGTCTGGTTCGGTCCTCCGACCGTCGAGATATTGATCCAACTTCCGCCGCCGAGAATCGATGCGGTGCGGATGGCGACCGAGTTGCTCCAGAGTTCGATGTCCTCGTCAACTTGGAATTTCACCATCGCCGACGGGGTGATCGACCCGGCGGCGGTACCGCTGCTGGGCGAGGTCGTCTCGCTGCCGGAAGTTCCGGACTGGACTTCGGAGAGTCCGACCAGATTGATTTCGGTCACGCTCCCTCGCACCAGACCGCCGACCCGTACTTCGGAGCCGATGTTCAGACCGCCGACGCCGTCGAGCAGATCGAACTTGACGGTGTATCGGTTGTAGTTGCCGAGAATCGCCCGCAGCCAGTCGCCGTTGAGGACGACCAGCGTCGCGAAGAAAAGGACGAGCGATGCCAGGGTGAAGAAACCCGCCCGCACGTTGTTCCGCCGAAGATCGCTTCCTGTGGACATATCAGAAGTATCGCCGGATTCGTGCCGCTTGGCGAATCCCGTCCGGATCTGAGCCTCAGGCGGAGACCATCGACTCGTTGTCGGGGAATCGCTCGATGGCTCGGAGCAACTGCTCGATCTGCCCGGGAGGCGGCATGGACATCAAGCGTCGCCGCAGGGCCGTGACGGTCTTCAGTTCCCGTTCACCCATCAGAAGATGTTCCTTCCGGGTTCCGCTCGCGGCGAGATTGATGGCGGGGAAGAGGCGGCGTTCGGAGATGGCTCGGTCGAGAATCAGTTCCATGTTCCCGGTGCCCTTGAATTCTTCAAAGATCACCTGATCGGCCCGGCTTCCCGTGTCCACGAGGCAACTTGCAATGATCGTTAGAGATCCGCCCTCTTCGGCCTTCCTTGCTGCCCCGAAGAGTTGTTTCGGGATCTCCATGGCCCTGGAGTCGAGGCCTCCGGACATCGTCCTGCCGCTCTGACGGAACGATCTTGAGTTGTTGAACGCTCGGCCGAGCCGGGTGATCGAATCGAGAAGCACCACCACGTCCCGTCCAGCTTCGAGTTTTCGCTTAGCCCGCTCGATCGCGAGCATCCCGAGCCTGCAGTGGGTGTCCACATCCATGTCGTTGCTGGAGGCGAGCACCTCCGCAGGGACGTTCCGTCTGAAATCAGTGACTTCTTCGGGTCGTTCGTCGATCAGCAGGGCCACCACGTCGACGTCGGGATGATTGTGCTTGATCCCCATCGCGATCTGCTGCAGCAGAATCGTCTTTCCCGCCTTCGGTGGAGCGACGATCAGGCCGCGGGTTCCAAAGCCGATCGGGCAGAAGAGATCGATCAGGCGGCAGGCGGGAGGACAGCCTTTGTATTCGAGCGTCAATCGAGGCGACGGATCGATCGCCGTGAGGTCCTCGAATGCCTTGCGGCTCTCGTAGGTCTCGATGTCGAGCCCCTCGATGCGAAGGATCTTGGCAACCGTCGGGCGAGGCGGGCGACCTCCGGACCGACGCCCTCGGCGCGGTTTCTTCTCCACGACCTCGACTTCGAGTTGCTGCGAAGGCCGGAGCGAAAGTTCGTCGAGCAGTTCGGTCGGAACGAACGGATCGTCATTGGACTCAACGAGTCCGTCGCCCATTTGGCGAAGCCGGGGTTCGGAGCCCTTGGGGAAATCGAGAATACCGGTGAGACTGGTCATGCGTTGGCATCCGGAGCAGCGGTCGATGCCTCGTCGGGCGAGACCGTCTACTGGATGAATGGAAGCCACTGCGTTCGATGCAGATGGATTTCTGAAGGATCGTTGAAAGTTCCTGGCGGAAAGTTCCTGGCGGGATGATCCCGGCGAGATGATCCCGGCGAG
>CALFOM010000116.1 GCA_937919685.1 uncultured Phycisphaera sp.
TCATCTTGAGCATCTTGGTCATTTTCGTCATCATGATCATGGACGTATCGATACAGCGTCGCCGAGCGAATTGCGATAGTCCTTTGAGTGGCGGCATGGAGACGATTCGGTATGAAGAATTCGGGCGGAGCGTATCTCCGCAGAAGCTCTCACAGGATACGAACTCTCTTGGAGGTTCATGACATGATTCACTTGCGATTCGCGATTCTGCCGCACCGATTGCGGCCGGACATCGGACGATTCTTCTCGATCCTGCTCGCGAGCGTGGCATCCCTAACGATGTTCGGTGCGGCGCCGCCTGCTCTCGACAGTGTGGAGTCTTCGCTCTTGAAAGCCTTCGATGGTGACGTCAAAGTCACGGCGAGCACGATGGCAATCGATCGAAAGACGGTTCTCGATCGAATTCTCATAATCGGGGCAGTTGATTTTGTGCAGTACGACGGGGATCAACGCATCCCGATTCGGGTGACCACGCAAGTTGCGGGCAAGACCCCGAATGATTGGCCCAAGGGTGATTCGGCACCGGTGCTGTTCACGGTTCCAGGGCATTCATCCAATTGGATGATTCGGTCTGGAGATTCCATCGTGGTACCGGTCCAGGCCGATCTCACGGAATCGGTTTCGGTGCGCTATGACCCCCCGGAAGTCCGCGCGTTCGCGGGCACCGATCCAAAGCCGGCGGCAATGTCCGTCAAGGTCTTCGACATCCATGGGACGGGATCTCCAAAGCACACTGGAAGTCTCAAGGTCACCGCTCGCGATCGGGGCGTCTGGAAAGTCGCGACTCCGGGAGGCACGTTCGACGCGGTCCTCTACCGAATTGACTACAAGGGTGAGATCGGTCCGGCGTCGGTCGACGATTCATCGTTGGTATTCGTTTCGCCGACCGCGGGAATCATCGCCAGTGTGAATCACAAGAAGGTGTCGGCGTTCCTCCTCTATAACGCTGACACACGATTCGCCTACACGTTGCCGCCAGCCACGGAGTGAGTCACCGTAGCGCGGTCGTCATGACTCGAGGCGGACGCCCTCGCAGGCCTGAACCATCATCGAGGTCGGGGTCCGACCGTAGATTGCGGCAAATCGCTGCTCTACCGTCCTGCGAACGGTCTCCGCAGCGGTCGGAGCGACGAGAAGAATGGCGCTGCCTCCGAATCCTCCGCCCGTCATACGAGCGCCGAAACAGCCATCGCCGCGGAGTTCGGCCGCGGTGTCCACGATGCAGTCGAGTTCGGGAATCGAGACTTCGAAGAGGTCGCGAAGCGAGCGGTGTCCGTCCAGCAGGATCTCGCCGAGTACCGGCAGATCACCAGCCTCAAGCGCCGCGACCGCGGCGTTCACCCGGGCATTCTCCTCGATGACATGAGTGGCCCGCTTCCGGTCCCGTTCGGAGATCTCGACGTCGGAGAGCGACTCGAGTGATGCGTCGCGGAGAGAACCAGCAAGCATCGACTGGACTCGCTCGCACGAGTCCCGTCGATCCGCGTAGCCGCCGTCCGAAAGGCGATGGGTGACGCCACTATCTACGATCAACACTACGGCCTCTTTCGGTGACGGCATGGCGACCGGTGTCAGACGGAGATCACGGCAATCGATCCGGAGGGCAGATCCGGCGATTCCCGCGGCGGAGATCAGCATGTCCATGATCCCGCATGGCGTGCCGACAAAGTCGTGTTCGGCGGTCTGTGCGTGTTTCGCGAGCGTATGTGGATCGGCCGGGCGGCCCATGAATGCGGCGAGTGCGGCACCGAGCGAGACTTCGACCGCAGCGCTCGACGAGAGCCCGGCCCCAATGGGGATGTCGCTGGTGACCAGGAGGTTCAGAGGCCGTTCGCTCGTGCCGCCCGAGGCATGGATCACGCCGAGCAGATGATTCGCGAACCGATGATCCGGCGACGGATCGGCAACAGAGATCGGCGCTCCGGAATATTCCACCGAAATGGCAAGATCCTCGGCCACGAAAACCGATCGATGGTCGATGCCAGGTCCGATCGCGATCGCCGCTCGCGGATCGATCGCGAATGGGAGCACGATGCCTTGGGTGTAGTCGACGTGTTCCCCGATCAGGTTCACCCGGCCCGGCGCGGAAGCGACTTGTGTGGGTTCCGCTCCGAATCGACGGCGGAATGCGACTCGGGCGCGATCCGCGGCTGACGGTGCTTCCGGCTCGTTTGATCTGGTCATGGAGCTTCTACGGTCGACTCGTCGAACGTCGCAGGTACGGCCCACGAGGCTTGTTCTCGAATCAACCGGAGGTCGTCAACCGTTTCTTGAAATCGGTCCCGCGACCATTCGTCTCGGCGGTCGAAGGCGCTTGTCGCGGCGCGGTGATGACGCACCCGCAGGTCGATCTCCGGGCCCAACCCTGCGAGCGGTCGCGCCAGCTGATCGAAAACTTTTCGTCGCTTGAGGACGAGGTTGAGAAGGCTGATCTCGTCCTGCAAGGCCTGGATGTCGTCGTCGATGTTCGGTCCGTCGGCGAGTTTGGAGAACGGGACAGACTCGCCGACGTGCCGGTACTGCGACTGGAGGGTCAGGTCGGCCTGTCGCGCGGCGTCAACGCCGAGTCGATTGAGACGTTCTGCGGTGGCAGCGAGGAGCGATTCGACGTCCTTTTTCGATGGCTCGTCGATGTCGTTGGACTCGAGCACGTCGAAGATCAATCGGTCCAGTCGCTGATCTTCCACGAAGAGGGCGGGGTGGGCGAGCTCGTGGTGGCGCCTGACGACGTGCAGGAAGACCAGAGGCGGGAGCCTTTGGGCGAGGCCCGCGACCATGTCCGCGTTGATCTTGCGTCGTGGTATCTCAGTGGCCACCATCGCATCATCTAGCGCTTCGAACTCCGCCTCCAGCGCGGCCCGGTCCTCGCCGTCCACGAGCCGCCGCCATCCCGGCCCTAGGTCGACTTCGAGTTCCGCCCGCATGCGCTCGATCGCCTCGAGTCTTGACCAGCGGGCGACCAAAGCGGTATCGACTGCGATCTCCCACTCGTCGAGCGCTGGAAGCACGGCGTCGAACAGTTCGGGATCTGCGGCCACGGAGGTGAGCAAATCGGCCGCCTCGATCGACGTGCCGGGAAGTCGATCCGGAAAACCGAGCAGTTCGCGACGTCTCTTGCGCCGTTGGCGAACCGTCGCCGTGGAGGGGTCAATGCTGATCGTATCACCACGTTTCGCAAGCCGAAGACGATCAAAGAGCGCCGCGTCCGCAGCATCTGCGGCGCGAAACGCTTCTCCTCGCGCATTGAGAAGGGCCGTGAGTTCTGGGGTGTAACTCGTCTTGATCCGGCCGATCTGAGGGTCAATGGAGAAGCAGGCCGCCCAGCGATCGCGGATCGTCTTGATCGGGCCTTCGAGGAGCGGCCCCCAAGATTGCTGGTAGGCCTCGATGGTGCTTGATATCGCTTCGTCGTCCTCAATACCGAGTTGCTCCGCCAGCCCCCGGATGCGAGTTTCGTCCATCGCCGAGGGCTCATAGAGCGATCGAAGCGCGAATTCGAGTTGGGTGCGCTCTGCTGCGGAGATCTGAGCATCCACGGTGCGAGCGATCCCGGATGTCACGAAAAGCAGGCACAACGACAGGAAGGTCACGTGGCCGGAGATCTTCGAGCACGCTGGGATGTCATTGGTCGTAGACGTGGCGGAGCTCCCTTGGAGACGACGCGATCGAACCGGCAGGTCAGTCTTGAAGATCGTATCGAGTGACCCAGTCTCGATCCTCTTCATATCCCACGGCGACGAGGGCGTCTCCGGCGAGGGCGTCAAATCTTTTTGCCGCGGTGGGTCCAAAGTGATTCACCCAATCGCCCGCGACGCCCTTGCGTATGAAGGATCCGCGATCCTCCTCGCCGGCCTTGCGACCGCCGGTCTGCCGAGCCATCGAATATTTTTCGACGGTCTGCTGGACCACCCAGTCGTCCGGGCGATTGCCGGTGAGCCGTTCGATCGACGAGGCGAGCGTTCCCGCCGTGTCCGCGACGAGTTGTTCGTAGCTCAGATAGACGACGCCAGGGCGTCCGCGTCCACCATCGTGCCATTCCATAAGGTGATCCCGCCAGTTTCGAGGCGAGTCACGCGGATTCTTAAACTCGTGTTCGATGAATGGTCCGAGATTCCGTCGTGTGTCGTTCGGGTCATAGCCAGCCCCAAAAAGCTGGTCGTAGACCTGGCCGAAGCGGCGGACGACGGTGGGATTTCCCGCCTGAAGCTCGCGCATTCGATGGAAGTAGAAGGACACCATCACATCACGGCCATCTCGACGGAGGTACCACGCGTGATCGAGCCCTTTCCGCCATGGCCAATGGTTGTGGAGGACGCACGCGCATCCGATGGGGAAGATGTTGTGCTCGGGGTAGGGGATCTGCATCACTTCCGAGGCCATCTTGCCGAACCAGGTTCCGCCGGCCTTCGGGTACTCGCAGTCCAGATGGAAGTTCAACGTTTTTCCGTACGTGGTGGCCAGGATTCGATTGAGTCGATTCGAGACCGAGCGCATCGTGACGACAACGCGATTCTGCACCGGGGCAAATCCCATCCGGGCGTTCTTCCGAGGTATGGCAGTGCTCGTGTCGGTCATGTTGGTCATGATACGGAGGAGACGCTGGTGAGGGTGAACTGAAACAACCCTGAACGCGGCGTTCCAAGGTCTTTGAAGGGCTGTGACGCCCGAAGGTCCAAGTAATCGAACGGAGCAGATGATGAGTGGACTGGTCATTTTTGATCTTGACGGAACGCTGGCGCTCACCAGTGAAGTCGATGATTCCTGCTGGGTCGAAGCGGCCCGCGAAGTCCTCGGACTGGAGTCGATCGAGACTGATTGGGCCTGCTACGGACACTCCACCGACGAGGCGATTGCATTGGAATTGATCTCTCTTCGCACGGAACTTCCACCGACCGAGGAAACGGTCCATCTGGTCCGAGACGCTTTCGTGCGGCGAGTTGAAGCTGCGATTGAGCAGGACTCGAAGCTCTTCCAGCCGGTGCCGGGTGCCACGACGGTCTTCGCGCGGCTTGAGAGTGCCGGTTGGGACGTGGCGATCGCCACTGGCGGCTGGAGAACCACCGCTCGTCTGAAGTTGAAGGCCGCCGGCGTTCCCGATGCCGAGGTCCCTGCCGCCCACGCCGATGACGCGTACCCTCGCGAGGACATCATCAGGACGGCGATCGAGCGGGCGCGAGCGGTCTCGAAGAAGGTGATCGATCGGGTTGTCTATGTCGGCGACGGTCGCTGGGATGTGATCGCCACGGAGCGGATGGGTATCGGATTCGTCGGCCTCGCCGGTGGGGAACGAGCAAAGGTCCTTCACGCCGCAGGGGCCGTCGATGTGAGACCGGACTATCTCGATTTTTCCGCGTTCCTTTCTGCCGTGGATCGTGGTGCAACCCGGTTTCCGTGATTTGCATGACCGATTTGTGGATTGATCGGACGTGTCACCCTCGCGGTATTGACTATCGTCGTGGCATTGGCTCCCGGCCTCGCCCGAACCGGGCGGTACCGGGTTCTTGATTCGGCAGTCTTCTTCGATTTACCTTCCGGGACTTTCCCCAGTTCGGAGCTTCTCATGACGATGGCGATTCTCATTCCTCTCGTGGTCATTCTGGGTCTGATTTTCCTTGTGGTGGTCTTCGTGATCGGTCTCTACAACGGACTGCAGCGGAAGAAACTCGGCGTGGATAACTCTTGGAGCGACATCGATGTCCAACTCAAGCGAAGACACGATCTGATTCCGAATCTCGTGAACTCGGTCAAGGGATACGCCGCTCACGAATCCGGAACCTTCGAAGCCGTGACCGCCGCTCGGGCCGCCGCCACGGGCGCGAGTGGAGCCGCAGCCCAAGGGGGCGCCGAGAGCATGCTGACCCAGGCCCTCGGAAAACTGATGGTTGTCGCCGAGGCTTATCCAGAACTCAAGGCGAACACGAACTTTCTTCAACTCCAGGAGGAGTTGACGAGCACCGAGAACAAGATCGGTTTCGCCCGTCAGCACTACAACCGCACGGTGAATCAGTACAACGAGGCGACGAAGGTCTTCCCGTCCAACCTCATCGCCGGAATGTTCGGATTCACCGAGAAGGACTTCTTCGAGCTCGACGCGAGCGAAGCGGCCGCGGTCAAGCAGGCGCCGAAGGTCGATTTCTGATCGGGCGTGATCGATTCAGGCGAAACGGGTCTCGCTGCTCCCCGCGGGAATTGCGTGATCGGAAACCGCGGCGGGAGGCGGCAGGCCGTATCGGTCGATCGCCAAGTCGAAGAGGCCACTCATGGAAGGGATCCTGATCATTCTCGTGGTGGGTCTGATCGTCGCCGGGATGGTGTTCGTCCATCGGCAGGCCCGCAAACGACGCGAGGCGCTCCGGGCCTTTGCCGCCGATCGAAGCCTCACCTTCGTCGAGGGCCATGACTCGGATCATGACGATCGTTTCGCGCGATTCGCGATGTTCCGAAAGGGGCACTCTCGCGCCGCCTTCAACACCATGGAGGGGACGATCCTCATCTCGGATCGGTCGGTGCGGGTGCGCACCGGCGACTTTCGATTTCGTGAGGAGCGAGGATCGGGCAAGAATCGCCGGACGGTGACGATCAATCTCAGCTATCTGGTGGTGTGGAATCCGTTCGGGGTTGGACCCGAGACCATTGTTCGGCGAGAGGGCCTCTTCGACCGACTCAAAGGCGTCCTCGGTTTCGACGACATCGATTTCGAGAGTGTCGAATTCAGCAAGGCCTACCACGTCTCCAGCGAAGACAAACGGTTCGCCTACGATCTGATCGATCCACGGATGATGGAGTTCATCATGTCCACCTCGCCGCCGGCGTTCGAGATCGACGGCGAATACATTTGCATCTCGGACGGCAAAAGCCTTTGGGATACTGAGGCATTCGGCCGACAACTCGACTGGGCCGGTGATTTTCTCAATCACTGGCCGAGACATCTGGTGAAGTCGATGGCCGATCAATCCGCTTCGATGAGAGACCATCCATGATTCCGAGCATCATCGCCATCGCCTTTGTCCTGCTCCTCTTCCTGATCTGGCTGGCGGTCACCTTCAACCGTCTGGTCTCGGTTCGCCAGCATCTCAAGGAGAGCTGGTCGGACGTCGACGTCGAACTCAAGCGGCGATACAACCTCATTCCCAATCTGGTCTCGACGGTGAAGGGGTACGCGGCGCACGAGCGGGAGACCCTCGAACGCGTGGTGGAACTCCGGAATCACGCGCAAGCCAATCAGGGGCGTCCCGATCGACAGAGCGGGGACGAGCAGGCGTTGGTTTCGGAACTGGGGCGTTTGATGGCGGTGGCAGAGGCGTATCCGGATCTCAAGGCTGATGCGAACTTCAGGGCTTTGCAGGAAGAACTCGCCAATACCGAGGATCGCATCGCGGCGGGACGGCGTTTCTACAACGGGAACGTCCGAGAGATGAACCAGCTCTGCACGACGGTCCCGTCGAACATCGTGGCCAATCTGTTCGGATTTAAGACCGAGGGCTTCTTTGAGGTTGAATCAACGGCACGCGAGCCGGTCTCGACGACGTTTTAGCGATCCGGGCCCAGATCGCCGTGGAGATCGCCGGATCGATGTGGCGGGGACTGGCGTCGATCACTCATTGCCCCGATGATGCGGTCATGGCACGAGAGCGAATCGTTTCCGGGGAGTCGCAAGATGGGGAGAAGCACTCCAGACCCGAGGCTTCCGCTCCGTCGGGATCGGCGGTTCGCCCGAAGACCCTTGAGGACTACGTGGGGCAGGCGGCGCTGGTCGAGCGTCTGTCGATTGCCATGGAGGCGGTCAAGGCACGCGGCGAGTCGATGGAGCACGTGCTGCTGCACGGCCCGCCCGGACTCGGGAAGACCACCTTGGCGCACGTGATCGCGAACGAAATGGGATCAACGGCCTGGGTGACCAGCGGGCCGGCGTTGAACAAGGCCGCGGATCTGGTCGGAACGCTGACAAAACTCGGGGAGGGCGATGTCCTCTTCATCGACGAGATTCACCGACTGCCACCCGCGGTCGAGGAGTACATCTATCCCGCGATGGAGGACTTCAAGGTCGACTTCACGGTCGACAGCGGGATGCACGCCAAGGTCATCACGCTCACGTTGAAACCGTTCACGTTGATCGGCGCGACCACCCGGGCGGGGATGTTGACCCAGCCGTTGCGGGCTCGTTTCGGGATCACGCATCATCTTGAGTACTACCCTCATGCGGACCTGGTCGAGATTCTCAAGCGAGCCGTGGTTCGCATGGGGATCTCCGAGGTCGCGGTGAGTGGATTTGATGCGATCGCCGAACGAAGTCGCGGAACACCGCGAGTCTCGCTTCGACTTCTCCGCAGGGTGCGGGATTTTGCAGAGGTCCGTGGCACAGGAGCAATCGACGCGCCGGCCGTCACGGCGGCGCTCAAACTCGAAGGTGTCGACGATCTCGGTCTCGACGAGATCGATCGAAAGTATCTCCGTGTGCTCGCAGATGTCTACGACGGAGGCCCCGCGGGGCTGGAAGCGATCGCGGCGACGATGGGCGGAGACGCGGGAACCCTCGAGGACATCGTAGAGCCCTACCTTCTGCAGATTGGGTTTCTTTCGCGTACACCGCGAGGACGAAAGCTCACGAGTATCGGCGAAGCACATCTGAAAGACTGAGCTTCGTTTTTCGCGCTCTCGAATTCAATACGTCGGGAACCCCACGCCGGGCGTCGGGGGAACCGCGATTCCGAAACCGAAAATGGTCTCGTCGCGGATTAGGTTGTAGCCGACGGTCATCCTGAAGTTGAAGTCGGGAAGCGTCCGGACGATCGAGGCGGTCGCGGCTCGGAATTCCCCGCGACGCAGGTCATATTGCGGCGAGACGGCCATCTCGTAGAGACGCCCGATTCGATAGCGGAGCCCGGCTTGAAGCAGTTCGTCGTCGGTGGCCCCGAGGTATCGGTATTCCAGATAGGTGCTCGTGTCGGGGGAATGCGTCATCTCGACACCGACTGATCCCCGCAGCAGTCCGTTGATGGTCCGAATCTCTGGAGATCCAGACGTGAGGTCGACGACTTCCCGGCTCTCCCATCCGAACAAGCCAGAGCCGGCGAGGGTTAGGGAGCTGCTCAACTGCCAGATCGCGCTGCCGTAGGCATGGGTTCCCCATTGGCTCAATTCCGGTTCCCAGTTGTAGAACTGTGGATACGGAGACTGGACCCAGGAGTAGGCGTTGTATTGAGTGGATGGTGCGAGGCTCGGCTGGATCGCGGAGGATCGCTGGAAGTCGTCGGCGCCGTCATTGAAAACGGCCCCGTAGTCGAGCACCAGAAAGTCGACGGATTCTCGATTGCCAGGACCGCCTCGCTGGGTCTGCAGGGTCTCTCGAATCCCGATCTGTGCCGCGGTGCCGCCGGTGGCGCCTTCGATCCGTTGGTCGTAGATGGGAAACGCGCCGGTGGGAAGGCTGTCCCATCCGTACCAGAGCGTCGCGTTGGGCTCGATGATGTGTCGGAGCCGATGAACATCGAAGAAGTCGCTTCTCGCGTCGTTCTGGATCTCGACGAAAGTGGTACTCGCGCGGGCGCCTCCGCCGAGCATCACCCGGTATTCATCGAGGTCTTGGTCGATTCCCTGCATCTCCCGATACTCGTTCCAGTTCCCGTTCATGTACCCCGTGAACCGTCCGAACACGAACGGGGATACGTTCCATCCTTCGCCGGAGATCGGCAATGCGAATTCCTGTCGAGTGTGGAATCGCTGAACGAGATCGTCGTTGTAGCCGACGCCTTCGTAGAGCGAGCTCACGGTGTCGGACGCGTCGCTGGTCGCAAAGGCTTGCTTCTTGACGCCGAGGGTCTCGGCGCTTCCGGCGGTGGGGGAGAGTCGCATGCTGGCGACGCCGTACGTGCTCGACCAGGTCACCGTGTCGAAGAGGTCGTCGCCTTCGCGGTCGTAGACGATTTCGGGAAGTTTCTCGACCTGATAGGGCTGGCTGGCGATGAGCCATCCATTCGAGAGAAAATCGTTCAGTGTCGACTTCCCGAGAAAGGACAGCGAGGTGTTGTCCGGGCTGTAGTCGAGATAAAGGGATGACTCGAATTCGCGGCGATTGTTGTATTGGCGTTGTCGCCACGACGTGGCCCAGGTCTGATCGGAGAGGTAGGACAACTGGGTTTCGAGATAGAGATCCGCGGAGAGAACCGCTCGATACTGCCCGACTGCCTCGCCGCGAAGTTCTTGATCGATCTGAACGTCCCGGCCCGAAGTCGTCCGATCGGTGCCGCCAAAATCGTAAAGCCCGTAGAGATCAAACGAGCCCGAACCGGCGATGCCGCCGAGTCCGGTCAGGTCTAGGTCGAGCCCGACCGCGGGCCCGCGTTTCTCGAAGCCGTCGATGAGCAGTTCTGCGGCGATCCAGTTCGGTTCCGCCAGACCGAGGAGACGGAACAGATCCCAGGTCGTTCCGATTCCAAACCCCCTGTCTGACTGATAGCCCGAGCTGATTCCCTTCAGCGGCGGTTGTTCTGCGGTGCCTTCAAACCCCGGCCAGTAGAAGAAGGGAATGCCGCTCGCGTTCATGGTGAGCCCGTCACCCTTGACCCAGGTCGTGGTCTCACCCTCGGAGTCCGGCCGCTCGGTCAGGGTCATCCGTTCGAGGCCGATCGAAAGATGCGGGGTAAAGAACTCGCTGGTGGAGATCGTCGCTCGGTCGGCCTTCCATTGGTCAGAGGCGAGTTGACGCATCTCTTCGGCGCGGGCGTAGACCGGAAGCACTCGTCCGCGACGGGAATAGGTTCGCAGCACGGCATCCATGATCACCGCTTGATTGTTGGGCAGATCGTAGTAGACGCTCGACCCTCGAAGCGTGTAGTTGCCGTCACTCGCGCGGACGGCGCCCTCGAGAAAGATCCCGCTGATCGATTCTGCCTGCACGGTGGCGGTGCCTTCGCGGAGACCTCGGATCGTTCCGGGATTCAGGAAGACGACGCCACGCTCGGCGACCAAAGAGAGCCGGCGAATGTCTTCGCCCGTATTGGAGCCGTCGTAGTCGATCACCACGGACCCAAGCACGATGACCGCATCGCGATCCTCGTCGATGATCACTTCATTGGCGTTGAAGGAGACCAGGCCTCTTGGATCGAAGATCGGGACCTCACTGCCGCCGGTGATCGGAAGTTCGATCTCGGTGGGGCCGAGCGTTGTGGCCGCTGGCCGTTGTCGTACGATCGTGCCCCCGGGTTCGAGGATCGGTTTCGGAGGCCCGGGAGGAATCTGCACGTCGAGTCTGGACCCCAGCGGGGGGAGCGGTCGAGTCACCAGGGTCTTGAGGTATCGCGAAAGACGTTGTTCGCCGCGAAGCACCGTGCCGTTGCGAACCGGCGCATCGTTGAGCAGGACCGTCTGCATCTTGACCGTTCCGGAAATCGTGGCGGTGACCAGCACGTCCTGGCCGGAGGCGCCGAGTCCCGCTCTTCGGGTCGGCTCCGAGACGCTTGGGAACCAGAACGCGACCTGGGTCACAAGACCGTCGGCGGTCGGAAGCCGGTTGATCCAGATCAGGGCTTTGTCCGATCGGAACGCATAGGTACCAAGGGTGATTTCGACGTCACCTTCCAGATAGAGCCTCTTGGTGTCGTCGACCGTCCAGTCATGGACTTTTCGGGCGTCGATTTCCAGATCGTGCTGGACGGGAAGGATGGGCAGGACGAAGCCCCCGAGGCTCGATCCGTCGATCGCGACCTTCCGAGTGGCTGGAGGCGGGTTCCGATCGTCCTGGTTGTTGCTGTCACCAGTGGCCCCGAGGGAAATTCCGCCGATCAGGAGGCTACCGAACGCTGCAATGAGAGTGGGATGAAGCATCGTCGATGGAGATGCTACCGATCACATCGATTCGAGGCTGGATTCGACTGATTCGGCGTGGTTGGAATCAGACCCGATACCCGACCATTCCCGGGTCCGTCGAGGTGAGTTCCTTGAGCAGGGTCATGGTCACGATTCCGACGACCGTGAAGACCGTCATCATGATGGCGGCCGGCCAGAGTCCGAGCGCCGCGAACCAGGCCGCCGCATAGACGCCGTGCCACATGGCGCCATACCGGCGGAGCTTTTCGGCGCCGAGGGTTCCCCCGACCGGGCCGACCTTCCGCCAGGCAACCGCGATGAATCCAATGATCGCGAGGGCCGGCCAGATGAGGGTCTCGAGTCCGAGCTCGTCGGGGAGGAAGTACCCCATCGGATCTCTTCGAGCGGCGATGCCGAGGATGACGATTGACCAGAATCCCCACCCGATCAGGATCCCTGCGAATCCCAGCGCGGTGAGTTGGGGACGCTTCCCTTCCAGTTGATACCCAATGACCGAGGTCACCAGGACATGGGTGAAGATCAGCCACACCGGCAACATGAAGGCTATCTCGTGATTCGGAACCAGCATGTGCGCGACGTGCACCAGGCCGGCGGTGATGACCCCGATCGCCGGGAGGTGTTTGCCAGCGGCGTTGTAGAAGAGCGCCGCGGTGGCCGCGAGGACGGCCAGGACGAGGCCGCCGGTTCCAAAGGGGATCGCGGCCGCGATGGCCAGAAGAAGGGCTCCGATCGTGATCACCACGGCCTGCCCGGCTCGGATCCTGCCGGCCGGGAGGGGCCGGTCCGGGCTGAAGGCGGAATCATGCCGAAGATCGAGAAGGTCGTTCAGGCTGGTCGCAAACGCGAAGAGCCCCACGGCGAGGAGGGCGGCGGTGATCAAGTCGATGCCTAGAGGCATCCCATAGGCTGGCAGCAGCTCGTACTGGGCATCATTCCGGGTGTAGATGACGATGAACCACACGTCAGCGATCGCGCCAAAGACCAGCGAGAGCCGGGTCAACTGGAAGGCGGTCAGGAGTTTCTCGGCGAGCCGTTGCATCGATGTCGATGCTACCGATCAGGCCGGGTTGCCGTACGATGCCCCCTTCCTCGGGTGATCGATGGTGCCCCGCCATCGGCCGCAAAAATACGGATTTCCACGCATGACCGCATCCGACAACATCGCCGCCGACGCCGCCGGAATCCGAGTGGCCGTTCTGGTGAGCCGGTACCACGTCGAGATCACGAGTGCGTTGGAGACCGGAGCTCGAAGAGCATTCATCGAGGCCGGTGGCGATCCCGAGCAGCTGGAGATTTTCGACTGTCCGGGCGCCTTCGAGCTCGCCGGACTCGCCTCGGTCGCGCTGGAGACCGGCCGTTTCGATGCAGCCGTCTGTCTCGGGTGCGTCATCCGCGGTGAGACCAGTCACGACGCGTGGATCAATTCCGCGGTCGCCAACGAACTTGCCGCACTCTCGAGCCGTCACGGTCGCCCCGCCGCGTTCGGGGTGATCACCTGCAATGACCTCGACCAGGCGCGGGCCCGATCGGGCGGTGCCCGTGGCAACAAGGGTGTGGAAGCGATGCAAGCCGCGATCGCCGCGGTTCGGGTCGGTTTCGCCATTCGACATGGACAGGACGGAGTCGTTTCATGAGATTTGATCGTGATGCTCGCCGATGCGCCTTGCAGGCGATGTACCAATTCGATGCTGGAGCCGCTGGCGATCATGAGATTGTGCGAGGTTCGCTCGAAGGATCAGGTGCCGCGCCGAAAAGCCAGGAAAAAGGCTTCGCGTTGGCGACCATGGCCTGGGAGTTCCGGGAGGAAAGTGACGAGATGATCCTTCGGTTCTCTCCCGACTGGCCGATCCATCGGCAACCGATGGTGGATCGGAATCTCCTTCGGCTCGCCTGTTACGAGATCCGACACGGCGACACGCCGGCGAAGGCCGCCATCAACGAAGCCGTCGAGCTGGCCAAGGAATTCGGGGGCGAGAAGTCACCCGGATTCGTCAACGCACTGCTGGATCGTGTGATGCGCGAGGCGGCCCCGTGAGGTTCTTCAGGAAGGCTGCGGGCGCGATCCGTGAAGGATTGGCTCGCACCCGCTCGATTCTTGGTGCCGGTCTCCGATCCCTTCTCGCCGGACGTCGACTCGATGACGACCTGATCGACGAGATTGAAGCGAGCCTGATCGGTGCGGATGTCGGCGTGAAGGCGACCACAGAGATCATCGGCGAACTTCGAGAAGCGGTTCGCAAAGGCGAGTTGGAGAAAGGCGAAGATGCGATCGACTTCCTGAAGTCGCGATTGAAGCGACGATGGGACGAGGCGCCGATCGATATCGCGGTCGCGGATTCACCGCCGACGGTGGTCCTCGTGGTCGGTGTGAACGGAGTCGGCAAGACCACCAGCGTCGCGAAGATCGCTCACACCCTGCGTGCCGAGGGACGTAGCGTCGTACTCGCCGCCGCCGACACCTTCCGCGCGGGAGCCGTGGAGCAACTCGCGATCTGGGCGGATCGGCTCGGTGTCGATCTGATTCGCGGCGCCGCAGGGGCCGATCCAGCAGCGGTGGTCTTCGACGCCGTGGATGCGGCGCTCGCCCGAAAAGCCGACGTGCTGCTGATCGACACCGCCGGCCGCCTCCACGTCGAAGCGAATCTGATGCGGCAATTGGTCAAGATCCGGGAAGTGATCGCCCGCAAGATCCCGGGCGCTCCGCACGAAGTCCTGCTGGTGCTCGATGCGACCAGTGGGCAGAACGGTCTCCAGCAGGCGACAGTCTTCGGAGAAGCGGTCGGCGTCACCGGGATCTTCCTCGCGAAGCTCGATGGGACGGCGAGGGGCGGCATCGTGGTCGCGATCCGAGATGCCCTGAAGGTCCCAGTGAAACTCGTGGGGGTTGGGGAACGGGTGGAGGACGTCCAGCCGTTCGACCCTGACGCCTTCATTGACGCGATGTTCGCGGCGGAGAGCGAATCTGCCTCGACATCCTGAGGGCATCTCGTACGATCAATGGAGTAGGGGCTCGCGGATGGCCGAATCCATGAGTGCTGCCTCGCGAAGTCCGATTCTGGAGAATGCGATCTGTGGGCGTCCCGTCAAGATTTTCGGGGGAAACCAGATCGCTCATCTCCGGTACTGGTCCCCGTCGACTCCGGCAGGTCGACTCCGGAAAGGTCCCTCATGAACTCCGCTCGTACCAAAACGGCTCGCCGAATCGCAGGATTCACCCTGATCGAGACCCTTGTGGTCTTGGGAATCATCACGGTTCTGGTCGGAATCTCGATTCCGACGCTCCGCGTGATGCGTGAGGAGGCGCGATCGACGGGATGTCGGACGACGCTCCGTGAGATCGGTCTCGGACTCTCTGCATACCGGGCGAACATCAACGATCGAATTCCATCCTGCGAGCCACTTCCGGCGGTGATCGGGGACGAGACCGAAGGGGGCCTCCCCGAGGTGCTCGACGGCTATCTCGACAAGGACTGCACCTGCTGGATTTGCGGTGCAGATGTCGACCCTGAAAGCACGGTGACCGGAACCAGCTATCTCTACGTCCCCGGGCTTCTCCGGTACTCGCCTCAGATCCAGTTGGCAGTGGCGCAGGCCTTGATTCCCTATCTTGAGAACCCGGATTGGAATCCGGATCAACTCGAACTGATTCGTCGCAACATCGAGTCCCGTGAACTCATGGGTGTCTTTGTCCACCAGTCCGGACGCCGACTCCCTCTGCTTATCGACAGCCAAGATCGGCATCCGGTCGGTGATCTGGTCCCGAGGAACGCACTGTTCACCGATGGAAGCGTCGCGCAGATGAGAGAAGCGTTTACCGAGATGGAGGATGGCGGATGACCGGAATCGCCGAGGGGTACGATTCGATTCGATCCCGGATCGAGCAATTCATCAGTGGTCGCGAGCGAACCGTCGGCACGGCTTTGGCGACGGTGGCCGGAGTCCTTCTCCTGCTGATCGTGGTCTGGTGGTTGGGCTCGAGATGGCGACCGCCACCGAGCATCTTTGATTCACCGGTGGACGACGTGCTCGGCTACCTCGCGCTCGACGACTTCAATCGCCTGAGTCTCGAGGAGCGGATGCGGTATCTCACGGAATTCGCAGGGAGATTCCAGGGATTCGCGCAAGAGGAATCAGCCTCCGCGGCAGCATTTCTCGCCGGCATCACCGGGCCGACTCGCGAGCAGATGCGTCAGAACGCCCGGATCCTGGTGAAGGACGTACTCCTTGAAGGCGCCGAAGGCTATTTCGCGGTTTCAGAAGCAGATCGCGGGAAGTTCTTGGATGACTGGATGGCCGGTTGGCAGCGAAAGGCCGAGGAGATGATTGGCCAGGGGGCAGGCGAACGATCCAACGAGGAACGGGCGGAGGAGATTCGCGCCGATGCTCGTGAAGACATGACCCGTGAGCGTGACCCAGATCGCATCCCCGATCTCGACAGTCGGGCCGCGGAACGGTTCATCGGCTTCTGGCAGAGTGATGTTGATGCGGCGAGCACGCCTCGGGAGCAGGGGCAGATCATTCGTTTTCTCGATGATCTTCGGGTGCACATCGCGAAACCCCCTGGGGCATGAGCGACTCGTCGGATCCGCTTCCTGCGCTGGAGGCCGTTCCCGCAACGGCAGAAGCGCTCGAACGCAACGAATCCGTGATCGTCGTCGCGCCGCCGGGTACCGGAAAGAGCACGGCGCTTCCCTCGGCACTTCTTGACCGGATCAGTGGGCGAGTTTTCGTCACGCAGCCGCGGCGGCTCGCGGCACGAATGCTGGCAACCCGCGTCGCCGAGATTCGGAAAACTCCGATCGGCGAAGAAGTCGGCTTCGCGACGCGAGCCGAACGCCGGGAAGGTCCGAAGACCCGGCTCTGCTATCTGACTGAAGGTCTTCTCTTGAGGCGACTGTTGGGCAACGGCGGGCCACGCCCCGATGACCTCGTGATTCTTGATGAATTCCACGAGCGGTCGATTGATGCCGACCTTCTCTTCGGACTGCTTCGGGCCCGCGGCGCCCGGATGCTCGTGACGAGCGCCACGTTGGATTCGACGTCGATCGCCGAGGTGCTGGATGCACGGGTGATCGAGATCGAGAGTCGGCTTCATTCCGTCGAGATCACCCATCGTCGGGCCCCTTCTGCGGATCCGCTCTGGGAACTGGCGGCGGAAGCCTTGCGGGAAGTTCTGACCCATCGGGAGGATTCGGGCGACGTCCTGATCTTTATGCCCGGCAGATTCGAGATCGATCGAACGGTGGAAGCCTGTCGGCGGATCGCTTCGAATTGCAACATTCTGCCGCTGCATGGCGGCTTGCCACCCGCCGCCCAGGATGCGGCGGTGGCGACCGGAGGTCCGAGGAGGATTGTCGTGGCGACCAACATCGCCGAGACGTCGATCACCATTCCCCGCGTGACCACGGTGATCGACTCCGGTCGAGCCAGAGTCGCCCGATTTGATCGAGATCGCGATCTTGATCGCTTGGTCACCGAGCCGATCGATCGATCTGCTGCGACGCAGCGAGCTGGTCGAGCCGGTCGCGTTCGCCCGGGTCGATGCGTGCGGCTGTACACAGAGTCTGAGTTTCTTCGCCGCCCGCTGCATGGTGAGCCTGCGATGGTTCGTGAAGATCTCTCGGCACCGTTCCTCCTGCTCGTGGCCTCGGGCTTTGATCCACGGTCCTTCCCGTGGTTGGACCTTCCACGTGCAGAGGCGGCATCTCATGCGCGATCCGTGCTTGCATCGATCGATGCGGTGCGGGATGACGTGGTGACCGAAGATGGTCGACGGATCGCGGCAATGCCGGTGCCACCCAGGGTGGGACGATTCCTGCTTGAAGCGAGTCGGCGGGGCGGGGGCCAACTTGCCGCGGCCTGCGGTGCGATCCTCGGCGAACGGGATGTCGCTCAGCATGTTCCGGCGGCGACGCTTCGGGGATTCCTGAAGTCGGGAGACCCGCGTAGTGATCTGATCGCTCGGGCGAGAATGCTCATGCGCGGCGATCGAGGAACTTCCGGTCGCGATGGCGGGGCGATGGCGGATGCCAGCCGCTCCGCACGAGATCTGCGTCGGATCATCGGAGACGAGAGAGAAGGCGACCCCGACGCGATCGGGCCCGCGCTGGTGGCGGCGTTCCCGGATCGGATCGCCCATCGTCGTGATTCGACTCGGGACGAATGCACCCTGCCCGGCCGGCGAAACGTCGTGCTGTCGCGGACGAGCATGGTTCGCGAAGCAGGCTTTCTGGTCGCGGCGTCGATTCGCGGCGCCGAGAATCGCGGTCGTGGGACCACCATTATTGATTTCGCGACACCTCTTGACGAGGCGTTCGCGGTAATGACGCTTGGTGATCGACTGGGCCGGGAAGTCGGTTTCGCGTTCGACCGAGTCCGTGGGCTGGTCGAGAAGGTCACTGCCCGAACGCTCGACGGCGTTCGGATCGACGAGTCGCGTTCCAGCGTCACGACCGTGGATCGATCCGCCGCCGCGGGATGTCTGCTTGAGGCGATCGAATGCGGAGAGGCCTCGATTCCTGGCTGGACGGAAGATGTGGATGCGTTCATTGCTCGGGTGGAACACGTCGCGACCTGGTTCCCGGATGAGGGGATCTCACCGTTGGAGCCGGACGACCTACAAGTACTGCGAGCAGAAATCGTGGGCGGTCGGCATCGGCTTGCGGATCTCCCGGGGGCCGGGCGAACCCTCGAGATTGTTCGGTCGGGGCTTGAGTGGTCGAAGCTCGATTTTGTGGAACGAATGGCACCAACCCGTCTTCCACTTGGAGGGGGTCGATTCATCCGCCTCACGTGGCGGCGAGGAGAACCTCCTCGGGGATCGGCGCGGATCGGTGATCTTCTCGGCGTCGAATCAACGCCGGCGGTCGCGGGAGGGCGGGTTCCGATCGTCTTGGAGATCCTGGCCCCGAATCGGCGTCCGGTGCAGGTCACCGAGGACCTCGCTGGATTCTGGACAAACTCCTATCCGGAAATCCGGAAGGAACTTCGGCGGCGGTATCCGAAGCATCCCTGGCCCTAAAATCCCTATCGCCCCGAAGAGGTGCCGTTCACCCGGACTCTCCACTGGAGGAGGTACACTTCGTCACTCATTTTCCGCATCTTGAAGAGTCAGAAATGAAGCGATGTTCGAATTCCTAAAATTTGGTCGCAAGAACAAAATCGACGCCGAGCGTTCATCCCGGAGCTTCATCCGGGGAACCGCGGACGGTAGTGTCACCGTCGTCAATCTCGAACGGACTGGCTGGACTTTGGATCCGGATGGGAGTGGGCGAGCGCTCCTGGACCTCAGGCCGGCCTCGGTCAGCGAGGTCTTCGACGAGAAGGATCACGAGGACGGACTTCGCGGAGGTTTTCTGCGGCTTGGTCGCGAGAGCACCGAGTGTCGTCTGCTTCGTTCTGCGATCGACCGCCGGACGCCGGTGATCATGATTTACCCGGGAATCGCTCGAATGCGAGGGGTCGCCAGTGAACTCTTCGAAGAGTTCCTCAAGCGGAGATTCAAGGTGGAGAGTCGTGATCTCGACGCGATCAAGATTTACGCGGCGCCGGTTCGACCCGATGCGCATCGATTCGTCCGTAAGTTCCGAGGTCTGGGTGCTGACCAGGTCGTCTGCAATCTCACTGGTGAAGCCTTCAAGTATCTCCACTTGTACAAGGACGATCGGGATGTGACGATCGACGCGGTGGACTCCGAATGGCCCATCGGGAGCGATGCGGATGACGACGCCTTCATTGATCTGATCGAGAAGGCGATTCGGGGCATGGACACGGAATATTTCGACCGTCTTCGTCAGGCGATTGCGGCCCGCACGCTGCTCCTTCTTCTGCCCGAAGAGCGACGCCAACGAATGGCGGTTTTGGGGACGGCCGGGCGACTTCTACTCCAGGCACCGGGTGGTGAGATCGACCTCGGTTGCGGGAATGCGATGCACCTTTTTCGATCGCGGGCCTGAAAAAACAGGTTTTCTTCGTAACTCCATGATTCACAGGAAGTTGCGACCTTGGATTTGATCCCCGTAAACGTGATCGCTACACTCTACGAATGCCAGCAAAGAAATCGCGTCGCGGTGGCGGCGAATCCTCCGGGAAGCGGTCTGAAGACCGCACCACCCCCTCTGACATGACGTCAGAGGCTGTCGGGGCCACGACGGCCGGTGTTCCATCCGAAGTGACCTCTGAAAGGCCGTCAGTAACCAAGAAATCCACCGCCAAGAAGAGTCCGTCGAAGAAATCGACGGCCAAGCCATCAGTGATCGCCTCTTCCAAGGCTTCCACTTCCAAGGCTTCCTCTTCCAAGGCTTCAAGTAAGAAGCCATCCGAGGTGCTCACCGAAGCCAAGACGGATGTCGTCAGTTCCCCTGATCCGGCCGAACGGATCGGTACCTATCACTCCGCCGTCAAGTGGTTGCTCGAACTGACCGACGTCGAACGGCAGCGAGTCGTCCGGTACGACGAGGACGGCGATTTCAAACTCGATCGAATGAGGTCGCTGCTTGCCGCGTTGGGGGATCCCCAGGACCAGTTCCGGGCGGTTCACATCGCCGGAACCAACGGCAAGGGTTCGACCAGCGCGATGATGAGCGCCATGCTCCGCAAGTGCGGGTACGGCGTTGGTGAGTTCTCAAGTCCGCACCTCATCGACATGCGTGAACGCGTCTCGATCAACGGCCAGCGGATCACCAAGAATGATTTCACCGAGTTGATGAAGACCATCGCCAGAGCAGGGGTGGAGATCGGTGAGCAACCGACATTCTTCGAAGCAATCACCGCGATCGCATTCATGCACTTCGCGGCTCAGGCAGTCGATATCGCGATCATCGAAGTCGGACTCGGAGGGCGACTGGACGCCACCAATGTGATCATGCCGGTCTTGAGCATCATCACGGAGATCCAACTCGATCACACGCGGATTCTCGGCAACACGATTGAGAAGATCGCGATCGAAAAGGCCGGGATCATCAAGCCCGGAGTCCCCGTGATCACTCGGGAGCAGCATCCGGATGCGGACCGCGTGCTTCGTGCGAAGGCGGAGGAACTCGGAGCCACGATCCGCGTGATCAACAAAGAGATCGAGTTCAGCAACCGGTTCTGCTCCACCGTCGAACTCGGTCCTCACAACCGCGTCTGTCTCTACACGGAGACGAGTCGGCTCGAGCATCTTCCGGTGCCTCTTCCCGGCGAACACCAGGCGTTCAACTGCGGCCTCGCGTTGGCGGCGGTCGACCATCTGAAGTCGATCGGATTCGAATGCCCGGAGTCTGTGGTGACCGAGGGACTGGAAGAGACCCAGAACCCCGGTCGGATGCAACTGGTCTGGGATCGACCACGAATTCTGGTCGACGGCGCACACAACCCCGACGCCGTGACCGCGTTGATGCGATGCGTCGGTGCCCACGTTCCCTACGACTCGATGGTCTGCATCTTCGGATGCTCGCAGGACAAGGACATCGATTCTCTGTTGGATCGGATCAACCTCGGCGCGGACAAGGTCATCTTCACGAAAGCGTCGCGGAACTCCCGTGCAGCGGAGCCCGAAGATCTGCGCCGACGTTTCACGGAGCGGAGCGGGAAGATGTGCCAGACCTCGCCAACCATTCAAGAAGCCCTTGAACTGGCGGCCAGGGCTGTGAGTCGTGAGGACCTCATCTGCGTGACCGGGAGTTTCTACCTCGTCGGCGAGACGATGAAGTATCTCGAAGCGCTCAGAAAACAGCGACAGGAAGCGGGAATTCCCGTCGGCTGATCGAAAGAAGTTTCGAGAAGCCCGAAATTCGATCGCCGGTCCGGATGAATCCCGGGCGGGCGTCCGTATCATCCGAATTCCGTTTCGTTCAGCGGTTACTCCCCGATCCCGCACTCCCGGAGCAGCATCGATGAACCCTCCCCCGGACGCCAATCGGCCCGCCGCCGACGGTCACGCCGAAGCCCCCCGAAGTCGTTACGACGCACGGATGGCGGCCGACATCGAAGAGCGATGGCAGGACGTCTGGGATCGAACGGATGCCTATCGAACGCCGAATCCGGGCGATCCGGACTTCGACGCCTCGAAGCCAAAATTCTACTGTCTCGACATGTTCCCCTATCCCTCCGGCGCGGGCCTGCACGTCGGGCATCCCGAGGGTTACACCGCGACCGACATCCTCTGTCGATACAAGCGGATGCGCGGCTTCAACGTTCTTCATCCGATGGGATTCGACGCGTTCGGCCTCCCCGCGGAACAGTACGCGGTACAGACGGGCGTCCATCCTCGCGAAACGACTCAGGCCGCGATGGACAATTTTCGTCGGCAATTGAAGCGATTCGGATTCAGTTACGACTGGTCGCGGGAATTCGCGACGATCGACCCCGACTATTACCGCTGGACCCAGTGGATCTGGTTAAAGGCGTACGACTCTTGGTTCGACCCTGAACTGAAACGGGCCAGACCGATCAAAGAACTCGAGACCGCACTCGACGATGGCACTCGCGTCCCGACCGACGCCGATGATGATCCGCTCGACTGGTCGGGCATGGACGCAGGCACCCGGCGTCGATACCTCGACGATCATCGACTGGCGTATCTCGGAGAGCATTCGGTCAACTGGTGCCCGAAACTCGGGACGGTTTTGGCCAACGAGGAGGTAATCGGCGGTCGCAGCGAACGTGGCGGGCATCCGGTCACGCGAAAACCACTTCGACAATGGATGTTCCGGATCACCTCCTACGCCCCGCGGCTCCTCGATGACCTTGAATTGATCAAGTGGCCGGAATCGACGCGGATCATGCAACGCGAATGGATCGGTCGCAGCGAGGGCGCGCTGGTGAGATTCGAGGTGGAAGGTCGAGCGGAAACCCTCGACGTCTTCACGACCCGGCCGGACACGCTCTTCGGTGCGACCTACATGGTGGTCGCTCCCGAGCATCCTCTGGTCGACGAGGTGATCGCGGCCGACGCCGAACCGTTGATCACCGAATACGTGGCAGTGGCGAGGAACCGCGCCGATGTCGATCGCATGGCGGATTCGAAGGAGAAGACCGGTGTCTTCACCGGTCGACATGCCACGAACCCCGCCACCGGCGAGCGGATCCCGATCTGGACCGCCGACTATGTCCTCGTCGGTTACGGGACGGGGGCGATCATGGCGGTTCCGGCGCATGATCAGCGAGATTTCGAGTTTGCCCGGACCTTCGATCTTCCAATCCGCCAAGTCGTCGCCGAAACGGGCGCCCCAGCAGTCGACTGCGGCGACTGGGATGCGGCTCGCGGTGGTGATGGCGTCGTGGTGAACAGTGACAACGGCGATCTCCGTCTTGACGGTCTCGGTACGTCCGAGGCGAAGGTCGCGATTATCGACTGGCTGGAATCGAGTCGTCGAGGCCGCCGTCGAACGAACTTCAAGCTTCGCGATTGGCTGTTTAGCCGGCAGCGATACTGGGGCGAACCGTTTCCCGTGGTTTTCGACGACATGGGAAACCACTATCCCGTGGCCGATGCGGCCCTGCCGGTTCTTCTTCCGGATCTCGAGGACTATGAGCCCATCGAGAGCGATGAACCGACGCCGCCGCTCGGCAAGGCCGTCGACTGGGTGCGGACGACGGCGGGCGCCGCAGGAGTCGATCCCGCGATTCTCCCGGCGGACACGCCGGTTCGACGCGAGATCAACACGATGCCTGGCTGGGCAGGTTCATGCTGGTATTACCTTCGCTATTGCGATCCCGGGAACACCAGTCGATTCGCATCGAAGGAGGCGGAGGCGTACTGGATGCTCTCCGATCGAGAGACCGGCAAGGGCGAGCGGTCGTGCTCGCCGGGCGAAGAGTCTTTCGACGCGACGCGACATCACGTGGGTGGCGTCGATCTCTACGTGGGCGGTGCAGAACATGCGGTGTTGCATCTTCTCTACGCCCGCTTCTGGCACAAAATCCTCTTCGATCTCGGCGAAGTCTCCACACCCGAGCCGGTGGGGCGTCTCTTCCATCAAGGAATGATCACAAGTTTCGCCTTCAAGAGACCGGACGGATCACTGGTCCCGGTCGACGAAGTCCAGGAAGAAGAGAATGAGACGCCGATCGAGATCGCGACCGGCGAAGCCGTCGAACGCATCGTCGCGAAGATGTCCAAGTCGCTCCGCAACGTGATCAATCCGGATGATGTCATCGCCGAGTACGGCGCCGACACCTTCCGACTCTACGAGATGGCGATGGGGCCACTCGAAGCCTCGAAGCCCTGGAATACCCGCGACATCGTCGGCGTTTATCGTTTTCTGCAGCGTGCCTGGCGACTCGCCATCGACGAGTCGACGGGTGAACTTCGGTTGAGGGAGTCGCCAGATGGGGATGTCGAGCGATCGCTTCATCGAACGATCTCTAAGGTCGGTGAGGACGTCGAGCGATTGTCCTTCAACACCGCCATTGCGGCGATGATCGAGTTCGTGAACGTCGCGACCGGCGTCGGGGTCACCGCCGACCAGCTGTATCGATTCAATCTCATGCTCTCGCCCTTTACGCCGCACTTCGGGGAGGAGATCAACGCTCGACTCGAGGCCGCGGGCGAGATTCGCGGAAGCGTCGTGACGGCGCAGTGGCCCACCTTCGATCCGGCGCTCCTTCAAGACGAGTCGATCGAGATCCCGGTCCAGGTGCTTGGGAAGGTTCGAAGCCGCATCACCGTCGCAGCCGATGCCGATGCGGAAACACTGAAAGCCGCGGCCCTCGCCGACGAACGCATCAAGGCGCTGATTGAGGGGAAGACGGTCCGGAAAGTGGTGGTGATTCCCGGCAAACTCGTGAACGTGGTGGCGAACTAATGAACTTCTCTTCGGCTCATCCTGCTTGGCGTCTCGCGGAACCGTGGCCTGCGATTCTGGTCGCGCCCCATGCCGTCGACGAGCCGCCCGATCTGGAGGCATTCCTGGCGGCGCTCGCTGCGAAACTCGGCGAGACCGTGGAGGTGATGGAGTTCCTTCCTTCCGCGGATGAGAAACACCCCTGGTCGGTGCTGGTCCGTCTTCCGGGACAGCCGACGCCGGTCTTGATCTCGTGCGAACGAACCAAGCGGATGGACGAGATACCACCGGATCTTTCCGCTTCGGTGGTCGCATCGCGTTTCACGATCGTCGTGGAGTCCCTCCTCGATGGCGAGGATCCCCGAATGATCTGGGGTCGACTCGCGATGGTCGCCGCAGTTCGACCGGAGGCGATCGCAATCCTCGACGGGGCGACTGGCCGATGGTTCGATCGAGCGGAGATCGATCGGGATCTCTCGGATCTTGAGCTTGGCCCACCGGAGGACGTGCTCTGGCGGGTCCAGGCGGTGTCGAGTTCGGAGAACCTCGAAGAAGGCACCGTCTGGCTCTTCACCCGTGGTCTTCTTCGCTGTGGCCTTCCCGAACTTGAAATGCTGGAAGTTCCGGGGCGGGATGCTCCCGCGGCGTCGAAACTCATCGATGCCCTCGCGGGCCTACTTCTTGAAGACGGTCCGGCAGCACCGGAGATTCCGTATCCCCTGGGGCCTGGAATCGACGTCGCGTTGATTCCCTGGCGGGAGATCGTCGAGACGCTCGATCCCGAGAGCCTCGGCAGCGAGGCGGATCGAGCGGCACTCTCACAAGAGACGCCGAATCCGTTGCAAGCGCGGCGAGCCGCAATCTGCGACATCGAACCGAAAGGGAGCTTCAAACAGGTCTGGACGTGGCCGCAGAATGCGGTGGCGCACTTCGCTCGACCCGATGCCGCGGTCTATCGAAGCGACGTCTCGACGTCGCGGGCATCGGCGGTAGCCCGCCGAAGTTGGGCGACGGCGGTCGAGGCTCTTCAGGCCGCGACGCCCGACACGCTGCTTCTCGCAGGAATTCCTCTCGGTGCGGATTCCCTAGGCCGGGTAGAGCATGCGTGGTTACAGGTCGAACAGGCTTCGACGACCGGCGGGACTGGTCGCTTGCTGCGCGGCACCTTGGACGGACGTTCGGCAGGAACCTCCATTGAATTTCAGTCGGTGGATCTGGATGGATGGCGTCTGGTTCGGGGTGATCATGCGATCGGGCCCGAGGACGCAATCGATCCGTTGGGTTTCGTCAAGGACGCCTCGGTCGGAGGTGGCCGGTGAATCAGAGCGAAACGGTGTTTCAGTATCCGGAGGAGGATCCGCTTGGGCGGCCGCCCGTGGTGGTTGCCCGCGCACCGCATCGAACCGAAATGGACGCGATCAGGATGATTCTCGCCGAGGAGGGGGTTCCCTCTCTGGTCGAGCAGGATCACCACGCGACGCCGCCGGATTGGACGGTGCAGGTCTCGGAGGCCGCCGGCGATGATGCTCGTCGACTTCTGGAGAATCGGGCCGCCATGGCTTCCCACATCGACTGGGATGCCGTGGATGTGGGCACGCCTCCTGCGGAAGTGCGGTCGATTCTGGAGGGGGCGGAGCGGATGCGGCGATTCAACACCGTCGTGCGAGTGGCGGGAACCGTGGTCGGACTGACCATGTTGGTTCTGGCGATTGTGGCGGTTCTGGCCACCCTGCTAACCTGACCGTATCAATCGAATGCGTGAGGCCGTGGTAACCGGCCGACGCCTCGTCTCAAACAGGATTTCGGTTATGCGAACGATCTTTTTCCTCCGTGCACTCCGGAGAAGTTCCTCGAGCTCCTCGACTCTCATCACCCTCGCGGCGGTGCTGATCATGAGTGGCCTCGGCGGCTGCGGCGGCTACGTTCTGAAGGGAAAGGCCGTAGTCGGTTCCTACAACAGCATTGAACTCGTCGACAAGGACGACCCTCGGCTCAAGGATCGCGGCACGCCTGGCGTCCGGGTGGAGGCGATCCGTGATCCTGATTCGCTCGGACGAAAGACGGTCGCGGCGGCGAACAGCGGAGGAAACGGCGACCTCCGTCTGGCGATCAGCGAGTTCGGCGTCGGCTTCCTTGAAGAAGAGTGGGAACTCAATGCGAAGATGGCTGGGGCCAGTTATGCGGCAAACATCTTTAGCCTCCCATTCGACGCAGATTCGGTGAGACTACTGGTGGTGGTCGAGCCGGGAAGTGGTCGGAACGGGACTTCTCTGAACAATGAGGCCCAGCGGGAACTGGATTCCTTCGACATCCATATTCCGAAGGACTCGGCAATCTATCGCTGAGCATCGGGTGTGAGTCCGCACGGCCCCTTATAGGTCGGAAGGGGCATCGACCCATATGCGCTACCGCTATCACCTGAATCTGGCCGGTCTGCTCTATCTGGCGGTCACGCTTCTGGTCGGATTCGCAGCCACGGTGCGTCCGAACAATCTCCTTGTCTGGATTTTCGGTCTTCTGCTCGGACTCATCGTGATCAGTGGCCTCATCAGTGGTGGCGCCTTGTTCCGAATCTCGATGAGACGACTTGATCCGATGAACGGGCGGGTCGATCGGCCGTTGGTCGTGCGATACGCGATTCAGGGGGGAAGCCGTTTCATTCCACTTTTCGACGTCCGGATTCGCGAGGTCCCTTGCGCGAACGTCGAATTCGCCGACTGGACCAGCTTTGCCGCGGAGGCCTCCGCGTGGGTTTTGCATGCAGGACCGGGTGAGACGGTTCATGCGGAAGCCGTCTTTGTGCCGCGTCGTCGCGGGCGGATGAGATTCGATCGACTCGAGGCCCGCTCCAGTTTTCCGTTCGGACTCATTGGGAAGTCGGTAACGATCGGGAAAGAACTCGAGACGCTGATCTTTCCCCGAACCTGTCGGATCCGGGAGGGCGCGATCGAGAAACTCCTGGGTGGGGGAATCGGTGGCGGACGTTCGGGGCCGGGCACCGGATCGATCGGCGAGTACGCAGGACTCCGCGAGTATCGGCCCGGAGACAGCGTGCGCTCCGTCGCCTGGAAACGTTTTCGTCCGGATCATTCGCCGGTGGTCATCCAACGGGCGATGCCCTCCCCGCCACGGTTGATCCTCATCCTTGATCTGCGACGCCCGACGGCGCAATTGAGGCTCATCGAAGGGTCGAATCACCGCGAGCGTGAGGAAGAAGCAATCAGTTTCGTCGCGTCCATCGCGGAGACCTCCATCAGGCTCGGCGTCGAGGTCGGGCTCCGGATCGCAGGGACTTCGATGCCCGATCTTCCAATGCGCGGAGGTCGTCGGCACCTTGATCGATTGCAGGCACATCTCGCTGCGGTCGAACTTGATTCCGAACGTCTCGATCGAGAGACGGTCATTCCGTCGCCAAACGTGGCTTCCGTTGTCGTGATCCATGTCGACCGGGTCGATCCGGGACTGGGAAATCACGGTGCCTGGCATCTTCTTCCCGCGAATCTCGTCGAATTTGCGGAGCGCCCGATGGAGGTTCGAGACTCGGCCGCGCAGTCTCGGGAATCCGGCGGGTCGGATTCGGACGATGCAGGGGCCGCCGCATGACGCCGTTATTCCGATACCGCCGTTATCTCCGGATCGAGGTGCTTCTCGCCGTCACCGCCTACGCGGTGGCGCTCCAGACGTTTGAATTGATGTTCATTCTTGGGGCCGCGGCGCTTGCGAGCGGATACGTCAGTGACGGCCCGCGTGGACGCTACCTACCGATGTGGGCGACGACGATTCTGGCGGCGATTCTCTTCGGTTGGTCCATCTTCTCGTTTCTGGAAAATCCTGATCCGGCGTCGACCATGGCGTTGGTTGGACGACTTGGATGCTGCCTCGCGGTGCTCCGACTCTTCGGTCGTCGATCAGCCCGGGAGGACCGGCAGGTCATCCTCCTGGCGGTCGTGGCGGTGGTCGGGGCGTGTCTCTATTCATTCCAGTTTCTCTTCGGCTTTCTGGTCGTCGTCTTCTCGCTTCATACGGTCCAGGTCATCATGCTCAATCGTCTGCAGTCGGGACTCGAGGACGCTCGAGCCGACCGACGTGGACTGACCGCCGATCTCCCGGTACCTCCGGTTGAGGGGGCGTCGGGGCGGTCGCCGATTACTCAGTTCAGGGCACTGGTCGTCGGTTGCACCGTCGTCGCCTGCGTGCTGGCGACCGGCGTCTTTCTGATCTTCCCTCGAAAGATCGACGCGGGCGGAGCAAGTTTGGGATCAAGAACGGGCTTCACCCCTGAAGTCGACCTGACGCGGAACGACCAACTCGAACAGAGTAATCGTGAGGTCTTCACGGTCGAATGGGCCGACCCCCAAGGAGTTCCGATCCAGTGGCCGCAGCCGCTTCGTCTCCGTGGCGCCGTGCTTGATCGCTGGAACGAAGCCGACCGACGGTGGATGACTTCTGCAGGCAGGCGGTATCTCCGCACCGTCACCACCAGTGGTGATCCCGATGTGTTCGTCTCTTTGGGTGCTGCGGAGATCGGGCGTGGCCTCTACACACAGACGGTGACGATGAGATCGCTCGCGACCTCTCGCGTGTTCGCCCGTTGGGCGCCGCTGGCGATTGCCTGCGATCAGCCGCGGACCTTTACCATCGAACCCGCCGATCTGGAATTGGAGGACACGATCACCGGAGAGCTCGATCGATTCACGACCTACCGGCTGTTGGTCGATCCGAATCCGTCACCTGAGGTCATCCAGTCGATCGCCGGCGATGCGATCCCGCCGGTTCGCCCTCCGATTTTCAAGGTCCCCGGGGTGCGGGAGGAAGCGGAGCGAATTCTCGCCGAGAATGCACCGTCGCTGCTCGAGCCGCTGGTCGACGCGGACGAGGAGGGTCAATGGCGCCGGAATCGGCAGATCGCGGAGACCTTTACCAACTACCTGCGGGGCGATGACTTTCGATACACGCTCGACCTTCGTCGATTCGTTCAGCGTCGAGGCGTCGATCCCATTTATGCCTTCCTCACGGAGTATCGATTCGGTCACTGCGAGTACTTCGCGTCCGGACTGGCGGGCCTCTGTCAGTCCTTGGGAATCGAGTGCCGGGTGGTCACGGGATTCGTGGCCGTCGAGTACGACGATTCCATCGGGCGATACATCGTCCGTGAATCGAATGCTCATGCCTGGGTCGAAGTCCGCACTGGCCGATGGTCGTGGCGGGAATTCGACCCCACCAGTAGTGAGATCCTCGAGGCACTCCAGGCGGGGCGACGGAGCTGGGCCGACGACTGGCGATGGCTCTACGACCGCGCGGATTTCCTCTGGACGAGCCGTTTCGTCACCTTCGATGGCACGACTCAAGCGACTCTGGCCGATCGGTTCGGTGAGTTCGTGGGTTCGGGAGGACGAGGCGCCTTCGAGGACGCGAAGTCGATGGCCCGGAAGGTGAATCAGTATTTCCAACTCGGACCTGCCGGATACATCTGGCTCGGGGTCGTGGCCCTCGCAGTGAGTCTGGCGGTCATTGCGATCGTCGCCGAGGTCCGAAGACGCCGACGAATTCGAGAGGTGCTGCATGCGGGGAAGGATGTGCCTCTTCGCCGAATTCGTGAGGCGGCCTTCTACCTCGATCTTCTCAAGGCCTTTGAAGCGGCAGGTTGTGCAAAGCCGGGATCGACTCCGCCTCTGATGCATCTTGAGAAGGTTCTTCGTGTTCGCCCGGATGTCGCGGAAGCGGCAAGGCCGCTGGTTGAACTCTTCTACGAGGTCCGATTCGGAAATCGTCGACTCGATGCGACGGCACGTCGATCGGTGGCGGAGTCGGTCCTTCGATTGCGAGCGATCGCGGAAGGTGGTCTTTGATGAGCGGCCATTCTGACTCGGATCAATCCCCCTACGACGAAGCCGAGACTCTTGCCCAGGTGCAGGGCGTGACGGCCCGGTTGATGCGCGGGCCGTCACGGGTGCTGGACCTCGGCTGCGGTTCCGGCCGGATCGCGGGTCACCTGTGCCGGGCAGGACATGATGTGACTGGAGTTGATCGAGCCTCGAGGCATCGGTCGGGCTTCGAGGTTTCGACGGATGCGAAGGCGACCTTCGTGGTCGGTGATTTCTCATCGGCCACTGGCTGCAGGATGCTCCCCGCCGGTCCCTTCGATGCCATTCTTCTCCTTGGGAACACGCTTGCGTTGATCCGGGAGCCGAGCATCGTGCGAGATCTGTTTCTCGCCCTCGCGGAGCGGCTTGATCCGGAGGGAATTCTCGTCTACGACGATTTCTCATTCACCTCCTGGGCAGAACTGGCGGCGGGGAACTGGGGTGAGGGGATTTCCGAAGACGGATCGATGCAGATGATCTGGATCCCTGGAGAGCCTGAATTCGTGCTGCGATCCGGGGCTGAGGTCGATCCGGAAGACGATGAACCCAGACCCGAGGAGCGGGTGCTTCGAATCTGGTCGATGGCCGAACTCAACGATGCTGCGGTGTTGGCCGGTTTGACGGTTGGCGGGCATGATCCGGCGGCTTCAATGGTGGTTCATGTGCACGCGAATCCGTGATCAATCCCGTCTATCGGACGCGGAGAGCGGTTGCGAGGGCTGATTCGCATTGGATCCTTCCGTTGGTGGGGATTGGGCGGTCGATGAGCCCTAGACTTCCGACTCGAACTCGATTCCTCGGTGGTCTTACGGGACCGGAAGGGTCGATGAAGAGGGTATAGAGCCCGGTCGGGCATCCGTCATACTGGACGGATCGTGTCCCCGGGGTGGCCAGGCGATCTTCTGAAGAGGTCGCCGGAAATGCGAAAGTGAGCGTTCGGCGTGCCGGCATCTAGAAGCAGAACTCATGATTGGCGACGTCTCCTCGAGCAGATTCACGAGCGAGGTGGTGCGATCGAATTCGCGATCGCCCATCCTGATCGCGGCGAGACCGATCCATCGCTCCATGTGAATGGTCCGGATCTGGTCTGGCGGGTACGTGTTCTCGACCTTACCTCGGAGGAGATTGCGGTCGAGCGGCCGGTCACCCTCGGCCGCGACGTGCGCATCGATGAGGGCACCGAATTGGTCGGCGCGATCGCCATCGGGCAGAATCGATGGACCTTCAGAACCACCAATCTCGGCGACGTTTCGGGCGGCAATCTCGGGCATCCACTTGGCCTGCGGTTGGCGATGCCGACCGAAGTCAGCCGGTCGCAACGCCGCCGCATTCGGGTCGATACGAAGGCGGTCACGCTTCCGAATGTGGAGATCTGGCCGCTACTCGATCCCAAGTCCGTGATTCCCGCCGAGCGAGCGACCGAACTCGCCTTCGAGGCCTGGAAGTCAGGTGAGAAAGTGACGGGAGCGGATCTTTTCTCGGATGCGGTCATGCCCGTGATCGGCCCCAAGTTCACCGCGGAACTCGCCAATCTCGGTGGGGGTGGTGTCGGCCTGGTCGTGAATCATGACAACGCCGCGGCGGTCGGACGACACCGGATCTTCTGGTTACGACTTTCGCTGGAACCGGAGATTCCGATTCCAGTCTGCGCTTCAGGCAAGGTCGTGCATACTCACATCGATTCGATGCAAAAAACCTACGTTGGAATCGCCTTCGACTTCAGTTTCAACCTGCCGCACCAGACGATGGTTGCGAACCAGATCCTCGGTTACATCGAGAAACAGCAGGAACTGCAGCGTCAGGCACGTGATCAGCGAGAGTCCGGTCGACCCGGCTGAGCCTTCGGCAGCAGGACGCCAGCGTCGCGTCGGAACGGTCGCTCGTCGGCCGCCGGCATTCGCTCGATCGTGCGTCTGAACACTTCCGCCTTGTCGAGGCTCTCCAGATATTCGTCGAGCGGATTGGATTCCGCAACGATCCCGCATCCGGCGTGGTAATCGATTCTGCCAACGATCTCATCCGGTGAATCCCCGCGCGTGCCGGTCGCGATGATGGTCCGAATGGCGACGTTGAGCACGGAGAAGCCCGAGTCGTCGATCCATCCGATGGCGCCGCAGTAGGGCCCGCGTCGAACGGGCTCGAGCTCGTCGATGATCCGCATCGCCTGGACCTTGGGTGCGCCGGTGACCGAGCCCGGCGGAAATGCAGCCACAATCAGGTCGGCAACATCGAATTCAGGACGGAGGACGCCGGAGATCTCCGCGATGCCGTGATGAACGGTGGGGTGTGTCTCAATCGACCTGGGCTGACTGACCTCAATCGACCCAATGCGGCAGACGCGACCGAGGTCGTTGCGCATTAGATCGATGATCATGTTCAATTCAGCGGTGTCTTTCTCGCTCGTGGCAAGTTCTTCGATCGTTCGGTCCGACGGCCGGGTTCCCTTGATGGGGCGGGTCCGTACCCGGACACCATCCGGCCCTGGGCGGGTCTCGAGGAAGAGTTCAGGGCTGAGCGAGACGATCGATCGGCCGTGCCCGAACTCGAGCACGGCGCCGTATCGAGGGGCCGCCACTTCGAAGGCTGTCGCGGCGAGACTTCTGATCGATCCACTGAAATCCGCGCCGAATCGTTGGGCCAGATTCGCCTGAAAGCAATTTCCGGCGTGGACGTGTTCGATCACGCTTGCAACGCCTCGCTGATACTCCTCGGCCTGCAGGTCGCCTTGAAGCGGTCCGATTTTCGGTCGCGGGAGCTCGCGAGGAACCAGCGGCGGGACGACCGATGGATCACCGCAAATGGTCGTCGTCTCGTCGGTCTGCAGAATGCCGCCTTCGCAGCGCAGGAGAATGGCGTCGGGCCAGTCGCGATCATCGGTCGGAGTCTGTTCCGAGATCGCGGTCGGCTCAAGATGTCGGAAGAGGTCGTAACTGAGCATCACGAAGTACCCATGCCCGCTGGGCAGTGGGTCCGTAATGTTGGTCGATCCAACGCCGGCGAGTTCAGATCGAAGTCGTTCAAGCGTTTTTGGACCCCGGAGTTCGATTTCTGAGACCGGGGATGCGGCGAAGGTGAATCTCCCGAAGGGGCCTCCTCCATGTGACGCCAGCATGGCCAGTCGTTGGTCGCGCGGCCAGGCTGCGAGCAGGCGTTCCGGATCGACGTGATTCGGAAGGGCGGTGGCGGAGTTGGTGGGGGACGGGATGCTCATGGTCGTCTGATCAGGCTATCCGCTCCGGGGCGGCGCCCTCCCATCTTCGTCGGTGCAGTTACAATTTACCGCTTCATTCCTTGTGATTCCGCCGAGTGGGGAATCACGCAGCGACGGACCTTAGACTCGATGGCCACCACCAAGAAGACACGCGGTCGTTCGACCGCCTCCCGCAAGACGACTCCTCGAGCCCGGAAGATGGTGTATTTCTTCGGCGGTTCACGGACCGAAGGCAAGGCATCACAGAAGACATTGCTCGGCGGAAAGGGTGCCAACCTGGCCGACATGACCTCAATCGGCCTTCCGGTTCCTGCCGGTTTCACGATCACCACGGATACCTGCGCCGCGTACTACGACGTCGGTGGTCGATTCCCAGCGGGGCTGTCGGACCAGATCAGGAGCAATATCCGGAAGCTCGAAATGGAGACCGGAAAGAAATTCGGATCGACGACCGATCCGCTGCTGGTCTCGGTGCGATCTGGAGCGGCCGTGTCGATGCCTGGGATGATGGACACCGTTCTCAACTTGGGGCTGAACGACAAATCGGTGGTTGGACTCGCAGAACTGACCGGCAACGAACGTTTTGCATGGGATGCCTACCGGCGATTGATCAACATGTACGGCGATGTGGTGATGGGGGTTGACCACCATCACTTCGAAGCCGCCTTCGATCGCATCAAGAAGAATCTCGGAGTTATCGAGGACACCGATGTCTCCGCCGAAGGACTGCGAGATCTCTGCCAGGCCTACAAGGACGTCTATCGGGACCATGTCGGTTCGGCGTTCCCGTCCGATCCTTTCAAGCAGTTGGATCTGGCGGTCGAGGCGGTGTTCCGCAGTTGGAACAGCGATCGAGCCAATTCCTATCGACGAATCAACGAAATCTCGGGACTCAACGGCACGGCGGTCAACGTCCAGGCGATGGTCTTCGGCAACATGGGTGAGGATTCGGGGACGGGCGTCGCATTCACGCGGGACCCATCGACCGGCAAGAACATTTTCTACGGCGAATTTTTAATCAATGCCCAGGGTGAGGACGTCGTCGCGGGAATCCGGACGCCGGAGCCACTCTCCGCGATGAGCCGCTGGAATTCTCGGGTCGCAAAGGAACTCGGTCGAATCCGGATCAAGCTTGAAAAACACTACAAGGACATGCAGGACATCGAGTTCACCATCGAGCGTGGCAAGCTCTACATGCTCCAGACCCGGAACGGGAAGCGAACGGGTGCCGCCTCGGTGAAGATCGCGGTGGACATGGTGAAGGAGAAGTTGATCGACCGAAAAACGGCGCTCAAGCGGATTCCGGCAAACGATCTCACGCAACTCCTGCTTCCCAGTTTCCAGGGGAAGAGCAAGGCCGCCGCACAGACGATCGCGAAGGGTTTACCCGCATCGCCGGGGGCGGCGAGCGGAACGCTTGCATTCACCGCGGAAGAAGCGGTTGAACGTGCCCGGGGAGGCGAGCAGGTCCTTCTGGTGCGAAAGGAAACCTCACCGGAGGACGTCGATGGCATGCACAGTGCCGCCGGGATTCTGACCTCCACGGGTGGTATGACGAGTCACGCGGCGGTGGTTGCTCGCGGCTGGGGGAAGTGCTGCGTCGCCGGTGCCGGGGAGATTTCGATCGACGCTGGAAAGGGTCAAATCACTGTTGGCGGGAAGACCTATGGTCGGAAGTCCGTCCTTTCGATCGACGGATCGACTGGCGAGGTGATGGTCGGTGAGATCGAGCGTGTCATTCCCAGCAAGGTTTCCGGTGACTTCGCGACCGTGCTCGCATGGGCGGATGGCGTGGCGAGAATGGGCGTCCGGACCAATGCCGACACCCCTCAGGACGCCAAGCGGGCTCGTGAGTTTGGTGCGATCGGAATCGGGCTTTGCCGGACCGAGCACATGTTCTTCGAGGGTGATCGCATCAAGGCGATGCGGCAGATGATCCTCGCGAGCACCACCTTCGATCGGGAGAAGGCGCTGAAGAAGCTCCTCCCGTACCAGCGGAAGGACTTTGTAGGCATTTTTACCGCGATGAAGGGACTTCCCGTCACTGTGCGGCTGCTCGACCCGCCCCTCCACGAGTTTCTGCCGCATGAGCTTGATGCTCAGAAGGCCATGGCGAAGGATCTTGGAGTCCAACTTTCAGAGGTCCGTCGTCGCGTGTCCATGCTCCATGAGATGAACCCGATGCTGGGGCACCGTGGCTGCCGGCTCGCGATCACCTATCCGGAAATCGCCAAGATGCAGGCCAGAGCGATCGCGGAAGCGACGATCCTTTGCCTCAAGAAGGGCGTCAAGGCGATGCCCGAAATCATGGTTCCGCTCATCGGGACCCGCCGCGAACTCGAGATTCTGCGGGAGCTGATCCTCGACACCATCGCCACGGTCAAGAAGGAAAAGAAGTACACCGGGAAGTTGTTGATCCCTGTCGGGACGATGATCGAGATTCCGCGGGCGGCACTCACGGCCGGTGATGTCGCGGAGGTCGCTGATTTCTTCAGTTTCGGAACCAACGATCTCACGCAGATGGCGTTCGGTTACAGCCGGGATGACGCTGGCGTGTTCCTCCCCGAGTATGTCAGGCGAGAGATCCTTGAGAAGGATCCGTTCCAGGCCATTGATGTCATCGGTGTAGGACGACTCATGGAGATCGCCTGCAAGGAAGGCCGGAAGACGAAGCCGAAGTTGAAGTTGGGGATCTGCGGTGAGCACGGTGGGGAGCCATCTTCAATCGCGTTCTGCGAGCAGGTGGGACTGGACTACGTCAGTTGTTCACCCTTCCGAGTACCGGTGGCCAGGCTGGCGGCGGCGCAAGCCGTCCTCTGATCTGACAACACGACGAATCTTCTTCTCTCTCCGTTCTCGGGGGGAAGGGAGACATCCAGACATATCCAGACATATCCAGACATATCATGGAAAGGCGGAGGCCGACGAACATCGTCGGCCTCCGTCTTGTCTTGTGTATCTGCCACGACTTGGATCGAACCGTGGGGTCGTGAACGGTTTTCTTCATGCGTCCTGATCATCTTGATCATCCTGATCATCTTGATCATCTTGATCATCAACCTCGAGCGACGTCGGAGAGGCCTTCGACGCTGAAGTAGGTGAGCCTTTCAAAGCAAGGAGCCTGTTGATCAAAAAGGGGTCTCGCCTCAGAATCAGGCCTTGGGGGGGGCTCAGAGGTCGATTGAAGAGGTGGAATGACCGACTGTGCTCGATTGGGACTGTAGGAAATACTCCGATCGCCCTATAGAGTCCGGTAATAAAGTTTCCCTGAGGGGGATACGCGTTTTTTTTTCGGCGAGTTGGAGGAGAGGTCTTGATTTTCATTTGAAAAAGCAGACGATGGGAAAGTCTCCGAAGCCGTCTTGATCAGCGGTTGAGGAGTCGAAGGAAATCGACACGATTTTCAACTTTGCGAGACGTGCCCTCTCGTAAGACTGATGCGAGTCGATCCGGCGCTCGAAAGTTGGGACCGATCTTCGGAACGGTGCCGGCAAGAAAAGAGTCGGATGAGTTGAGACAGGATCCTCGTTTCTCAGTGAGAGCGAGGATTCGGGTCCGATCGATTGGCACTGCCTTTTCGATCGAAACCAGTCTTCAGCTCAGTTCTATTCCGGGGGGAATCTCTGGCCAGGGGTGAAGCCACGACTCCCCTATTTGAATTTCCTCGTGGCAGTTAGTTTCTGTTCCCAATATCTTCTTAAGGAGAAGCAAAGAAATGCGTAGTTCACTCATTATTGGCGCGAGTATCGCCACCGTCATCGCCGCTGGCGCGTCCGCGGAGATCACCGGAGCCGTGGTCAACAATTACATCGTCACCGCCGAAGACTTCGGTG
>CALFOM010000117.1 GCA_937919685.1 uncultured Phycisphaera sp.
ATGGAGTTGTTGGAGGCGGTGGGGCGGGAAACGCCGGGGCGGGTGCGGTTCATCCACTTGAACCACACGAACCCAGCGCTCAATGACCAGGATCTACAGGACGCCATCCGGGCCCGGGGATTTCCGGTCGCCGAGGTCGGCGAGCGGGTCGCGATCTGAACCGCAGGTTCTGATGGAGAGCGAGGTGATCTGACGGAGGCTCAGCGTCCGGCTTCGATCCGGGTGCGGGTCGATTCCAGGAGCCTCGTGGCGGCGTCGTTCCGCAGCTCGGCACCCGGGATCGGGTCGATCGTCTCGCCATCGCGGGTGAAACGATCGCGGTCCTTGCACCAGCCGTGGTTGTCCAGAATCCAATGCATCGAGCCGGCACCGGACGGGGCGATGAAGGTGATTTCGATGCCTTCGCCGGGCCCGATGGTGACCACCGCGCCGTCCACACTGGAGACCAGTTCAAGGACATCGCCAAAGTCGGTGTATCGCCCACGCTGGTGGCGGACGTCCCAGAGCGGTGAACGCGTCGACCAGTCGTAGTCCGGGCACCGTTGTGGCTGGTTGATCCGCTTCGGGAATCCAATCGCCGAAAACCTGGCGGCGGTCGGGTGGAGGCTGACAGAGAAGGACCCGGCCGGGGCGGGTTCACCGATCACCACGCGAAGACGATCCCAGTAGATCTCTTGATTGGTGCGGAGCCGAAGCGCGTTGCATCCTTCGGGAAGGTCCGTCAACGGGAAGGCCGCGGTTCGCGGCATTCCCGCGGGATATCCAAAGGCGTGTTGCACCACGAGCCAGTCGCCGCTCGCGTCGCGGGCTTCGAGGGTGGGGGCGTCGTAGGTGGCCTCGGCCTGCCAGGCCGCGAACATCGTCTGGGCGTAGGGGTACTCCACCCAGCCGTCCATGAGGAGCCAGGGTGCTCGGCCGTCGCGTTCGGCGGGAATCGTTCGATCAAATTCGAGGGTCACAACGTGTTCGTCGGTGAGCCGGCCGATGAATCGATGGTCGAGCGGTGGCAGGGGTGCGGCCGACCGATCCGAGCTCGTCACCGCCTCAAGGATTGAGTCGCCGCGGTCGTTCGTCGCGGCGACGGGGTCAATCGTCGTCCGGAAGAAGATCGGTTCGCCGGTCGCGGGGGGGCCTTCGATCGCGAGTCGTTCATCGACCGCGAGCGACCAGCTTTCGGGCAACGACCATCCGACGAGTTGCACCGCGTCGAGATAACAGACTTCCTCCATCGGCTCGCAGAGGACGAGTCGGAGTCTTCCGTCTTCGTCCGGGGCAAGCGATCCCTGGGGCATCGGAAATCGTTCGAATGGGCGAGGTTCACTGTAGACGCCGGGCGCCAGGAGGTAACCGACCCCACCGACGCCGAGCACGTCGCTCACGAACCGATAGTCCTCGCCGTCGTAGGCGAAGAGGACCGGGCAGGAGGAGACCTGGCGTTGGATCTCGCTGATCCGATCGACCGAGCCTGCGGCGAGCGAGGCGCCTTTGCCGCCGGCGTCACCGACCCCCGGGACCTCACCTTGGAAGAGTCCGTCTGGCCAATCGATGAGCAGGTACGAGAGCGTCTCGGCGCCGCCGAGTCCGAAGGGCACCGGCTGCCGCGATTGCCCCGGCCCGGAATCGGGGCGCAGATTGGCTTTGATCGTCCAGCGATCATCGAGCCGAGCGGCGAGAATCGCACCAATGCCGTCGGCGTTACTCCGCATGGCCTGTGTGGTGTCCTCCGCGCCAGCCAGTTCGATTGCCGTGAAGGCGAAGCGGCCTGGCCCCGGGGCGATCATCTGCGGAACTCCCGTCCTGGTCAGCGCGATGACGCCGTAACCCCGCTCGGGATCCGCGAGCATCGGTGTCCAAGAGACAGGAGATGACATGCCCAGTGCCGAATCGGTCACGATCTCCAGACGCCCATCACCGTCGACATCCATGATGGCGAGATTGTCGGGAGGCGAATCGAACGAGTGAAGGAGGCGTGGTTCGAAGACGCCGAACCTGTCACGTACCCATCGGTGAATGTCGCCGGAACGATCGGCGGTCACCAGATCCATGATGCCGTCGCCATCCAGATCCCCGCTCGTGGCGAGGACGAGGTCGGCGTTTCGGATCCGATCGAATTCAACTTCCTGATGACGGTAGTTCCAAAGGCGGTCGTTGAGATGCACGAGGTGCGGAGGCGTGTCGCGGATCACGAGGAGGTCGAGGTCGCGGGTACCGTCCAGATCGGCCGCGAGAATGCGGCGGGAGCCGGCACCGCCACCGATGCCGGTGATGCCCGCCACGTCGGTGAACCGACCGTTCCGATCGTTGTTGAGGATCGCGTCTGGTCCGTCGGCGTTGGCGAGCACGATGTCGAGATCGCCGTCATGGTCGGTATCAACGATCGCGACGTCCCGCGTATCGAAGTCGCCGCCGGACGCGTTCGCGGAGCTCGTGACGTCAATCCAACCTCCCGGCGTGGTCTGGAAGAAGAGCCGATTGGGTCCGCGTCCAGCGAGATACGCATCGGTGCGACCGTCCTGGTCGATGTCCGCGAATGATGCGAAACGAATGCCCGGGATGATCGCCAGTGGATGATCGGTCACCAGCCGATATCGCTCTTGGTCTTGGTCGCGAAGGAGGACCGCATTTGGGGCGTTGCCTTCGATGGCCGAGGCGATGAAGATGTCCACGTGGCCGTCGCCATCGAGATCGGCGACCGTGGGAATCGGATCGCGATCGATGCCACTCCAGTCCGGTGACTCCCCGACAATGGAGAGTATTTCGGGCAGCGACCAGGCGCCGCCTGGTGGTTTGACGTGATCTGTGGTCGTCGGCACGCCGGGACGCGCCATGGACTTGGGGCCGAGTCGGCCATAGATCGGCCGGACCGTAGTGGCCCGGGGATTGTTCTCAAGGCGTTCGAAGGTCGCCAGAGCCGCGTCCGCGGTGGCGTCGTCGCCGAGACGAGCGGCGACTGACCCGAGTCGGTACCAGCCACTGCGTTGATACGGATCGAGGGTGACGGCCCGCTGGTATGCATCGGCGGCAGCCTCCGGGTCGTCTCGCTCGAGGGCAAGGCCGTAGTGGTACCACGCAAAGGGATCTGAGTCGTCCTGGCTCAGAACCGTCTCCAGCCGATCCCGAGCGATCGAGTCGTTTCCCGCCCGGAGATGAAGCACGCTGGAGACGAACCCGGCACGAGGATCCATCGGGTAAAGCGCATGGATCTCATCGAGCATTGCGAGGGCATCCGCCTCGTCATTCTCTTCCTGCCGATTCATGGTGGCGATCGCGAGATCGATCCGGGCATCAACGCGATCGGGGTCTCGGTCGACTACCGACTGGAGAATCCGCACGGCGTCCTCGTAGTCGTAACGGGCGAGAAGACCGGCGGCCTTTCGATGAGGGCCGTCGAGATCCTCGGTGCCTTGTCCGGAGGGCGTGCCATCACCACAGCCGCCGAGGCCCACGAGAGTCACGAGAGTCACGAGAGTCAGCCCGAGTACCAGCATTCGGATGGGTGAGATGTCCGTGCTCATGAAGGAATTCTATAACCTTCACGGGCCAAGGTCATCCTCGATTCGGGGCATTGGCGACGAGTCGATGTCGAGTCGCTCACGTCGAAGCCTCAATACAAGAAGTGGATTCCGAACGGCGCCACCCGTACGGTCGTCTTGTCGATTTTTCCGCGAATGATGTACTTGACGAGTCGATCCGTGATCAAACCAAGGATGGAACCGACCTCGCCGGTGGAATCCTGGAGCGCCTCCAACGGGCCGGCGTTCGCATCGAGATGAACACTCCCATCGAAACCGATGGATCCCTTCGCTCGGACCCCGATCGCCCCGACGAGCATGTTCAACTTGCTGAAGTCAAACTTCTCGTCGTCGATGGTGAATTCCAGGTCTGCCCGGTCCTTCTGTGAGGGATTGAGCACGACGAGGCGCATCAAGGCCGCCATGTTTTTCCATGCGTCCGACCCTCTCAACACGCCGTCGGAGATTCGGACGGTTCCGCCACCCTCCAGGCTCTTCAGCGGCGCCGCAAGATTGAGATCGACCTCAATCGATGCATCGACCTCGCCGGCATATCGATCAGGTGGACCGCCGTCGGCTCGTCGAAGATCCTCGATCTTCATGTCCTCGATCCGGATGGATGCAAAGGCGTCGATCGACTTTGCGAAATCCTCGACCTGCTTGAGCGAAGTTGCGGGAAAGAAGTTTTTGTCGATACTCGTCTCGAGTTCCTTCAGAGACGCCGGAGAGGCTTTGGTCAGATCCTGCGGCGGGGCGCTCGGAGTCGGTTGCTTCGCCACGCTTGCGGCATCCGGCTCTCCTCGTGTGGCCTCGTCGGAGAATCTCAGCGTTCCGGTCATCGTCCCGCCCATCGCCTTGATGACGATCGGTTCCAGAAGGAAGGTGTCCTTGTCTGTTCGTCCGCTTGCGGACGCCTTGTCGATCGAGAGCAGCATCGAGTCGACGGCGAAATGGGTCGGGCCGAGTTTGATGTCCATTTGGGTCTTGCTGGAGAGGAAATCGTCCATGTTGAACGATCCGTTCAATTCCACGTCCAGCTTTCCTTCGACCTGGCGTGCCTTGAGAAACGACTGCACCTGGGGTGGAAGCATTTTTCGAGACGTGTCATCAATGGCCATGTCCAATTTGACCAGGGCCAGTTCGACATCGAGGTTGTCGATGTTCACTCCGGCATTCACCTTGAGATCCAGCAGTTCCCCTTGGGTCAGGCGAGTGTCGATCTCATACCAGTCGTTGCTGCGGCCGAGATTGACCTTCGTCGAACCATTCTTGCCACGGTTGTCGAGTGAGAATTCAAGGCCCTTCAAGACCATGGGCTGGTCGTAGCCCTCGATGATGTACTCAAAGTCGAGTCCGGCGACGTTGATTTTATCGATCGCGAAGATGTCGCTGATCGGTCGATCGTCGTCGGCTTGGTCGGCGTCGCTCGTCGAGTCGTCCTTGATGAAATCTCCCCAGCCGATCAGGTCGCCGTCTTTGGTCACGGAGATCTTGGCGATCGGATTCTTGAAATCAAGATCTCGAAAGACCAAGGGGCCGTCAAAGATCGGCAATCGATCGAGGGTGATGCTGACCTCTTCCGCGGTCAGGATGTCAACAGGCTTTCCGTCCGGGCCGTCGGCGGAGAGTTTCGGATTGATGATCGTGACATGAAGTGGGAAGGTGTATACGAGCTTCTCGACGGTGAGCGTCGGCTTGACGTACTGGGCCGCGAGGCCCAGGAGTTGAGCGCGGATCGTCGGTTCGGCGAGGCGAGCCACCAGGCTGATCCAGAGTGGCGAGGTCACCGCCAACAGAACAAGTACGACGAGTGATCTGAGAAGGAGTTTGCGGAATCGTGGCATAGCGGGTCACAGCCTATCCGGCGTCAAGGGATCAAGGTTGAGGATCTGTGTCGCGGACGCTCCGTGGCACTCTTGGTCGTCTGCCGACCCAATCGTCCATCGAAGAACGCACGACGGAATCCCAAAGGGGCCGTCGTGCGTTGAATGCCGATGGGAGGAGTCGAACCTCCGACCTAGGGTTTATGAATCCCTCGCTCTAACCACCTGAGCTACATCGGCGTCTGGATTTCGGATCGGTGATGGTAGCCGCGACGGGCAGCACGTCAAGGCCGCCGAGTGGCTCATGCGGTCGCCGTACACCCATTTCGCTGCCTCACCCAACGGGTGCCTGTTTCGGTGGCAGCGAAGGCCGGATCCACCTGGGCGAGCGCCGCGGCGATGAGTCCCATGAACAACGGCTGGGGCTCCAACGGGCGTCCCGTCAATTCAGGGTGGTACTGGGCCCCGATGAAGAAGGGGTGCGTCTCCTGCGGAAGTTCGAGCACCTGCATGATCGGGAATTCGGGGTGCCGGCCGGTGAATTGAAGGCCGCCGGAGTGAAGTTGGTCGACGTATTCGGGCTCGACCTCGAATCGGTGACGGAATCGTTCACGGACCAGGGTGCGATCGCTATGAAGGAAACTCACCAGCGAACCGGGTTCGAGGATCACATCCTGCGCGCCGAGTCGCATGGTGCCGCCCATGATCCCTTCGAGCTTCTTTTGATCAGGCAGTTCCGAAATCAACGGATGACCGCAGCCGGGGTTGAACTCGGTGGAGTCGGCGTCGGACAGGCCAAGCGCGTTCCTCGCGAATTCAATCACGGCGACCTGGAATCCAAGACAGATGCCCAAGAAGGGAATGCCTCGATTGCGGGCGTGCTCCGCGCAGCGGATCTTGCCTTCGACGCCACGGACGCCGAAGCCTCCCGGCACGATGATGGCATCCTTGCCGTCGAGCGTCGCGTCGGCATCGGCCGCCGTCACGATCTCGGTGGTATCGATCCACTCCGTCTCGATTTGGCAGTTGAGATGGATGCCCGCGTGTTCCACGGCCTTGTCGATCGAGGCGTAGGCATCGCGAAGGGCCGCGTACTTGCCTGCGATTCCGAGCTTGATCGAACGGGAGCGCGGGGCCGAGAGTCTTCTGGAGAAATCCTCCCACCTCACGCGGGCCTCGTCTTCATGGACCGGATCCACGCGGTCATGGAGCGCAAGCATCGAGAGGATCTCGCGATCGAGACTGGCCTTCCTCATCTCTTCGGGGATGGAGTAGACCGAATCCCGATCATGCATCGAGAAGATGCGATTCATCGGAATGTTCGAGAACATTCCGATCTTCTCCATGACCGTTTCGGTGACCGGATTCTTAGCTCGACATGCGATGATGTTGGGCTGGATGCCCGCTTCCATCAGGCGTTTGATTCCGAGTTGAGCGGCCTTAGATTTCTGTTCGCCGAGAATCTGTGGTTCGAGGATATAGGTGAGGGCTACGAAACAGGCCGAGCCGGGGCCCTCCTCAAAGGCGAGTTCGCGGAGGGCCTCGATGTAGAAGCCGTTTTCGTAATCGCCAGCGGTACCGCCGACTTCGACGAAGACGACGTCCGCGGGGCCGCCATTCTTGCCGCCTCGCATCGCGAGTTCTCGCAACTTGTACTTCACGGCGCCGGTGACGTGCGGAATCATCTGCACGTCACGACCGAGATAGCCGCCTCGTCGCTCCCGGTCCAAGACCTCGGTGTAGATCTGGCCCGCGGTGACGTAGTTGCGACGAGTGAGATTCTGATGAAGCATCCGCTCGTAGGTGCCGAGGTCCATGTCGGTTTCGAGGCCGTCATCGAGGACGAATACCTCGCCATGCCGATATGGGTTCAGGGTGCCACTGTCGATGTTGAGATACCCCTCCATCTTGATGGGGGCCACCGAGAGTCCCTTGTCCTGCAAGAGTTTCGCGAGCGAACTCGAGAAGATGCCTTTGCCGAGACCGCTCATCACGGTTCCGATCACCGCGACATATCGGGTTCGCCCTCGGACGTATCCAGTTGGTTTCGGGCTGTACCACTCGGTGGACTCGCCAGATTTCCCAAAACTCGCCAGGAAGTCGATTTCTACCGGATCCGCGGCCTGGTCGAAAACGGGTTTCGCTGAGTTCGAATGAGAAGAGCCTCCGCCCTCGTGGGAGGCGGCAGGATGGAAGTGGCACGGCTTTTGGGGCATAGACGAGTGTACCGCGCGAATGGGCTCGAACTCAAGGAGAGGCGCCGGAGTCTCGGGTTCGTGGATGACCCGCCGTCAGGTCCCGTGGATGCTTCGCCAGCGAGCAACGAAGGCGGCGTACTGCTCGGGGGTATCGATCCCGCCACAGTCCGAGGCGTGGATCGCCACGGCGATTCGGCCGCCGTGCTCGAGGACTCGCAGTTGCTCCAGCCGTTCTGCCTGTTCCAACGGCGATTCAGGCCAGGATGCGAACCGCTGGAGGAAGTCTCGGCGATACGCATAGAGTCCCACGTGTCGCAAGGGGGTGGCGCCCACGGCATCGCGATCAAAAGGGATCAGGCTCCTGCTGAAGTAGATCGCTTGGCCGTTCAGGCCGATCACAACTTTCACCTGATTCGGGTCCGCGGGGTCGCCGTCGGGCCCGAAGGGCGTCGCAATGGTGGACATATCGGCCTCGGAATCGTTATTCAGGGCCAGAATCACCGCGTCGATCGCGGCTGGATCCAACTCAGGCTCATCGCCCTGAACATTGACGATGATGGCGTCGGTCGGGAGTTCGGAGGCCAGTCGATCCGCCACTTCAGCGAGACGACTGGTGCCGTTGGGATGATCGAAGGATGTCTCGATCGCCTCGACCCCAGCCTCTTCGACGATCCGGATGATCTCGGGATCTGGGGCGGTGACGATGACCCGTTCAACGCTCAAGGCGGCACGGGCACGATCCACGACATGGAGGATCAAGGGTCGCCCGGTCTCATCCGCGAGCGCCTTGCCGGGGAATCGAGTGGACCCCAGTCGCGTCGGAATCACGACCGTGGCTTGGGGCGGGACTGATTTCGAAGCGCTCAGCCTTCCAGTTCCTTGATCAGGGTGTCGACTTCCTTCCGCTTCTGGCGGATGTCCCGGTAGCTGATGTCCTTTCGAACGATCGCGGAACAAATTTCCGCGGCTTCCCGAGCCTCCTCCGCCGACTTCTCATGGCGAGCGAGATCGATCAGGGAGAGCATGAGGTCGTACCGAATCATGAGCTCGCGGTCCTTCTCCGTCCCATCGAGCTTCTCGATCGCTTCACGGAATTCGCCCACGGCTTCCTGATGCCAGTTTTCGTGGGCGAAGCACTTCCCGAGCATGTGCGTGGCGCGAGTTCGGTACTTGGATTCGTCCTTGCACTGCTGGAACATCGCCATCGCGTCTTCGAAATTGCCTCGGTCGTACTCGATGGCGCCGAGTTCGAACTTGATGCCACGGTCCGTCGGATACTTCGCGACCCGCTCGTTGAACTCAACCGATCTCAACTTGAGGAGTTCCGCCTGAAGGGTGGCGGCTTCTTCGCCGCCTTCTCCGGCTTCGTCGAGCTTTCGAATGCGTTTCTTGAGGCGGTTCATCTTCACGTCGCCCGCAGCCATCTTGAAACGGTACTGTTTCGTCGACTCAAAGCCCTTCAGATAGACCGCCGTCGCCGTCTCGTCGTCCTTCGGTGTGTCTAGTCTGCGAAGCAACTGTGCGTACTTGTTGATCGCGTCGGGGTTGTCGGGATTCTCCTCGGCCTCGATTCTCGCACGATCGATCGCCCGCTCGGAACCGGCGCCGCCGGAGAGCGATTCCTCGTCTTGCAGCGCCGACTGCTTGTCGGCGTCCTTGATGTGGCGTCGAAAGTCGCCGCCCTCCTCCGGCTGAGCCTGATTGAAGCCTCCTTCGGAGATGGTTCGTTGTGCCGAGAGTTGATTCAGTTCGGAGATTAGAGTCGAGTCCGAGGGATCGATCTGAATCGCCCGTTCCGCCGCAGCGAATGCTTCCTTCCAGGCGTCGACCTCACCGAAGAGATCCTTGCCCTGGGTATAGAGCTGCTTCGTCTGCTTCTTAGCCTTGAGCATCATCGCGAACATCCGCGGAGCGAGCCATTGGCCGAATTCTTTCTCGCCGGCCTTTCCGATCGCCTGCATCAGTTTCATCGCCAAGGGGAGATTGTTGATGTCCTTGGCCCATGCGAATTCCGCGACCGCCATCTTGTCGGCCGGGTTCGGCCCGTCGAGGGCTCGAATCTCCTTGCCCGATGCGGGCTTCCCGCTCGAATTGAGGTAACGGATCGCGGTCTCGTACAGCGCGAGGTGCGAGGCCATGTTGCCGGGCTCGAATCGGAGTCCACGGGCGTACATGTCGATCGCGTAGGAGTAGTTGCCGGTCTGGGCGACGGTCCGAGCGTGTTCAAAAAACTTTGCAGCCTTCTCGGGCTGCGCTCGCCATCCGCCGTCGGCGATTCCACTCGGAACCTCCTCTTCGGTCTTTTTCTTGCCGAACAACGCCACTCTGGGCTCCTTCGCGGTCTTGCGGCCGGTGTGCCACATGGTTGAATCGAGGACAAATGCCTCGCTCGAACGTTTCAAGGTACCCGCCACCGGCCGAGGAGGTCAATGGACCGGCGAGTCGATCTTCCGGTGGCCGGGCGGGTTTATTGTTCTTCGAATCGATCTTAGGGACCTGATGCAGATGGATCTTATAGAACCCGGATTCAGCTAGAACCCGGATTCAGCCTGGTTCATTACTATTTCCGACAGTGAACAGAAATCCAGCACAACCAGAGAAGATCGTTCTGTATCCAGATCCCGTCCTGACCCGTCGTGCAGGCCCCGTCGAGGTCTTTGATGAGCGGCTTCAATGCCTCGTCGATCGGATGGTGGAACTCATGCGGGAAGCGCAAGGGGCGGGCCTCGCGGCTCCCCAAGTGGGGATTTCACGGCGTCTCTTCGTGATCGAGGACGACGCGAGACCGGAGGAGCCTCCCCAGCCGATGGTCTTCATCAATCCGGAGTTGGAACTCGGTGGAGATCTGGTCTCGTTCGAGGAGGGATGCCTGAGCATCCCGGATGTCCGAGTCATGGTCCGCCGGCCTCAGCTGGTCCGCATCAAGGCGCTCGACGTTCATGGTGAGCCATTCGAACTCGAAGACGAGGATTTTCTTGCTCGGGTCTGGCAGCACGAGTTCGACCATCTCGAAGGCGTGCTCATCATCGATCGCATGAGTCCCCGGGATCGACTGGCGAATCGGCGAACGTTGAAGGAAATGCGTCTGGACTTCGAGGAGGAGTTAGAACGATGACCGCGGACGGCCGACTTCGAATCGCCTTCCTTGGATCCGGGGCGTTCGGTCTCCCCACGCTTGAAGCGCTCGGAGCGGTCCACGACGTCGTCCTTGCCGTGTCGCAACCGGACCGACCCGCAGGACGGGGGAGGCAGTCGACCTGCACGCCAATCTCCGCGCGGGTTCTCGAAGACCATGCACGGACCGACGGCCTCTTTGCGGAAACGGCGATTATCCGCACCGATGATGTGAATGCCGCGGCGGTTCGGGATCGGATCGCCGACCTTCAGGCCGATGCGATGGTGGTGATCGCCTTCGGCCAGAAACTTGGGTCGGCCCTTCTCGATGGCCGTTTCGCCGTGAATCTTCATGCGTCCCTGCTGCCTCGCTGGCGGGGCGCCGCGCCCATCAATCGGGCGATGATGGCCGGGGACCTTGAGACCGGGGTGAGTGTGATTTCGCTCGCGGAACGCATGGATGCCGGAGGCGTGCATGCCATGCGATCGACGCCGATCGATCCAGCGGAGACCGCCGGGGAACTCCACGACCGTCTCGCCCGGCTGGGCATTGAACCGATGCTCGAAGTGCTGGAGAGATGGCAATCTCGTCTGGTCGAGACTGTGACCCAGGACGAGCACGCGGCGACGCCGGCCGCGAAACTGTCGAAGTCGGAGGCGACCGTCGATTTCGCGGCGCCGTCTTCTCTGGTTCGAGGGCGAATTCACGGCTTGGTTCCTTGGCCCGGCTGCCAGGTGGACGCGGTGTCACCGGATGGCGGTTCCCAACTCCTGAGAATCCACCGGGTGCTGGAGATGGACGAGTCGACCGGCGTTTTGCCGGGAACGATCGGCGAAGGGGGCGTCGTCGGTTGCGAGACCGGGTCGATCCGACTGCTCGAAGTTCAGGTGCCGGGCGGTCGTGCGATGGCCTGGGAAGACCTCCAACGGGGCCGACCGTTCCCGATCGGAACGGTGTTGCGGCCACGATCGGCGGGAACGCCGACATGACGTCGCCACGCCGATCCAGAAGCTTTGTGGCGGAGTTCGCGTCCAACCTCTGGGACCTGCTCCAGGGACAAGTGGGGTCGGCGCGACGCGGTCGATTCGCCCCTTCGGCCCCGAAGGCGAAGTCGGCGCGTCCTCCCCGAAGATCACGCGGATCAGTGCCGCCGGCGGCACCGACCCCGGCCGTGAAGGGCCGGAGTTCCCGCCAACAGGGGCGGTATGACGAACTCGTGAAGACGATGAAGGTCGAATTCGGGTTGCGGGTGGTGCGATGGCGATCCAGTACCAGCGGGTGTGCCTGGCAGGTCTTTTATCAGGACGGTTCCGTCGCCCGGTTGATCGAATCGCCCTATCCCCGAGGGCCGATGAGTTGCGCGGTGTTTCTGCACGAGGTCGGGCACCATGCCATCGGGTTCAAGACCTTTCGGCCTCGATGCCGAGAGGAGTATCACGCCTGGCGTTGGTCCTTCGAAAAGATGCTCGAACTGGACTTCAACCTCACCGAATCCGTCCGGCGGCGGCGGGATGAGGCGTTGCACTATGCCGTGGCGAAAGCCGCTCGACGAGGTCTGAAACGACTCCCAGCAGAACTGATTCCGTTTCTCGAACCGCGGTCCCGGGATCTCGAACCGTTGCCCGCACTGCTCGAGCCGCCCGTGAACCCGGTGCTCGCCGCCCGAATCAGGGCAGAGCGCGAGACGCTGGGGAATGTCGGGGGATCAGCGGAGGACGATCTCGGGACGGTTGTCGAATCCGGCGGGGTCGCCATCGGCGTGGAGCGTGGCGGGTAGCATCGGAATTCGATGGGGCTCCGTACTGATCAACTCGATTTCGAATTCGACCCGGCGCTCGTCGCGGCGTCGCCGGTCGAGCCTCGCGACGCCGCGCGGCTGCTGGTGGTGACGCTCCCCCCAATCGATGCGGACGATGGCCGTGAATGCGGCCTCGATCATCTTCAGGTTCGTGATCTTCCGGACCTGCTCGAGAGAGGGGATCGGCTGGTGCTCAACGAGACGAGAGTGGTCCCTGCCCGCATTGCCTGCCGCCGGGTGGACACCGGGGGGCTCATCGACGGATTGCTCTCTGAAGCAGTCGGCGTCGGGCGTTGGTGGGCGATGCTCCGCAAAAGTCGTCGACTTCAGCCCGGGCACGAACTCCGGGTGATCGGTCATCGGGGGCAGGACACAGATTTTCGCCTCGTGGTCGAGGATCTCGACTCGGAGGGGCGGGTTCTCGTGGTGCTGAAAGTCGACGGGGACCCTTCGGGACCGGGGTCGGCAGTGGGCCATGATCAAGTGCTGGCACTCTGGCAGCAGGCAGGCCTCGTGCCGCTCCCGCCGTATATCCGGCATGCTCGCCGCGATCGTGGCCTTCCGGAGACCGATCCCCATGACCCTGACTGGTACCAGACGACCTTCGCGGCGCTCGACGACCCGACGGCATCCGTCGCGGCTCCGACCGCCGGGCTGCATCTGACCGAGGGCATGAGACAACGGCTCTCCGTGCGAGGAATCGAGGAGGTTCGCATCTCGCTGGAAGTCGGAGCTGGGACGTTTAAGCCCGTAGAAGAGGACGAACTCGACGCGCATCCAATGCACGAGGAGCGATGCCTGATCACCCCGACGGCGGTTTCGGCCATCCGAGAATGCGAAACCGCCCGGCAACGCGGCGAAGGACGGTTCGTGGCGGTTGGTACCACCAGCGTGCGAACGCTCGAATCGATGCCGGACCTTGACCATCTGCCGGCGTTGATCGAAGGGCGGCACCAGTGGAGAACCGATCTTTTGATCCAGCCGGGATATGAGTTTCGTCGGGTTGATTCGATGCTGACCAACTTCCATTTGCCTCGCTCGACATTGCTTGCTCTGGTCGCCGCCATGATCGGCCTCGAACGAATGCACGACGTCTACGCCACCGCGATCGCGGAGCGGTACCGCTTCTTCAGCTACGGAGATGCGATGTTCATACGGCGTCCAAGATGATGAAACGCTCGCATTGAAGGAACCCAGCTCGAATGGTCGATTCATCCAGCACACCATCAAGGAAACGAATGGCCCGCGATACGAGCCTTGATCAACTGCTCGAAGACGTGGCGCTCGCCGGGACGATTCGCGTCGTCGCCGGGGACGCCGTCAGTGGCCATCTCTGTGGCATCACCGAAGACAGCCGAATCGTGGAGCCGGGGTTTCTTTTTATCGCTCGTTCGGGTTTCGATCACGACGGTGCCGACCACATCGAGGATGCGATTGATCGAGGCGCCACGGCGATTCTGGCTTTGCCGGAGGTGGCCAGTCGGGTTCCCCCGCCGGTCATCGGGCTCGCCGCGGACGATCCGGGCTCGGCGGGCGGCGAGTTGGCCCTTCTCTGGAATGGACGGCCAGATCGCAGTCTCGACCTCGTGGGCGTCACCGGAACCAACGGCAAGACCACGGTTGCGACCCTGGTCCGGCAGATCCTCGACCGGACACTCGGTCGCACGGGCCTCCTGGGGACGGTCGAGATTCATGACGGTCGGTCCACGAAACCAGCCCGTTTGACCACCCCGGGCCGAGTGGCGCTCGCCGGCATCCTCGGGGATATGGTGGATCGTTCCTGCAGGGCAGCGGTGATGGAGGTTTCGAGTCACGCGCTGGATCAGGGACGGACTGCAGGCCTCGACTTCCGGGTCGCCGTCTTCACCAACCTCTCCGGTGATCATCTGGACTACCACGGATCGATGGAACGCTACGGGGCGGCCAAGGCGAGCCTGTTCGCGGGACTTCGAAACGATGCGACTGCGATTGTCAATCTCGAGGATGAAGCCGCGGGCGTCATGCTCGGTCGTTGCCTCGCGAATCGGATCGGTATCGCGCCGGCGAGTTTCGAATGCGACGCGGTTTCGGAAATCGCAGTCGTCCGACATGCCGTGATCGACCGAAGTTTTGATGGCATGACGCTCGCCATCACCACGCCTGAGGGCGTGAGACACGAAATTTCCGTCCCGCTGGTCGGCGAACACAACGCATTCAACGTCACGGCGGCGGTGACCGTCGCGGTCGCGCTGGGCGCATCATGGGAGGCGGCATTGGAGGTCCTTCCGGCGATTCAGGCACCGCGGGGAAGGCTTCAACCGGTGCACCAGACGATCGATGATATTCGAGTCTTCGTGGACTACGCGCACACCGACGACGCCCTGGTCAACGTGCTTGCCGGGGTTCGGCCCACGGTGCCACCGGGAGCGGACTTGCTCGTCGTCTTCGGCGCCGGGGGTGATCGGGATCGATCGAAACGTCCTCGTATGATGAAGGCAGCGCTGGAAGGCGCGGATCGAGTCGTGGTGACCAGCGACAATCCCCGGACCGAGAATCCCGCCGCGATCGTGGCGGAGATCGTCTCCGAAGCCACGAAGGCCGAACTGGAACGAACGATCTGCGAGGTGGATCGCCGAACGGCAATCGCGTCCACCATCGCGGGTGCCGGTCCGGGCGATGTTCTGATCATCGCGGGAAAAGGCCACGAGGACTACCAGATCATTGGCGTCGATCGAGTGCACTTCGACGACGTCGAGGAAGCAGGCGCCGCCCTAGCTCGCCGTCGTGGGAGGGTGGGGTCATGATCGAATCCAGCCTCGACGAGATCGCGGTCGTGGTGAAGGGCCGGGTCGTCGGTGACGGATCTCGTTCTTTCCGCGGCGTCGGCACCGATACTCGTGCGGACTTGAAGGGCCGCCTGTTCGTGGCGATTCCGGGAGAGAACCACGATGGTCACGACCATCTCGAAGCCGCCCTGGCCGCAGGCGCGTCCTCCGTGTTGATCGAATCGGATTTCGTCGATCACGGTGGAGTTCTGCCGGAAGGGCTGAATGGCGTGGTGGTGACGTCGGTTCGACCCGCACTGGCCGCGATGGCGTCGGCGCATCGAGCGGACCTGAACGGGGTGGTGATCGGCATCACGGGCTCTTCGGGAAAGACCACGGTTCGTTCGATGGCCCAAAGCGTGCTGGGTCTCAAGGGCTCCGGAACCGCAAGCATCCGGAGTTTCAACAACGACCTCGGCGTGCCGCTCACCATTCTTGCGGCGTCGAAGGACGATGCATGGCTGCTCTTGGAGATCGGCACGAATGCGCCGGGCGAGATCGCATCTCTGACCGCGATCGCCAGGCCCACGATTGGCATCATCACCGGAATTGGCCGAGCCCATCTCGGCGGCTTCGGCTCCGAGGCGGCGATCGCCGCGGAGAAGGCGTCGATGTTGGATGTGATCGGCGCAGAGCCCGGAGGCCTCGCGATCGTCAACGTCGATGGATCGGCGATGCGATTGGAGCTGGAACAGCGCCGCGATTCAGGACTGGAAATCACCACCTACGGCGAGGCCGACGATGCCGATCGCCACCTCGACGCTCGAGAAGTGCTTCCCTCCGGCGGCCAGCGAATCAAGATCGGGGACTTTTGGGCGGATCTTTCGCTGGACGGCCGTCATAACGCCATCAATGCCGTCGGCGTTCACGAACTGGCTCGCCGGCTGGGCGTCGACGACGTCGGAGTCGCCGCGGTGTTCCGCACGCTGGAGCCGCCGGCGATGCGATTCGTCAGGCATTCGATCGATGGGGTTCTGGTGATCGACGATACCTACAACGCGAACCCTGAATCGATGCGGGCGTCGCTCGAGACTTTTGCCGAGGTGGCGGCGACCGCCGAGCGGCGAGTCGTGGTTTTGGGTGCGATGCACGAACTCGGCCCGGCGTCGGAATCACTGCATCTTGAAATCGGAGCACTGGCCGCAGGCATCGCCGACGAACTGGTTCTGGTCGGTGAGCCGGAAGCGACGTGGATGCAACGGGGGGCGCGAGCGAAGGAGTTCGCTGGACGGGTGACGACGTCGGTGGATGTCGCGGCGGCGACGGCGTTCCTCGAACCTCGCGTACGACGGGGGGATGCGATCCTACTCAAGGGATCGCGCCGAGTGAGTCTTGAAATCATGGTTCGGGGGCTGATCAAGCCCGGGGAGGTTCGCGCGTGATCTACCATCTGGTCGAAGCATTCCAGGGACCGCTGGAGAGCACGGGTCTATTCACCGTGCTTCAGGTCTTCTTTCAAGTCGAGTTCAGGGCCTTTCTTGCGGTGCTCGTCTCTTTCGTCCTAGTACTTGCCTTCGGAAGGCCGGTCATCCACTGGCTGCTCCGCCAGAAGGTGGGCGATTCGCCGGAGTTCCACAACGCGGATCTCAACGAGCTGATGCGCTCGCGAGCCGGAACGCCCACGATGGGTGGCATTCTGATCTGCGGCTCGATCCTGATCACGATTCTTCTCCTTGCGGAATTGCGAGAACGCTACGTTCACATCGCGATCGCGGTTCTGGTCTCCTACTCGCTCCTCGGCGTTGCGGATGACTGGCTCAAACTCACTTCCGCACGACGATCGCCCGGATCTCGCGATGGACTTCGGCCTTGGGAGAAACTGCTCTTCCAGCTCGGACTCGCCGCCATGTTCTCCTACGTCATCTTCACGCAGGCGACGATCAACTCTTCGATGAATCCTGATTCACCGATGTTTCAGGACGTCGCGCGGGTCCTCAATCTCCCGTTCCAGAAGACCTGGCAATCTCCAGTCGATGGAAACCCGTTCTCCGGAGAGGAAGAGGCGATCACCGAACTTGCCTTGAATCCCAGTGTCATCGTGCTTGGGATCGGCGCGTTCATGCTGCTTGGCACATTGTTCATCGCGGGCACCAGCAACGCGGTGAACATCTCGGATGGAATGGACGGTCTGGCCGCAGGGGTGATGGCGTTCGCTTCGATCGGATTCATGATCTTGGTGCACATTGCCGGGAGTCAGAATGAGGCTCAGTCGCTGCTCGTTCCCTATGTCGCAGGTACCAAAGATCTGATGGTGGTCGCCGGCGCCATGACCGGGGCCTGTCTCGGATTTCTCTGGTTCAATTCAAGCCCGGCGATGGTCTTCATGGGCGATACCGGGAGTCTCGCGCTGGGTGGACTGCTCGGATTTCTCGCCGTCGCCATTCGCCAAGAGGTGCTGCTGATCCTGATCGGCGGCATCTTCTTCCTAGAACTGGGAAGCGTGGTGATGCAGGTCGGATGGTTCAAATGGACGCGGATCCGGTATGGAAAAGGACAGCGGCTTCTTCGGTGCAGTCCGATCCATCATCACTTCCATCTTGGTGGGTGGAGCGAGCAGCAGGTGGTCACTCGATTCTGGTTAATCACCGTGGTGCTGGGGATGGCCGCATTCGCACTCTTGAAACTTCGCTGACCAAGCTCGATGGTCTTTTTCGGCCTGCAAGCCAGAGCGTCAGGCCGTCGCGTCATTCTTCAGGCTTTCAGGCTTCTAGGTCGTCGGTCGGCTCGAATTCGACTCGGCATCCTCGAACGTTCGCCACCCGTCGATGCCGGTGCTTTCGCAGAAGTGAGATCAATTCCTTCATGTCGGGCCAGAGCGGCGCCGTGAAAGATCGTCGGTCACCATCGATGGGATGATCGAATTCGAGCAGTGCCGCATGCAGGGCCTGTCGCGCGAGAAGCGGCTCGTCGGGGCGGCGATCAGGATCATCCTCACCCTTCGCGATCACCATCCCTCGGGTCAGTTTCGAGCCGCCGTAGTAGTCGTCGCCGGCGACGGGGTGACCGAGGTAGGCCAGATGCACTCTGATCTGATGGGTTCGGCCGGTCAGCAGTTCCAGTTCGACGAGGGTGTAGCCGTCGAAGATTTCCCGGACGCGATAGATGGTCTGGGCGCTCTTGCCGAAGTCGTCGAATCGCACCGCATATCGATCGAAGATCCGCGGGTGACGGCCGATGGGAAGGTCGACGAGATCCGTCATGGTCTTCATGGTCCCATGGACCACCGCGAGGTATCGCTTGCCGACGGTTCGGTTCTGGAACTGGTGGCCAAGCCGCCAGTGTGCGGTGTCGGACTTGGCCGCAACCATCGCTCCCGTGGTGAACCGATCGAGTCGATGGACGATGCCCGGTCGGGCGAACTCCTCGCCCACCGTGGAGAGGCTCCCCGATGACTGATTCTGGAAGCGCCAACTGAGCGCGTTCACGATCGTGCCAGACTTCATGGCTCGGGCCGGATGCACGATGATGTCGGCGTGTTTGTTGATGATGATGAGATCCGCATCCTCATACAGCACGTCGAGGTGGATCGGTTCGGGTGGAATGTGATTGGACGGCGGTGGGGGCAGGACCGCTTCGACCACGTCTCCAAGTCGCAGACGAGTGCTTGCCTTGGGTCGCCGCCCGTTTACGGTGACCGACTCCTCGTCGATGAGTCGTTGGAGTGCGGTGCGGCTCATGAACGGAATGCGATCGACGAGGTATCGATCGAGCCGTTTCTTCAGATCGCGAGAAAGTTCGAAGCGGACGCTCACCGGCGCGTCGTCGTCCTCGCGTTCTTCGTGGAGTCGATTGATCGCGTCGCGATCGACCTTTCCGCCCGCATCGAAGAGTCCGTTTGCGGCGGCTGAAGAGTCCGGGTCCGAATCCGCGATCGGTGTCGGATCAAGTGGGGCCTCGGTCCCTTCATCGGGCTCGGACGGTGCATTCACGGTGCGTCGGGAGCGTCCGAACCGGCGGGTGCCGGAGCTTCGGCGCCCGCTTCGGTCGTCGTGGCCTCGAGATCGTCGTCAAACATCTCGAGGAGATCGTCTGCGGCCGGCACGGTGTAGGCCTCGCTCTCGACCGTGGTGGCGACGGGGATCTGTGCCTGGGTCGGGAGCTGGGAGTGCATCGCGATGCCGTCAAGATTGGCAAGACGCGCGTCGGCCTGCTCGACCATCGGTGCGTATTCCGGCGCCGCGATCCTCGCGGCTTCCTGGAGGTAGGTCCGAGCATCATCGATTCGATTTTCGCTTTCCGCGACTGCGGCTCGACCAAAGAGGGAGGCGAGGATCATCGGCTTTCCGGCGAATCCACCACGGCTTTCCGCGAGTTCGGCGGCGCGGGCGAAGAATCCGTCGGCTTCTCTGAGGCTGTCGGCCTTCTCCGCGTCGCTCAGTCGGGAACCCTCGTCCGCCGCGGTGAGGCCGGGGCGGAGTCCGGTCTTGACGGAATTCAACAGGAGGTCGCCCGCGGTCAGCATCGCGAGTTCCGCGATGGCATCGACTTCTGCGTGGGCCTCCGCAACGCCTCGGAAGGCGGCGGGACTCGTCGCGGCTGCCAGTTCGTTCCACGCGGCGTTGCGAGCCTCATCCTGCCGACGGTTCCACCAGTCCCAAGAGAGAAAGGCGCACGCGACCAAGAGCAGCATGAGCAGGTAGTTCATGCCCGATGTCTTGAGCCATCCCACAAATTCGTGGTTGACTCGGGAATCGGTCAGATCGGTGGTCTTAACCTGCTTGAGACGATCGTCCATGACTGAAGACTCCGCGCTTTTGCTGTACCGACGAGTGTCGCCGGCTGGGCCGAACATACTAGCAGGAGCCCGGGGTTGATCCGGTTGGTCCGGTGGGTCAGCAGAGAGGAATGTTTGACCAGTCGCTCCGGGGGATCCCGAATGTTCAGTGGATCCGGTGCAGACCGTCCTCCAGCTGCTCAAGAGCCGCCTTGACGTAGGTCGGGACGCCCTCGGTGCGGAGGAAGGCGGGGACGCAGGCGGCCAGCAGGATCCGTCGAATATCGGCGAACCGGGGATGATCGTCTCCGATTTCCAGACCGAGCTGCCGTCTGGCGGACGCGAGCAACTTCACTGGATTCCTGCCTTTGAGACGCTCGGGGCGGGCCCAATGAAGGCGTTCGAGGTAGATGGCGTCTTCGATCCAGTGTCCGGGGCGAACTTCCGCCAGGTCGATCAGCACCACCGGAGCGGCGTCGCCTGCCTCGCGGCTCATGCCGTTGGCGAGATGAAGGTCGCCGTGAATCCAACCGACGGGGGTCCGACCACGCCAAGTCTCGACGAGCTGGTCAAGGTGCTTCGAGGCAGTCTTGAGTGCCTTCCGCCACCGGGTGACCGCCATCAGGTCACGACCTCGGGCCACCTCTCGGGATCTCTTGAGCAACGTTTGCCAGTCTTCGTGCTTGAGGGCACGATCTACGGGATGTATCGACGCCGCTCCCTGGAATCTGGCCGCCGCGAGCGTGATTCGTTCGAGATGATCATCGTGCCATCGGGCGCCGATCGGACCGTACGGAAGGTGTTCAATGATCACCCATCCCAGGTGATAATGCTCAAGCGTGTCGCCGGAGGCGAAGAGGCGAGGGACGGGTAATGGCCGCGGCGCGTCTTGGAGTCGGCGCAACCAACGGAACTCCCGTTCGCTCACCGGGATCTTGATCACGACTTCGGATTCCGTTCCATCTTCCGACGTCCAGATCGCCTGGCCGGTGGAGGCGCCACTGCGTTGCCAGTCGGTTCGGAACCAAGTGATCGGACCGAGTTGGTCGGCGTTCACTCGGCGAAGCACTGGCGAGAGTGATTGCCCCAGGCCGGAATTCCGACGGCCATGAGCATCGTTCGGAAGGGAATCGTCCGCGCGGATGTTCATTTGGAGTTGAGCGTACCACGGGCTCGGCCGCCCCTGTCGGGAACGATCCTCTATTCTTCACAGCCTCCCTTTTTATCCCCCGAAACAGCCCTGCCTCAATGCCGACCCGACTACTTGCCATCGATCTGGACGGCACCTTGCTCACCCGTGACGGGGTGTCCAGAGTGGATCGTGAGGCCATCGAGCGGGCGCGGGCCGCGGGCATGGAGATCGTCGTGGCGACGGGGCGGGCGTGGTCGGAATCGCTCGAGGCACTGCAGGCCATCGACGCGACCGGGGTCATGATCGCAGCCGGAGGCGCGATTCTCCACGATGCCCAGAGCGGCCGCACGCTCGAACGCAGCATCGTGCATCCGGAGGTCATTGAGTCCGTCACCCGAAGTCTGCGTCGGCATGGCCATGTGGTGCATCTGCTTCAGGATGCGCCCCGGGCGGGATGCGACTACTGGATGATCGGGAGCGACCCGGTGAGCGAAGCCACACGATGGTGGTTCGAACGGCATGGCGTCGAGGCTCGATGGGCGGAGACCATGGACCAAGTTGAGTCCCTTGAGAACACCGTCCGGGTCGGCACGACCGCACTCGGTTCTGAACTCGCCCATATCGTCGATGAGATTCGGGAGGATCTCGGAGACCGGGTCGTGCTCCAGTCGTGGAGTGCGGTGGTCGAATCCGAGATCAGCGGCGGGAGCATCCACCTGCTCGAAGCCTTCGATCCGACCGTCGACAAATGGACGATGCTGAGCGGGCTGGCTCATCGGCGGGGCATCCCGATCGAAGCCGTCGCGGCCATCGGTGATGGACTCAACGATGTCGGGATGATCCAGGGGGCTGGCATCGGCATCGCGATGGGGGGGGCCGACCAGCGGGTGGTCGCAGTATCGAATCGCCGCACCGGCCCACTTGGATCGGGTGTGGGGGAAGCGATCAACCGGCTCCTCGAAGAGGGATGAATCGAGTTCTTTCAGACTCCTCGTGGTTCATCCACCAGCGGACCGCTTCAGACTTGTACAATCGCTCCGTGCTCGAAGCTTCACGACGCTCGCCGATCGTCGATGCCGAGGTATTCGGTCTCGCCGAAGGGCGCGCGCTCATGGATGCCGCGGCCGTGGTCCTGAAGGGCGGACTGGAATCGGAGATCGATGTCGCCGGACTGCTCGTGGGTGTCGGCGGGGATTTCGATCGATTGCTCGCCGCCGCGGACGACCCCGCGATCGCCAGAGTCCTGCACCGTCATCGGTTCGCCTTTCTGGCGCGAAGAAGTCCGGAACGCCGTCTGGTCGAGGCCGGGAGACTTGCGATTCGAGGCGCGGCCCTCGCGGTGATTGACACTCGGGAGATTCCGCGAGCCGTCTCTGCAATCGGAAGAGGTGGCGACGCGGCTCGTCGCGGACTGGTGGTGATCGCGATCGACGATCCCGAGGCGGCATCCGGAACGCCCGGACGCTCCTTGTTCGCGGGATTGGACATTCCGGTTCTGGAAGTCGGAAATCTCGACGATCTCCGACTGAAGATCGAACATGCCGCAAGATTGGCGGACGCCTCCGACGGTCCCGCTGCAATCATCATTGATGCATCCCTCTTCCGAGGCGCGGCGACGATTTCGGTTCGGGCCAATCGGGTGGTCGAGACCGTCGACACCGCCGCGGCGCTTCGGCGTCGACGGAGCCCACGTTTTGCGGCCGACCGGGATCTTGAGCGGCTTGGACGCCGTCTTGAACTCGATGTCGCGGTCGCGATGCCGAGCCCGGGCGAGCGGGAGACACTGGGAATCATCGCGACCGGGCTCGCCTCGACGTCGGTCCGGCACATACTCGAGGAGACGAGGCTCACCGGTCGAATTCCCGCGGTCCATGTTGGGTTGGTTCATCCCCTTGATCCCGCCCTGATCGAGCGGCTGCTGACGCGAACACGCAAAGTGCTGGTGGTCGAGACCCGTCCGGGACTCTTGGCCGCTCCGGTCATCGAGATCGCCGAACGACTTCGACGACGCGGCGAGACCGTGGCACAGGTGGCCTGGCGGCAGGTGCCAGGCCCCGGGGATTCCGTCATCGAACCTGGCGATGCCGGTCGACCTTCAAGACTGATTCACAAGCTTCGAGATCTGCTTCTGGAGATGCGACCGACGTTGGAACTCTCCGATCGAGTGAATATGGAGATCGGCGATGTCGACGAGCAACCGTCCATTCCACCTCGTCCGGGGCAAGTCGGGAGAGGACTGCTCCAGGCGGTGCGGAGGGCCGCGGTCTCCGCGGATCGAACCCTTCGACGAATCGAGGACGACACCACCGAGCCGATGGCCCTCGCCATCAACGGTCGTCCGCCGGCCGGATTCTCGGGTCGGGTGATCGCGGTGGAGATCGTCGAGCGGCGGCGACTTCTGGAAGAAGCGGTTCTCCTCGCTGCCGGACGGGATGTCGGACGTCCTTGGATCACCCTCATCGCGGACGAGGGCTGGAACGACGAGTTGGATGCAGCACGTCTTCTCACCGCGGCGATTCCGACCGCGGGCGAGAACCCGGCGAGGGTTCAAGTACTGGAGATTGAAGACGACGCTTCTCTACGACGAGGGATCGAGGCAGCTGCTCGCGCGACCTACCCTTCCCTGCTGGTGGTGCGAAGACGGGAGATTACTTCGGTTCTAGATCCGGACGAGATCGATCGGCTCGGGTATGCCCCGTTGGTTCGAGTCAAAACGCGGATCGATGACGCGTGCGGTGTGCGACCTTCGGGCGAACCGACGGTCGATCCTTCCCTTCCTCGTCCCGACGACGTGACCGCTCGATACCGATTTGAACCGATCCGGAGTCGATTCAAGAGATCCTTCGTGCTACGGGTGGGTCGATTACTTGAGATCTCGGAACTCGTTCGGCAGCGAAATCCGCTCCCCGCCATTCCTGTTCCGCCGGAGCTCGGAATCGTAGCGCCAACACCACGCCACCGGGGAAGCGGGCGATGGCGTGTTCACATCGCGGGGGTTCGCGGCACCTCGCCAGGAGGGGCAGGGAGCCTCATCTCTCTTGCCGGTAGAAACATGGGTTTCGATGTCCGCCTGGCTCATCTACCCCAGCCACTTTCGCCGGGGAGAACTGCGTGGGCCCAAGTTCTCTTCACGCGTCCGGTGCGGGAAGACGCCGCGGATACGTTGGTCCCTTCCATTCCTCAAGGCGAGGCCGACGTTCTGATCGGGGTCGATCCACTTGAGACGCTGCGGGCGCTGGTCTCCGACCCGATGCTTCAGATTGCCACGCCCGGAAGGACCTCGATCATCGCGAATACCGAAGCAGCAACGGAGGAAGGGGCCATTTCCGCCGATCTCACCGTGATGCTCGAGGCGGAGGCGGAACGTCGATGCGGCACGTCAGGGGACCAGGTGGAGGCGTTCTCGAAACAGGTCCTTCAACAATTCGGAAATCGTCGACTGCTCGACGTCGTCTTGGTGGGCGTCGCGTTCCAGCGTGGTCTCATTCCAGTCTCCCTCGAGGCGATCACCGACGCGGCCCAGCAACTGGAGCGGGTCGGGTTCGGGAGAAGCGGTGAGGCTTTTCGTTTCGGCCGATTGCTCGCCTCCCGACCGCTCAACCAACGCGTGTCAAAATTGCCCGGCGTCGAGCCGATCAGTCGCCGTCGCCGCGAGATCGTCCTAGAGACGCGGCTTCATCGGGGCGCGACCTCCGCGATCTGGCTCGATGAGCGTATCGGCCGATTCCTAGAAACGGTTCCTGGATTGCTTGAGACCGAAGCCGGTCGGATTGCCTTCGACGACGCCCAGCTCGCGGTGGCCAGTCTCTTCCGACGTGGCGGAAGCTCGCTGGTCGACGAGTACCTCGCCCGTGTGGAGCGGCTCTACCTCGCTGATCGAGGCGAGACCGGACGGGAACTCACGCGACTCGCGATCCTGCCTCTCGGAGAAGCGATGCTTGCACGCGATCTCTTCGCGCTGGCGGTGGCGGCGACAAGCCTTGATCACCGACGTCGATTGCGCCGGAGACTCGGGGTTCGAAGGGCACGAGGGGATCGATTGGAGAGGGTCTATCTGGTCCGAATCGACATCGTCGCCTTCGATCGACGCATGCGGGCGGAGATACCGATTCGCGACTGGCTGCTTCCGATCGTTGCTCGGATCGGAAGATTCGTTCCCGAGTCGCGTCGAGGCGATCGCGAATCCCGGGCGAGACGACTTGCGATCGAGTCGGGGATCGATCTCGCGATGACGCAGAGCGGCGACTCCAAGGCTTATGGGCGATGGTGTTCCGTCCTCCGAAGCTGGCATGATCTGGCGACCGATGGTCGACTTCACGAGACGCCGGTCTCGGTGCTCGCGTCGGCGTCGACGGCCGATTGAATCAGTCGTGAGCGACGGGATTCGCGCCGGACGCACGTCGCTCGTGGCGGAGTTGTCCGCAGGCCGCTGCGATGTCGCGGCCTCGGCTCGCCCGGATGTGGGCGTTGATTCCTCGATGCCTGAGTTCTTCCTGAAAACGTCGAACATCATCGGTGGCAGGCCGACGGAAGGGGAGTCCTGCGACCTCGTTGTATCGGATGAGGTTGATGTTGCATCGCAGAGACTTCGCGTGCGATGCCAGTTCTCGGGCATGCTCGACCCCGTCGTTGAATCCGCCGAGCAGGATGTACTCGATGGTGATCTCCCGTCCGGATCTCTTGAAATACTCTTGGCAAGAATCGAGGAGTTCCGGGACCGTCGAGTACTGCGCCCAGGGAATGATCTCGCGGCGAAGTTCGTCGTTGGGTGCATGCAGGCTCAAGGCGAGCGTGACCGGCAGGTCGAAGGTCGCGAAACGACGAATCGCTGCTGGAAGGCCGACGGTCGAGACGGTGATTCGACGGGCGGAGATACCGAGGCCCCATGGTGCGTGGATGCTTCTGATCGCATCGGTGACAGCAGTGAAATTCGCCAGCGGTTCGCCCATCCCCATGAAGACCACGTTGCTGAGTCGTCCGCCGTCGGGGAGGCGTCCGAGTCGCCAAGCCTGCTCCACGATTCTGCCGCGGGAAAGGTTGCCATCGAGACCGCCGAGCCCGCTGGCGCAGAAGCGGCAGCCGACCGGGCAACCGACCTGGCTCGAGAGGCAGCCGGTTCGACGATTCTCGGTCGGGATCATCACGCATTCGGTCTGCCAAGAGGGCTCGTTGCCCAGAACCGGAAGCGAGCCTTGAATCGGGGCAGCGCCCGGCTCGGGCCAGCCGAGGAGGATCTTGCTGGTGCCATCGGACGCGATCGGATGGGCGAGTTCGATGCCTTCTCCGAAACGAAGATGTTCCGAGAGGAGTTCCCGGCCTCGCTTCGACACGTCGGACATCGCCGCAGGGTCCAGAACGCCACGTTCGTAGACCCACTTCAGGACCTGGTCACCGAGGTACACCGGGAGATCGTGTTCGACCGCCCAGTCGCCCATCGACTCGGGGTCATGATCGAAGATGCTGGGTCTTGCCACCTGCCGAGGGATCATGTCTTCAATGTCCTCAACATTCTCATTGTCCTCACTCTCAGGATGTCCCGTGTTTCGATCGGTCAATTTGAGGCGCCAATCGTGAGGTCAACGGTTCGATGGGAGATGCCCTTGGCATCGAGAATTCGCTCCAGATCGCCGCCGGGGTCCACCGTGATGCTCCGATTCTTGGGATCCATACCCTTGGATCGCATGAGTTGCTTGAGCGACCCCGGGAGACCAAAGACGATTGTCTCGCGATCGATGTCCCGTTGCTCGACTTCACCACCGAATTGATCGATCAGATGCAGGACCAGTTCGTTGACCAGATGCTCCGGGGCGCTGGCGCCGGCGGTGATGAGTACCGTCTCGACGCCGTCGAACCACTCGTCCTGGAGCTCGCTTCGATCATCGACGAGTCGTGCCGGAGTTCCCAGGTTCTCGGCGATCTCCGTCAAGCGGAGGCTGTTGGAACTGTTTTGACTTCCGACCACCAGTACCAGATCGCATTCGGGTGCGATCGCTCGCACCGCGTTCTGTCGATTGGTCGTGGCGTAGCAGATGTCCTCGCTGGGCGGTGCCTTGATGCTCGGAATGGCCTGCTTCAGTGCCGAGATCACGGTATTCGCATCGTCCGTCGAGAGGGTCGTCTGCGTCAGATAGATCAACTTCTCCGGATCGTCGATTCGAAGACCCGCGATGTCCGCGGGCGTTTCCACGATCTGGATCGACTCTGGAGCCTCGCCGCGGGTGCCAATGACCTCCTGGTGCTGCGCATGACCGATCAGAATGATCTGCCAGCCACGCTGCGCGTAGCGAATGGCCTCCGCATGGACCTTGGTCACGAGCGGGCAGGTGGCGTCGATGGCGACGAGTTTTCGTGCGGCGGCCTGCGCCCGAATCGCCGGACTCACGCCATGAGCGCTGAAGACCACCACGGCATCCTCCGGCGTTTCATCGATTGTCTCTACGAAAATGACACCCTGCGCTCGGAAGCGGTCGACGACATGCCGATTATGAACGATCTCGTGATAGACACAGATCGTCTCATCCGGGAAGAGCTTCAGCAATTCGTCGACGACGGCAATCGCCATGTTGACGCCGGCACAGAAGCCGCGGGGATTCGCGAGGATCAGTTTCATGGTCTCGGCTCGAATGGGACGGATGTCCGGACGCAACGGGATTGGTGAATGGTAGCAGTCCGACCCGTGATCGCCGCGGTTCGTGGATTCGAACCACCTCGTAATCGCGGTTGACGGCCCGCAAAGGGGGCGAACCCGGCTACACTCGGGGATCTACGGCGATCCCGCCGGGAACTTGCTGATGGCCGACCGACGTATCCATGAAGATCTTCTTCTCAACGGCCCCGACGCAGACCCGTCGTCTTGGTCGGCGACTACCGTGTCCGCAGCTCGAGATCGGTGCCGGCGTCTGGCATCCTCGCGCCGCGAAAACTTCTCGGTGCTCACCCGACTCGTCCCCGCCGATGTGCGTGACGACTTCGCGGCGGTCTACGCGTTCTGCCGGACCGCGGACGATCTCGGCGATGAGATCGGCGACCCCCACCGATCGCTCGAACTTCTGGACTGGTGGAGGTCGGAGGTCGATGCCGCCTGGGAGGGCAACCCGAGGCATTGGGTGTTTCGAGCGTTGCAGCCGACCATCGAGCGCTTCGATCTGGAGCAGGGGCCGTTCCTCGGCCTGATCTCCGCGTTCGAACAGGATCAGACCGTCACGCGCTACGAGACTTGGGAACAATTGATCGACTACTGTCGGCGCAGCGCGGACCCCGTGGGCCGACTGGTGTTGAAACTCCTCGATGAACCGGGGTCGCCGGAGCAGTTGGAACGATCCGATGCGATCTGCACCGCGCTCCAATTGACGAATCACTGGCAGGATCTTCGTCGAGACCTGCTTGATCGAGACCGGATCTACATTCCCACGGAGATGATCGAGATCGAGGACTTCGAGCGTCGATTCCGGGTCACCGCAAAGCAGGGCTGGGCGTCGGATGATCGATTTCTCGAAGAGTCGCGGCGACTGGTTCGAGCCTGCGTGGATCGAACCTGGCCGTTGTACACCTTCGGATCGGAACTCTCTGGTCTGCTTGGGCCTCGAGCGGCACCCGTCATCGAGGTGCTCGGCGGTGGCGGCGCAAGTGTGCTGCGGCGGATCGAAGACTGGGACTACGAGACGACCCTGAATCGACCGACCCTCGGATTGACGGGCAAGCTGAAGATCCTCGCGCGGGCCTGGTTCACAACCCGAAGTTCGCGGCGGACCGTCTCGTCCCGGGAGGCGGCGTCATGATGACGATGGATGCCCGGCTCACGGAGGCGTACGAGGATTGCGGTCGCATCGTCCGGCATCGGGCGAAGAACTTCTGGTACGGCCTCAGACTCACGCCGGAGCCTCGACGATCTTCGCTTTACGCGATCTATGCGTGGATGCGACTGGTGGATGATCTGGCGGACGAGCCGAGTGTCGCGGTCGATTCGCGACGGTCCGGACTCGTCGCGTTTCGATCAAGGACGCGGGCTGCGTTCGGTGGCGAGGTCGGGGGGCCCGAGACGATCTGGCGAGCGTTCACCGATACCGTCGAGCGGTATGAATTGTCCATCGAACCTTTCGAGGCGATGATCGACGGGCAGGAATCCGACCTCGATTGGACCCGGTGTCCAGATCGAGCGACGCTCGAACGTTTCTGCTGGCAGGCGGCCTCGACGGTCGGGCTGATCTGCGTCCGAATCTGGGGTCACGATGGCGATCCCGAGATCGAGCGAATGGCCGCTGACCGGGGAAAGGCGCTCCAGTTGACCAATATTCTCCGCGATCTTCGCGAGGATTACGAACGCCAGCGGGTCTACCTTCCCGCCGACGAACTCGAAGCCGAGGGCCTTTCGATCGAAGAATTGCTGGCCTGGCGGGAGCCGGCTCGATGTCGACGTTTCCTCGAAGCGCAGATCGAGCACGCTGCCGCGTTCTACCGCCGTTCCAGCGGGCTCGAAAAACACATTTCCAGTGAATGCAGGGCGACCAGTTGGGCAATGACCGAGATCTACCGTGGCCTGCTCGACCGCATTGCCCGTGATCCGCGTCGGGTGGTGAAGGAACGCGTGAGACTGGGGTCGATGCGAAAAATGTCGATCGCATGGCGAGCGAAACGGCTCGTCCGGAGCGGTGCCTCATGAGGCGTGCAGTCGTCATCGGTGGCGGGGTCGCGGGAATCGCGGCGTCGATCCGGCTCGCGGAGGCGGGGTGGAAGCCCATTCTCCTTGAGACCCGAGGAAAACTAGGCGGCCGCGCGACAAGTTTCGATGATCCGCGATCAGGCCGGGTACTCGACAACTGCCAACACGTCGTGATGGGCTGTTGTTCGAACATCATGGATCTCTATCAGCGGCTCGGCGTCGCCGATCGGATTGAATGGCATCCCGAGACCTGGTGGGCGAATCCACCGCGGCGGCCAGATCGGCTCCGTGCGTCACGTTTGCCTGCGCCAGGCCAGTTCGCCCCCGCATTCCTACGGATGAGGCTTCTCTCGACGGACACCAAAATCCTGATCGGGCAGGCGATGCTGCGGCTGATCCGGATGGGTTTTGCAGGGCGAATGGACTGGGCGAATCGTCCGTTCTCGGAGTTCCTTCTCGAGACCGGACAGTCTGAAGATGCGCGGCGGCTTTTCTGGGATCCAGTAGTCATCAGCGCCTGTAATCTTCCCTGTCATGAGGTGGCAGGAAATCACGCCATGCAGGTCTTTCAGGAGAGTTTCCTGGCTGGAGGCTGGCAGGCAACAATGGGACTTGCAACCTGCGATCTCCGTGCTCTCTACGATCCCGCGATCACCGCCGTGGAGGCGGCAGGTGGGGTGGTTCGCCTCGGAAACAGCGTGCGAGGAATCGCCTTCGACGGCATTCGCGCGAACGGCGTGGTCACCGACGAGGGGCTCATTTCTGCCGCCGCCATCGTGAGTACCGTTCCTCCCGATCGGCTGGCGAAACTCGTCTCCAGTCCGATGAAGGCCGCCGACCCCCGACTGGTTGATCTCCATCGATTCGAGCACAGCCCGATTCTTGGAGTGCATCTGTTCTTCGAGTCTCCCGTGCTCGTCGATGACGTGCGAACCTATCCGCACCTCGTCCTCCCGGGCAGAGCAACGCACTGGTTCTTCAACAAGGGGCGGGATGAATCCGGCCTGCATCACATTCATGCGGTGATCAGTGCCGCCAAGGACTGGATGGATCTCGACGAATCGGCCATCGCAGCCCGAGTGCTCGAGGATCTTCATTGGGCAATGCCGGGCAGTCGAGGACTCAAGCCCGTCGAGGTTCGCAGCGTGAAGGAGAAACGAGCCACGTTCCGAGCATGCCCGGGCATCGATTCGATTCGCCCTTCGGCGAGGCCCGGTGGATTCGGGGTCCCGAATCTGTTCCTCGCCGGCGATTGGTGTGACACCGGCTGGCCTGCCACGATGGAAGGCGCCGCCCGAAGTGGCTACGAGGCGGCAGCGGCGGTGACGGGCGTCGGCGGCGTGATCGGGGACGTTCCGATCGGTTCGCTCGCTCGCTGGATGGGCCTTCGATGAACTTCGACGGGATCGCGGCCGACCTCGACCCCGAAGAACTGACTCGCCGTGTTCTCACGCGATGCCGGGAACTGGACTTCGCACTCGCGGGCGTCTGTGACGCACTCCCGACCTCGCACGAGGAACATGTCCGAACATGGATCACCGGGGGTCGGCACGGGACGATGGACTATCTGCAGCGGCGCATCGAGGAGCGACTCGCCCCGGAGACCTACGTTCCAGGAGCGACTTCCATCATCATGGTGGCGGACCGATACCACGATGGCCGTCGAGATCGAGTCGATCCTTCCTCGCCCCCGCGCGGACGTATCGCTCGTTACGCCCGCGGCCGTGACTATCACAAGGTCATGAAGCGTCGTCTGGTTCGACTCGCCAAGGAACTTGGGGAGATTCTGCCGGGCCATCACTTTCGCCCCTGCGTCGACACCGCGCCACTCCTCGAACGCGAGCACGCGATGCGGGCAGGTCTGGGGCTGGTCGGAAAGAACACGCTGCTGATCGAACCCGGCGTCGGAAGTTGGATGCTGCTCGGCGGCATTGTCTCGACCGCGAAGCTCGCGCCGACTTCGCCGCAGACCGAGGGGACCGATCCCTGTGGTACCTGCACACGGTGCATCGACGCCTGCCCGACCGATGCCATCACACCGTTCTCAGTCGACGCGACCCGGTGTCTTGCGTACACCACGATCGAGCATCGGGGTGAGATCAGCCCGGAGTTGGAGACCGCGACAGGAGACTGGTTGTTCGGGTGCGACATCTGCCAGGAGGTCTGTCCGCACGCCAATCGAAAAAAGCGGCGGCAGTCATTGCCGATCCATCCGGACTACGCGGAACGTCACTCCGACCTCGATCTTCTGGAGGTCCTCGGCTGGAACGACGAGTCCCGTCGGCACGTGATCGAAGGCACCGCCGCCAAGCGGGCGGCGCTCGGGATGTGGAAGCGGAATGCCCTGATCTGCGCCGGGAACGTCCTTGGAGAACACGCCAACGCTCCTGGGCATGTGGAGCTGCTCGGGCGGATCAAGGAAATCGCGGGTGATTCCGACGAAGACGCCGCGGTCCGAGGGACCGCGGCGCGGGTACTAGATCGATTATCGATGCCGGACGGTGTCTAAAGGGACTCAGCGACGACGCTGGCCGCCGCCGCCCATCCCGCCCATCCCGCCCATCATGCTCTGGGCCAGTGATTCCTGAAGGGTCGCCATCGCGGCATCCGCGGAGTCGAAGTCTCCGGCCTTCACCTTTTCGACCATGGCGTCGATGGTCTTGGCCATGCCGGCCATCATCCGGTCAATCATCGGGCCGGCCATCGCGACCATCATTTCGATCTGAGGATCGGCCTTGAGGGTCGCGTCGAGATCCACGAACCAGCCGTTCGCACCCTTGCTCACGATGATCTTCTGGCCGTCTTCTGATGCGAGGGTCCCGGTGTCGCCGTCGACCGAGTCCACGGTGAAAGTGGATGAGAGCGGGCCATCGGCGATTCCCTCAGCGGAAGTGATCGCGGTTGCGGTTGCGTCCTTCCCGAACTTGGTGTCCATCGCATTGATGAGGTCGTTCAGGAGATCGCCCTGGGCCGTGAACATCTTCTTGAGTTGCGAGGCGGTCTCCGACTTGGCGACGAGGGCGGCGTTGAGTCGATCCGCGGAATCGGCGCTGGTCGGGGGGTTGCTGAGGAACTTGGCGATCGCACCGGGGGTTGCGAATCCAAGGCCGGCGCCGGCAGCGCTGGAACGACCGGCAGACGATGCGGCCACGGTCCGGCTCGCGGCTCGATCAGTTCGCGCCGCGTCCGACATGGAGACGAGGTCGCCACCCTTGGCGGCTTCAATCGCCTGCTGGATCTGCTGGACGATCTTCGCGTCGATCGCATCCTTGGTCTGCAGGCTGTCTAACGCATCAAGCCCCTTCTGCATCGAGGTGCTGGCTTCCAAGAGAAGGGCGTCGCGGCTGGCGATCGTCGTTTCAAGCATGGTCTTCATGCTGGTGCTGTCGGGAATGACGCCGGAGGCGACGACGCGAGCGATCACGTCCGCTCTTCGATTCTGCATGGTTGCGGCCTCCCAAGCGACTCTGCCTTTGCCGAATTCGGCATTGGCGATCGCTCTGGACCCGCTCGCGGCTTCGGATTTGCTTCCGCCGTTCTTGAACTGTCGAGCACTGTTGACCGCGGAGTCGAAGTCTCGCATCGATGCGCTGAAGCGAGGGAGGATCGTCTGGTCTTCAAACGTGTTCAACTCGGTCAGCGATTTGGCGATGGTTCGGGCGAGTTCATCCAGATCGGATCGAACCTTGCCAGCGTACGCCATCGCGGCATCCCGCCGGGATTCCGCATTCGCTCTTGCGGACCGAGCGCTGCCGAGCACGTTGTTCTGTCCGTCGCGTCGGGATTCCTCGACTCGGACGGTCGGTTCAAGTGTCTGAATGGCGATGTGGTCTCGTGCCGCCGCGATTCGATGGCCTCGGGCCTCCTGTCGGAGCTCGATGGACTCGTTGATCTGATCCAGGCCGTCGAGAGGCCCGGCGTCGACGCCTGAGCGGCCCCGCTCGCCAGCCGTGGATTCGAGCGCTGCGGCGCGAGAAATACGCGAGTCGCGTTGCCCTTCGGCCTGCACGATTCGTTCATTGAGCGTGTCGAGTTGATCTTCGGCGTCCGCGATTCTCGATCGGGCATCCGCGAGGTTCGACTCGATGACGAGGTTCGCCGCCGAGGTATCCAGCGATTCGGCCGCCATCGCGGCGGACTGAAGCATCTCGGCATCCGTCGCGAGAGATCGGATGATCGTCCGAAGGGCTTGCGCCGAGGATTCCATTCGAACGGCTTCATCGAATTCGAACGCTCCGGCCGCGGACCGGATGTTCGCCGCAAGATTAGCAGCGGCCCTCGCATCAGTGGATTGTCCGATGGTGTCGGCTCGGGTTGCGATCCTTCGGAGTGCCTCGGCAGACTCGTCGATCGAGCCGCGTTCTTCACGGATGATCGGTCGTTCTCGAAGAACGGCGGCGTAATCGGTATTGATTTTGGCGATCGTGTCGCTCCCGCCATCCGAACCATCTCCGCAACCGGCGAGGCCGATGGCAAGGACGAGGGAGAGGGGAAGCATGATGAGGCTCGGCCGTGGCTGCATGGTCGTGGTCGTCTCCGTCTTCTGAACGGTCCGTCGCGGTGATCGGATCTCGATCCGACCCTCTAAGGGGCTGAACGAAGATTGTAGCGGGTCTGCGCGGGCCTGATCAGGGGTGCGGAGGCTCAGCGGCCGCGGCGGTCCTCGGGTGAATCAGGCGAAACCGGCTCAGGGAGATTGGGCGTGGAGATGACCGGAGCCTCGTAGTCGACGGGATAGCTCGTCCGCGGGCGGAACATGCCGTTCATCCACCCGAAGGCATCTCGAAGGAGTCTGGGGTTTCCCTTGCTAAAGACCGGAGACCACCCCCTGACCTCGGGATGTGGAAATCGAGCCTCGTTTCGAGGAAGGCCGTACTGGATGAGTAGCGAGCGACCCGGGTCGAGATAGTCCACCAGCGGCATTTCCAACTCATTCCAGCGTTCGAGAATCAAGAGATTCGTGTATCGAACTCGCTCGCTCTTGGAGTTGCGCCGGTGCAGGAAGAATCGACCGCCGTCGAGTCCGCCGTGGCAGCGGCTCGTGGCACAATTCGGGATCAGCCACGCGTCGTGAACCCTCTGGCGAAAGAGATTGAGCGCCGGCGGTTCGGAGTTGACTTCGATCCGAGAGTACAGATCGCGAGCCTTGAGTCTGAACATGAGATCCACGACTTCCGCCGATTCGGCTCGGAAGAGCGCCGTCCGACCGGCGCTGTCGGCGGGAATCAGGGGGCTCGCGCCGTACTTCTCGAGGATCTCTCGAACCGTCTCCGGTGAAATGTGCATTCGGGGCGGCTTGCGGAAATCAATCTCGTAGACCCGGATGATGTTGACGTCGTCCGCGGAGATGATCTCCTGCGGAAGCAGATCTCGAAGATCCACTGGTCCGGTCGATCGTTCGTCGCGGATGGTTCGCCCATCGAGCGGTGAAGGCGATGTGGACGTGCCGGAGTTGGCCTCGAGAATGAGCTGGGCCTCGACGAGTTTCAGAAGCTCTACGGCTCGGGGGAGTTTCGATTCGGCGACGATCTCGATCAGTTCGGCGTGGGCCAGTTGATAGGCTTCCTCCTCGAAGAGCCAAGCTGCGAGCTCGAATCTCCGGGTGTACTGATCGGGCTCGATCATCTCTCGGAAGCGCTTGTACTTCTCCTCGAGTGTGAGATCGAGCCTGGTCTGGACGACGCTTGCCCTCGGGAGTTTGGTGGTCACGCCTTCGATGCGAATCACGACTTCGTCAAAGTCGTCCTTGACGAGTAGGCCGGCGAGAAGCGTGCCGTCGCGAAGTTCGACGAGGCCTGGTCGGGCCGTCTCGATATCGTTGAGGCGAATGAGCCGATGGAGTCGGTTCTTTGGGAAACTCCGGATCTTCCCATCCAGATCTCGAATGCTCAGCAGGTCATGATCTTCGTCGACGACGAATCCGCCGAGTTCCTCGTACCGGTCCACCCAAAGATAGACGCGCGGGGGAGCAGATGCCGCTTCTGCCGGTGCTGCTTCTACGGGTGCTGCTTCTGCGGGGTCATCTACCGCCGGCAGAGGGGCAGTCGGGGCCTTGCTCGCTTCGGTGGCGGGATCGATCGCCGGTGGGTCGTCGGCCGATGGCGAAAACGCCGGCGAGAGTCCGAGAGTCGTGGCGAAAAGGGCCGAGATGACGGTGGCCAGAGCCACGCGAACCGGAAGGAGGCGCATCCCGACAGTTTCGCCGCCAGACCGGCTTCCTGCAAGGAACGAATGAAAAACCCCCCGCGAGGGTTGCAGGGCGCGGTAGTCTCCGGACCTCGGCGTCATCGGACGACGGCCGGACGGCGGTCGGGGTCGAGACGCCGGAGGAGGATCAAAGGTCATTCGGTTCATCTTTTCCATGCCTTGAGGTCGCCTTTCATGGCGTTCTTGGAGCGCATCGGATCGAGGCCGCCGCCTTTGAATCTTCCGTCGCCGGCGTGGGGAATCGAAATCCGGCTCGTCGACGAGCCTCGGAACAGATCTGAAAGGAAGCGATCATGAAACTGGGCGTCATGGCGGCACTCTTTGCCGACCGAAGTCTTGAAGAGACGTTGGCCTACTGTGCGGAGAGTGGTCTCGATGCGATCGAAATTCCGGTCGGGGCCTATCCCGGCTCCCCCTTCTTCGATGCTGCCCGGGTGCTCGGTTCCCCAAAGGAGCAGGATCGGATCAAGTCGGCGCTTCGGGACCATGGTCTCGAACTCTCGGGACTGGCGGTGCATGGCAACCCCGTTCATCCCACAGCCCGAGCCGCCAAGGCGGATCACACCGCCTTCGAACGAGCAGTCAAACTAGCGCCCAAGCTGGGTACCGATGTGGTCATCACCTTCAGCGGATGCCCCGGTGGGTCCAAGGCGGACCGGACGCCCAACTGGGTGACCTGCGCCTGGCCCAACGATTTCTCCGAGATCCTCAAGTATCAGTGGGACGAAGTGCTCGTCCCGTACTGGGCGATGCAGGCGAAGTTCTGTCGCAAGCACGGTGTTCGCGTCGCTTGGGAGGCTCATCCTGGATTCTGCGCCTACAACCCAGACACCCTCATCAGGCTCAGCGAGCGGTCGATGAAGGCGTCGGGATTGAAAGGGAAGCCGGTACTTGGAGCGAATCTCGATCCATCCCATTTCTTCTGGCAGGGCATCGATCCGATCGAGGCCGCCCGAGTGCTGGGTGAGGCAGGGCTCCTCTTCTACGTCCACGCCAAGGACACCGAGCTCAACCCTCACCAGGGTCGGATCAATGGTTACAACGATGCTCGTCCCTACACCGATCTGAAGCATCGTTCCTGGACCTTCCGAACCTGCGGATGGGGCCACGGCCATGAGTTCTGGAAGCCGTTCGTCTCGATGCTGCGGATTCAGGGCTACGACCATGTGCTTTCGATCGAACACGAAGATCCGCTGATGTCGGTCGAGGAAGGCCTTCAGCGAGCCATTGAATTTCTGACCGACGCGATCATCTTCGAACCGCCCGCGGATCCCTGGTGGACCTGATCGGCACGCCGAAGGGCCCCGGACAAAATCGAAGCGGCGGTGGATCCCTGAGTGGTCCACCGCCGCTTCATTGGTGATTTTCAAGGCCGGATCGGGCACGCCATT
>CALFOM010000118.1 GCA_937919685.1 uncultured Phycisphaera sp.
CCGACACGATTCCGACCTCATCGCAGCGTGACGTCGGAATATATCACGTCAACCCGGTGTCCGAATCCAAGCCACGAACGATCCATCGTTCGATGACACACCAATTCCGTCCGACACTTGGGGTCCTTTCGCACGCTCCCCGAAGCGCCCGAGGTCGTTCTTGGCTCATCCGCGACTCTCATCTTGGAGGGGGAAGGCCTTCTGGTCACGCCGGTCCCGGCGATGGGCTTCAACCCCCTCATCGCCGATGATCTCCCGAAGCACCACCGTGGCATACGACCCCCGTGGGAGATCGAATGCGGCCCGAACGTAGGTCCCGTGTTCATCGAAACCGGAGTCGAGTTCGAGGTCGGTAATTCGGACGCGATACGGTCGGCGGGTGCCCTTGAAGTCGAGATCTCCTTGCGCAAAATCGTCCGCTTCGACGTCGGCGATACCGAACGCCTTTCGCTCGGCATCCAAGACCACGCCGGTCGTCTGGGGCATGCCCGGCCCGATGATCGGCCCGGCCGGTGAGATCTCCCAAGAATCCACGCGAGCCTGCTGGTCCTCCGTCGCCATCATTGCCGCGTCGGCAAGGAACGACTTCCGACTCTCGTGACGGTATGCGACGTCCCCCACTTGGAGTTGATCGACGGTTCCGGCGGCGAGGCGCTCCTCCAGCAGGGCGTTGAAGATCGAGGATTGGAGGGCACTGACCCAGAACGTCCTCATCTGACGCGACACCGTTCGGACCGCATCGGCAGACGATCGGCCCTTGGCGATGGCCCGAGCCATGCTTCGTTCGGCGACGTCGCGACGTCCCCATCCCTTCACCGCTTCGTCGAACCGACCCGCATCAAAAGCCTCCCGCTGGGTTCGCTGATGAGCGGGAAACCAAGAACCTGAAGCACCGAGTATCTCCGCGACCAGGCCGTCCCAGTCGCTCCGTAGGATCATCGCCCCGAGCCGGTGGGTGTTGCGGCGATATCCAAACCGCTGGGTCCCGTAGTGATTGGGGACGCCTCGTTTCTCGAGTTCCTTCAGCGAACGCCAGACCTGAGGCGCCTGGAGCGGATCGAGATCCCGAATGCGAATGGAGAATCGATTCCCGACGAGGTGTCCGCGGCGAAGCTTATTGGTATGCCAATCCGCCCAGACGATCTGAATCCTCGAATCCTCGAGCGCCGTCGCGGCTTCGGCTGGCGGGCCGCCCCGACCCGGGAGGTGAATCGAAATTGTCTGGCTGGTCATCGCGACCCGATCCTTCATCCCCGCCGCACCGATCGCCTCTTCCTTCACATTGAAGTGCCGACGGAGTCGTTCAATGAGTTCGGTGTGAGCCAGCCCTTTCTTCTGCACCCGGATGTACAGATGCTCACCCTCACCGACCGGCTCGTACAACGGCATCTCATCGACGATGAAATCCTCGTCACGCAACTTGATCCGACCCGCCAGCAACGGCGACTCGAGCAGCCGGCCCTGCGGCATCGGATCACCGAGCACGCCAGCCGTCGTCGGCGGCGCCACGTGGAGATCTTCGTGAGAAGGAACGCTGGATGGGTCGTTAGAAGGGTCGTTCAACCGAACTCCTGTTCACTCTCGTCATCCCGTTCCTCTTCATCGAAGTCGGGCATCCATCCAGGATGCTCGGGCGGTTGAAATCCGCTGATTGGCTCGCTTGATGCCTCGTCGAGGACCGATTCCTCGACGAAGATCGGTACATCGACCGCAGCCCCCAACGCAATCGCATCGGATGGTCGGCAGTCGATCTCGATCAGATCATCGCTCTGGCGGACGACGATCTTGGCGAAGAAAGTTCCTTCATCGAGCGAATGAATCACGATCTGGACGAGCTCGCCGCCCAGAAGGGCGATCGTATTCTCGAGAAGGTCGTGCGTCTGTGGACGCGGCACCGCCGCCTTCCGCAGACGTCGTTCGATCGCAAAAGCCTCCGGAAGTCCGATCGCGATCGGGAACATGCGCTCGCCGTTCTCCTCCTGAAGGGTGACGAACTGCGAGTCCGCCATTTCCCGGATCAGCAGTCGGGCGAGCGTCACTTTCACGAGCATTGATCGGACTCCTGATGAGCCCATCCAAGGATGATCGGAATTCGACCGGTCACGAGGGCGGGGAGCGACATTCTATACCGACGAACGAACTGGAATCAGTCGAAAGACGCTCCGGCGTCGAGATACCACGCCGCATTCCTCGTTCGATGTTTTTCCTCGAAGTGCTGGCGGATCCTCGCAGACCAGTCCGGCGTGTCGATTCCGTTGGAACGGTACCAATCATGCATCACGCGGTCGTAATCATCGATTGAGGCGAGGATTTGCTCGTCTGCTGGGTAGTGGTCGTCGAAGATCACCGCGTCGATATCGAGTCGGGGACGACTCTGAGGTTCCTGATCGGGGAGTCCGACGCAGAGCCCGAAGAGCGGCCAGACGCCTTCCGGAGTTCGGAGAACCTCGTGTAGGGCCGGAAGGTCTTCCCGCAGCCCACCGATGTAACAGGTGCCGTAACCCATCGATTCGAACGCAATCACCATGTTCTGCGCAAAGAGCGTCGCATCGATCACCGCGAGCATGAATCCTTCGAGATTCGACTGGTAATCCCCACCCTCGCGGGCTGCGAGCAGCCGGTGGCGGCGAGTGTCTCCACAGATCGCCATGAAGAGCGGGCAACTCGCGACCTTCGCCTGACCGCCGGTGAGCGGGACAAGTTGCGCGCGAACCATCGGATCCGTCACCCGAATTGCGCAATAGCCTTGAATGTTCGAACTCGTTGCCGCCTGCTGCCCCGCTTCCACGGCGCGACGAAGATCTTCTTCCGGAATTGGATCCGGTTTGAAACGACGGATGGAACGATGTGAAAGCAGCACGTCGATGACGTCAGACATGGAACTCGGACCCCTAGAATGGCGTGAAGGCGACCTTGAACGATACGTCGGCGATCGACCGTGTGTCGACGCACCGCGTCATCTCCTCTCAACGACCGCAGTGATGGAGGGGCACGGATTCCCGCGAGCGAGGGTCAGCCGGTCCAGTCGATGAAGAGCAGACCAAGATCGGTGCCGTTGATCTGACAATCAACGTTGATGTCGCCAACGCAGACTTCCTCGCAGTCACCGGGGCAGCCCCCCCAACCAGAGAGCAGGATGCCGAAGTCTTCGCCGTCCACCCGACCATCATGGTTGAGGTCCCCTGGTGCCGGCGGGGTCGGGTCGAGAGAAAGCAGAGCCGCTTCGATGTCGAGGCGTCCGCTTCCGGTGAGTTCGTCGAAACCGAGCGACTCCACATCCACGGCATTCACTCGAAGCAAGACCTTGGCGGTGATCGGATCAAGATCTGGCGCCACCGCCTTCATGAGTGCGACGGCACCACTCACGAACGGGGTCGCCATGCTGGTTCCGCTCTTGTATCCATAGTTGGAAGTGTTCGTGCACGAGTAGACCCGCCACCCCGGAGCAGCGAGGTCGACTTCAGGTCCTGAACTCGACGATGACCAGTGCTCGTCCCGATTGTCGGTCGCCGCCACCGCAATCGTTTCGGGGAATCTCCCGGGCGCCTGCACGTCGTTGGACTGCCCGGTGTTTCCAGCCGCCGCGACCTGGATCACGCCAGCGGCGTGGGCATATGCGACTGCATCCGCCAGTGCCTGCGTTCCGACCGCGTACTGAAGGCTCATGTTGAGAATGTCGGCACCATGATCCACGGCCCAGACGATCCCTTCCGCGACCCAGCTCTCGACGCCCGAACATCCATCGGTCACCACGACCGGCATGATGCGAGTCCGCCAGGCCACGCCCGCGATTCCTTGCTCGTTGTTGCCCTCTGCTGCGAGAATGCCTGCGACGTGAGTCCCGTGACTGTTGCATTCGTCCGCAAACTGGTCGTTGCCGTCGGGGACGTTCCAGCCCGGAAGCAGCCGTGTTTCGTACTCCTCGTGCCAATTGAGACCGGCATCCAGAACTGCGACCACCACGTCGGACGAGCCGATCGTCCAGTCCCAGGCGGGGATGACATTGACGTCCGCCCCGACCACGCCATCCTGACCCGAGACGTTCTGCCCCACGTTGTGCACGCCGTACTGATTCAGGATCCAGGTATCGTTGGGCGGTGTGGCGACGCCGCCGATTCCATCAATCTCGATCGACTCGATCGGCCCGCCGATGGCGACGAGCGTCGACAGATCCGCGACCGCCGCCGCCGCGGCCACGGCGGTCGGAAACTCCGCGATGTAATACCGGTCGAGCCGGTGATTTGCGGCGGAGATCGAGTCGGCCGGGGGAATCGTGAACAATCTCCGGAGGTCGATGATGCCGCCGGCCGAAAGTCCGTCCCGGACGATCCGGGCTGAGACGAGGTCCTCGATGCGAAGTCTTCTCTTCGATGGGTCCGGAACCAGCCAGAATCCCCCGTCTCGGTCACTAAAGATTCGAAGTTCCGGGGTCCCTCGAATCACGACCCGAGTCGACAGGCCAGCATCCACGCCCGGTTCCGCCGCCACGGCTGAACCCGTGGGGGCCAATACCGTGGCCAGAAGAACCGTGGTGATGGTGCTGATGATTCGCATCTGGGGTATCCAAAACAAAGGTGTCCTGTCGTTCATCCGCGGCGGTCGACGACACGTTGTTCAACAGTAGCCCACCCTCGTGGCAATGACGATTTTCGGGGCACTTCTTTCTGAAACGTCGAATTCTCTAGAATGGTTCGCCACAAATGATCCGAAGATACGGGTATGCCGGGTCTTTGGTCCGGTGATTTTGGTCTCGAACCGGGTTTTCGGACCGGTGATGCCGAGCACGGCGTGAGAAGTTCGGTCGACATCACTTCCCAAGGACCTTCGAAGCGGTTATTCTCGCATTCATCCATTAATCCATTCATCGGTTGAACGGATTGATCCTTTTCTCTCAGCTGGCCTACCACCATCATGACGAATCGCCCCCACTTCTTCACCTCAGAATCCGTCTCGATGGGCCACCCCGACAAGTTGGCCGATCAGATCTCCGATGCCATCCTCGACGCCATGATCGCGGTCGATCCGAACTGCCGGGTGGCATGCGAAACCATGGTGACCACCGGCATGGCGGTCATCGCAGGCGAAGTGACGTGCAACGGATACGTCGAGATCGCGGAAATCGTCCGCCGAACCGCCGAAGAGATCGGCTACGACGATGCGGCGAAGGGACTGGACGGACGAAGTTGTGCGGTCCTCGTTTCGCTCGACCAGCAGAGCCCCGACATCAATCAGGGCGTCGACCGACACAAGGCTGGCGGAGACCCCTCGGAACAAGGCGCCGGCGATCAAGGCCTCATGTTCGGCTTCGCATGCCGTGAGACCGAATCGTTGATGCCACTGCCGATCGACCTCTCCCACAAACTGGTCGCCCGACAGGCCGAAGTCCGGCGAGAGAACGTGATTCTGCACCTTCGGCCCGATGCCAAGAGCCAGGTGACCGTCGAGTACGACAATGGCAAACCAGTCGCCGTCCGCACCGTGGTGCTTTCGACCCAGCACGGACCGCAGTGGAACGGCGCCGACAAGCAGGCCGAGTTGAAGGCGGCCATCATCCAGCATGTCATCAAGCCGATTCTGGGCGACTGGTGGAGCGATAACATCACCGTTCACGTGAATCCGACCGGCAAGTTCGAACTTGGTGGACCTCATGGCGACTGCGGGCTCACCGGTCGAAAGATCATCGTTGATACCTATGGTGGCCGAGGACGACACGGTGGTGGCGCATTCAGCGGTAAGGACCCCTCGAAGGTCGATCGTTCGGCGGCGTACATGGCTCGTTACATCGCCAAAAACATCGTCGCCGCAGGCCTCGCCGATGAGTGCGAGGTTCAACTGAGCTATGCCATCGGTGTCGCCGAGCCGACGTCTGTTCTGGTCGATACCAACGGAACCTCCACCATCGACGAAGCGATCATTGAGCAGATCGTCCGTGATCACTTCGGACTGACCCCCGCCAGGATCATCGCGGACTTGGATCTCTTGAGACCGATCTACCGGATCACCGCAGCCCATGGCCATTTCGGCCGGGAACCGGGTGAAGGCGGTCCGGGCACGTTCAGTTGGGAACGCACCGACAAGGCTGCAGCCCTGAAGTCCGCGGCTGAAGCTGCATCGACGGTATCCTCCTGATCCACATGAATGATCGAAGAACCCGCAGTGGCCGCCCGAGCGGACAATCCAAACGTGGCCAGGTGCCACCTCCCGTCATCTCGCAGAACGATGCCAGATATCGGGTTTATGAGCGGCTCATCAAACTGACGCAGCGGTTCCCCGATCTCCCATTGGGATCCGCGGACACCCGGGGCCTGTCTCCAAGAGACGCGGCGTTCGCCCGCGCTCTGGAGTCCGCGATCCTCGAACGTTGGATCACCCTAGAGACCGTGCTCTCCTCGCAGATCGATCGAAACTGGCACACGCTCCAACCAGCGGTGCGAGCGGCCCTGCTCATGGGCGCTGCCGAACTCCTTCTTCTCGACGGCATTCCCGATCACGCCGCGATCAACGAATCGGTGAACCGGGTTCGCCAGCATGTTCATCAAGCCGCGGCGGGGCTGGTCAACGCCGTACTCCGCAAGGTGGCGAGACTCCGGAAGGAAACGCTCCCTGCAGAGCATCCGGATGCGCAGGCCTTCCACGAACGCCGGGACCTGCTCCCCCTCTCGGATGGCCGAGCCGTCGTGCTCGACCAGCCGATCTTTGCCGAAGAGGAAGTTCTGCGACTCGAACAACAGACCAGCCACGGCGAGGATCTGGTCGTGCACTGGATCGGCGCCCATGGAATGGTGAAGACCCGGGAACTCTGCCGCCACGATCTGGTCAGGCCCCCGATCTGTATCACCGCAGAAGACCCGGAAGAGATCCGACCGGAAGCCGAGGAAGGCGGACCGCTTTCGCCGCACGATCGTGCTGGCTTCTTCGTCTTCAACCCGAGACTCGCGGGAATCGAGCGGTTTCTCGAGGCCTACCCCAACAGCCGGGTTCAGGATCCCGCCAGTGCGGAAGCGGTCGGCGGTGCCTACGCCCTGAAGCCCAAGCGGATTCTCGACTTTTGTGCCGGCCGAGGCACGAAGACCCGACAACTCGCCCAGGCGTTTCCCGATGCGATGATTCTCGCGACGGATGTCGATGCCGTTCGTTACGCCGATCTCGAACGATGCTTCGCAAACCACCCGACCATCGAGGTCCTGCGGCCCGATCAACTCGGAAAGGCGATCGGCCTTGTCGATCTGCTCGCGTTGGACGTTCCTTGCACCAATACTGGCGTCCTCCCTCGGCGGCCGGAAGCAAAGTATCGGTTCAGTCGGGAATCACTGACTTCGATCGCGACCCTACAACGGCGGATTGTCCGCGAAGCCGAGCCGTTCCTCTCTCCCGGCGGTGCGATTCTCTTCTCGACCTGCAGCCTCGAACCGGCCGAAAATCGGCGGATGGTCACCTGGATGGAACGGCGTTTCGGCATGGATTGCCGGAATGCCGTCCAGCGATTCCCCGCCGGAATGCCTGGCGACCCACCAGCCCGCATCCATGACGGCAGTTTTCACGCCCTCCTTCTGAAATCGAGCCGCCCGGGAGCAGTCGAGGCGGACACCATGGACGACTCAGAATTCGATCTTGAGCCTCCGGTCTCCGAGGATTCCCTGCCGATCTCCGGCGAGCCGACGCCCGATATCGCGTGACCGTCAGGAGCGGCCGCCCTGTTTTTCGGCTGACCCGCGATATCCAACCTCGAGACTGGTACGATCGTCGGATTCTCCCCTGCCTCTCACCGGACCGACCGGCGGAGTACACCTGTGGCATTCGACCTCACTTCGATTCTCAAGCCCGAACTCATCAAGGTTCCTCTCGACGGTGAGACCAAACGAACCACGATCGATGAGCTCTGTGATCTTGTCTGCACCTCGAGTTCAGTGACCGATCCCGAAAACTTTCGCAAGACGGTCTGGGAACGGGAGGGGCAGCGTTCGACCGGCATCGGCGAAGGGCTTGCGATCCCTCATGGAAAATGCCCGGGAGTCCGAGAGATCACGATGGCAATCGGCATCCCGTCCGAGCCGCTCGAATTCGACTCCATCGACGGCGAACCGGTTCGCATGATCGTCCTGCTGGCGAGCCCTGCCGACCGGATCGCCGACCACATCCAGGCGCTCGGCCGGATCAGCAAGTTCATGTCGGACCCGACGGTTCGTTCACGGGCCTATTCCGCCGAGTGCAGTCAGGATCTCTACCAGTTGCTCGCCGGCCTTGATGCCGCGGCCCGCACCTGATCGAATTCGGACCCCGGGACCAACTGATTCGCGTGCGACCCCGACACGCCCTTGGCGTGGGACAGAAGTCGCCGCACAACCGCAACTCAAAATCAGATACGACGACCGGAACTCAGGGTGAAGACGGTTGATCAGGTCCCATCTGCGGACCGAGCGGAGTCGTCGGCACCGGATCCGGAAGCACTGGTCGATCACCGATCGTCTCTCCTCCGGCGGCTTCCCACAGTCGAATCGACTCGGCCAACTCGATCTCCGCCAGATCCCTCTTTCGACGTTCATTCAAGAGCATCGCGAACTGGTATCGCAACTGCCAATCCCCGGGAGCCAGTCGCACCGCTTCTCGCATGGCAACCTCGGACCGATCAAAATCGCCCGTCTTCGCTCGCGCGAGCGCCAAGGCTCGCCACGCGTTCGCATTCTCCGGCTCGATCTCCAAGGTGGCCTCGGTGAGGTCGGCGCTCTCCTCGATCTCGTTCGGGCTTCCGTGATCGACCAACAGTACGGCCAGTCGACGCATGGGTAGAAGTTCGCCAGGCATCGCGGCCAGTCCCGCCCTCGCCTCGTCGATCGTACTCCGCAGGTCCATTTCCTCGTAGCGCCACATGACCCGCTCATCGCGAAGCCGCATCCAGGTCGGATGTTCCTCCAGAACCATGCCGTACCACGCATCGACTTTGGTCGGGTCGATCATTCTGAGCAGACGACTCCGCGCCATCGCGAGATCCTCTTGCATACCGAATCGATCGATGGCCAGGTCAAGTTCCGCCATGCCGATCTTGAATCGACCCTGCACCGATTGAAGCCACGCCTGACGAACCGCGAACATTTCTCGATACACGGGGAATGGCGACCAACCACCGTCTCCGATGTACGACGCCCGGCGATACCACTCGAGCGATGCATCGGCGTCTGCCGCCACGCCTGCTTCGGGCACGACGTATCCACTGGTGAACACAATCGACGGCGGGATGGTGATCCTCTCGTCGTATCGAAATGCCATTTGAGCCGCAAAATTCGCGGCGCCGGTCCATGCGGCAAGACCAAGTAACACCGCTGCGCACGCCAGGAAGCCGATTCCGCCGGGCTGGAATCGTCCGTCACGACGAAGCGCCATCCGATGAAACGAGACGTTCGGATCGCGAAGCATGCGCCATGCCTTCCAGATGATCCAAGTCCCGCAAGCGGCGACTCCACTCGCAAAGAGCAATGGCAACGCGTAGGCGCCGCGAATTGAAAACAGCAAGCCGACGGCGAGCACGGCGAAGACGATCTCCTCCGGCCATGACAGGTCGTACTTGACCCCGGATTTGGCTTTGGCTGATTTCTCAACCGCGTCGACCATGATCGCAGGCCGTCCGATGCCCAGCGAAAGCGCATCGTTGGGACAAACGCTCACACAGTCCATGCACTTCATGCAGCCCGGATCGACGACCATGCCAAACGCTGCGACTTCTTCATGCACCCGAACGTTGCTGGTACAAACCGCGGTGCAGTGACCGCACTGCTCGCAGTCGTTGTTCACCCGGATGCGCACCGGAGAAATCTGTTCCGCCGGCGCAAAGAAGCCACCGTACGGGCATGCGTAAGTGCAATACCCCTTCATGCCGAGGAGGTAGACGGTCAGGAAGCCGCAGATCAACAGAAAGGGAATCGACATCGCGAGACCGGGGAAGGTGACCCAGAAATTCTCGGTCGTGACTTCCCAGGACCAGCCAGGCCACGCCGGAATGCCGCCGACCCAGGGGGCGACGAGGAATCGGTATGCCACCGGCCACACGAACATGTACAGCGCCAGACCGAGGGGCATCCAAACCAGCAGCCGCGATCGAAACGGTTTCGGCCTCAATCCGATCCGCCCGAGAAGTCGCCCGCAGAAATCCTGGAGCAGGATCACGTGGCAGCCCCAGCCGCAGAAGAATCGGCCGAAAATCAGCGTCGAGCCAATCGCGAGAAGGAAGAAGATGAAGCCGACCGTGATGACCCCTTCGCGAACCGTCTGGATCGACTCGCTCGGCTCGATTGGCCCGATGGTCGTTCCGACGATCAGCCACTGGATCACGTGGACGATCATGAGGGTCTGGACGACCAGAAGGACGATGAAACGCCGCTTCTCCATCCGGCTCTTCGCCACGGATCCGCCCGGTTGGCCGCCGAGACTCCCAGATGTCACGACGGGCAGGGATACATCACCTTTTGAAGCCATGGGAGGATGCTACCGCGGAGCCTTCACCCCCGGCTGGTGGAAAATCCGATAAACGAAAGTCGGCGGCCGGCCGAAGGTCATCTATAATTCACAGTCCGCCATGTCTGACCAAAAAGATCATTACAACGTCCTTGAAATCAACCGCGGGGCAAATCCGGAGGCGATCCGGAACGCCCATCGGAGATTGGCGAGGAAGTTCCATCCCGACCTGAACAAGGACGAGAACGCGGCGGCGAGATTTAACGAGATCCAAGCCGCCTACGACGTGCTCTCCGACACGGAAAAGCGATCCCGCTACGACCGATACGGTCACGCGGGGGCCGCCGGACAGGCACCAGGGCAGTCCGGCCCTGGCCCTTGGCAGAACGTCACGCCCGACGATTTCGAATCGATCTTCGGCGAATCGTTCGGCGGTCGATCCCGACGCAGCGGTGGTTTCAGCGGGTTCGGCGGATTCGGCGGTGGGATGGACGCGGAACGTCCGACCGGCCCCAGCAAGGGTCGAGATCTCGAACACGTCCTCGAAGTCGGGTTCGCCGCGGCGGCATTTGGCGGAACGGAGACCATTCGAATCGGAAAACCGGACGGCACGCCGACGTCGATCGACGTTCGAATTCCGGCGGGCGTTCAGACCGGAAGCACCCTGCGGATTCGAGACAAGGGTCTTCCCGGCTCCAACGGCGGACCGAGTGGCGATCTCCTGCTTCAAATCAAGGTCGGTCGTCATCCGTGGTTCACCCGCGTTGGATTGGACCTGAGCCTCGTCGTCCCCATCACGGTCACGGAAGCCATCCTCGGCGGCGAGATTACGGTTCCTCTCATGAAGGGAACGGCCACGCTGAAGGTCCCGCCAGGAGTTCGGAGCGGCGCGAAACTTCGCCTCAAGGGAAAGGGCGTGGTCGACTCAAAGGAGCGGGCCGGTGATCTCTACGCCGTGTTGGAGATCGTGGCGCCGAAGGCCGATGATCTTTCAGAAGACGATCGCAAGGCCCTGGAATCGATCGCATGCAATCTGCCCAATCCACGGTCACTCGTATCTTGGGCCGGCGAGATCCCCGACGTCTGAGTTCCGACCGTCATCCGCATTCCTCATTCGACAACACCGGTTCACACATGCCCAACATCGTCCCCGAACCCGGACCGAGCACCCGTCGTCGCAGCGGATCGTCCGCTCGTCGACGCGCCGTCGCCGACATCGCGTCCGCGGCGATCGCGCAGGGCACGCTCCGTCCAGATGATCCGGCCCGCGACGGTATTCGACTGGGCCTGGTCGCCTTCGTCACCCTGGCTTCCGGCATCGGCATTCTTGCGCTCGGCTCGGTCGCGGAACGCGCCGGAATCGAGCGATGGCTCGGCATGGGCGAAATGCTTCGTCCGATCGGCAGCACTTTTGTGACCGGTGCCCGAATGCCCGGGGCCATGCTTCGCGCCTTGTACGAGGCTGGCGTGGTCGAACCACTCTTCTTCGCCGCGGCGATGGCGCTGTTGATCCCGCCCATCGCCGGCATCGTCGCCGCAAGACCGCTCCGTCCCGGACTCGCCCCCCCGAAGCCGGCGGCCCGCATCGCCGCAGGCATCGCCGCCGCCCTCGTGGTCGCCGCCGACGTTGGCATCGTGAGCATCGCCGCGTTGACCCAACGCGCGACATTCGAGGACGTGGTTCCGGGAGCATCCGCCTGGGTGAACGTTGTCCGAGACGTCGCCGCCGCGGATACCGTCGCCGCGCTGCTTTCCATTCTTCTGGCAGTTCTGGTCTTCCGGATGCCGCTCGACCGCTGGGCCCGCGGACTCGTGGGAACCATCAGCATCGCCACGGCCGTTCTGGCGACGGGTGCCGCCGCCGCGAGTGCAGGCACCCTCGATTTCCTCGAAACCCCGCGTCCGGTCATCGCCACCGACCTCGAGGGCGCCGGCCTCAAGAAACTCGACCTCGCCCGAACGATGGACGGGGGAATCGCGGTGCTTGGACCGATCGGATCTGTTCAACCAGCGGCATTGCCGCACCGGTCGATGATTCGCCACGATCAGGACTTCATCATCATCGAGTCGATGACGGTCGTTGAAGTTCTGACCACCGGGACCTCGGCCCCTTAGACCCCGCCCGCTCCGCGGCCGTATCGATCGATCGCCTGCGTGACGGCACGATGGACGGTAAACGGATCGTCGATCGCTTCCCAGAGGGCATCTAGCGTGCCGGTCCCCGCCGTCGCGAACGCGACCGTCCCAAGACCAAAGGCTCGTTCTCGTACCAGCTGCAAAACGGAAGTCTGTTGGATTCGATCAAGCCTCGCCTCGAACACATCAACCTGAAAGATGCCGCGACGCCGAATGACCCGGCGATCCGTCAGGACGTAAAGACGATTCATCCAGTCGAGGAACTGCCATACCAGCCGGATCCCGACGAGCACCAGACCAAGGCCGAAGGCTTGAGATTCAGTCCACCCTGCCCAGGAAAAACTCGATGCCCAGGCCAGCGCGAAGACCATTCCCGCGATCACCCCAAGGGCTCCGATCGACCACAAACTGACCATCCAGAGGCTCGGCCTGATCACCATCAGGACGATCTCGCCGTCGGAGACCAGCGACGACACGATGAGAGGCTGGTCTTCGATCGCAAGCACGGCGTCGGCCTCCCCACTAAAAGGCGCCCGCACCTTGTATTCACCCAGTTTCGAGGCGTTGGTCACTTGACCGCCTCCGACTTGAGTATTCCGATGAAGGGAAGATTGCGGTAGAGGCCGTCGTAATCAAGCCCGTATCCGACCACGAAGGCATCAGGAATCTCGAATCCGATCAGATCGGGCCGGAGATCGACTTCGTACCGCGACGGTTTCGCCAGCAGCACGCAGATCGTGACGCTCGCCGCGCCTCTTTCCCTCACCAGACCGTCGAGCAGACTCAGTGTGTTGCCCGTATCGAAGATGTCATCGACCAGAACAACGTGTCGGCCGGCCAGATCTTCGGGCACGGCTCCGCGAAGCGTCGCGCCTCGTGATTCCGTCGTTTCCCCCGCGTAACTCGAAACGGTGACGACGTCGAGCCGCATCTTCTGTGGAAGATGACGAATCAGGTCTGCGGTGAACACCAGACTCCCGGTGAGCACCGGCACCAGAACGACCGGCTCGTCCCGCTCGGCAAGCGGCGCCAGCCGACGACCGAGCTCCGATGCAACCTCCTCGACTCGTCGAGCGATCGATTCGGAGTCGAGCAGGATTTCAGAAAGGTCGTCCAGCATGGTTCTTCCAATCGTCTTGGGATTCCGAAGTCTTCAGAGTTCACGGCATGCGATACATGCGATACATGCGATGGCATGCGATACATGCGATACATAAATCCCGCTCATCGCCGGAAGTCGCCCTTCGTCAGTCACGGAGCATCGCGAGAAGTCGATCTCGAACATCCTTGGCATCGGCCTGACCGCCCGACGCCTTCATCACGGCGCCGACAAGCCGTCCGAGCGCCGCGTCCTTGCCGTTTCGGACATCCTCGGCGGCCTTCGGCTGGGCGACCACCGCCTCCGCGAGCCATCCCTCGATCGCCCCTTCGTCGCGAACCACGAGCAGATCATTCGCCTCTGCGAGCGCGACCACGGACAACGGAGATTCCGAAGCGAGTTTGAGCAACCGATCGATCGCCTGGGTCGGAATCTCGCCTGATCGCCGCAAGGCAAGCAGTTCCCCGACCTGTTCGGCGGTGATTCCGATCTCGTGGGCGACGATGCCCGACTCGTTCGCCCGCTTGGCCATCTGATTCAAAAGCAGTTTCGCGCTCTCGTGGCCCGCTTCCCTGAGACTCGGCGGATTCGTCGCTGCCAGTTGTGCGTCCACGGTTCGTTCGAAGAAACGGCAGAGGCCTTGATCATCGATCAAGGCGAAGGCGTCCTTCTCCGGCAGGCCGAACTCCTCGCGATACCGGGATCTTCGAGCGATTGGCAGTTCGGGAATCGACTCCCGGATCCGCCCCTTCCAGGCCTCATCCATCTCGACCGGCACCAGGTCGGGGTCTGGAAAGTATCGATAGTCGTGCGCATCCTCTTTCTCGCGTTGCAGCACCGTGACCAGACGTTCGTCGTCCCAGCCTCGGGTCTGCTTCATCCCCATGCCCATGACTCGGCCCGTCGAGAGGAACTCGTCGAGTTGGCGTTCGGTCTCATGACGGATCGCACCGTCGACCGCTCGGAAACTGTTCAGATTCTTGATCTCGACCACCGGTGTCCGGAACTCCCGGCCGTCGGTGGTATCGATCACGAGATTGATGTTGGGCTCGAAACGCATGTGCCCCTTCTGCATGACGCCCTCGGTGACCCCAAGGAATCGACAAAGGGAACGAAGTTCCCGAGCGAAGGTCACCACGTCTTCGGCACAATCAAAATCAGGTTCGGTCACGATTTCGAGCAGCGGCGTGCCGGCTCGGTTGAGGTCCACCAGGCTTCCCGAATATCGGATGCCACCGGGGAGTTCGTGGCTGAGCTTCCCCGTGTCTTCCTCGAGATGGGCCCGGGTGATTCCGATTCGCCGCATCCCGCCGTCGGCGCCCGGGCTTGCTGAAGGAATGTCGATCGCGCCGTCGAAGCACAACGGGAGGTCGTACTGACTGATCTGGTAGCCCTTGGGCAGGTCCGGATAGGCGTAGTTCTTTCGATCCCACTTCGCATGCTCGGCGATCGAGCACCCCAGCGCCATACCCACCATTGCCGACATCTCGACCGCTCGGCGGTTCATGACCGGCAGGCTGCCGGGCAAAGCGGCCACCAGGGGATCGACGAGGGTGTTTGGCTCGGCATTCTCGAACTCTGGACAGGCGGGATTCGCCGCCCTCGTGAACATCTTCGAGCGCGTGGACAACTCGACGTGGATCTCCAGACCGACGATGAGACGGGTGGAGGCGATATCGTTCTTGGTGAGGCCGGTGGTCATGCGGCCCTCATTCTACGGATCCCGCCGACTTCCACAGTGCGAGTCGGTCGGATCGCCGACTCCGGAGCCTCCCGATGTCCCACCGATCTCTTCAGACCCGACGCCAGTGCCTCGCCGCCATCGCCGGCATCGCCATCGTTGGCTCGCTGCTGGCGATACCCGCCGATGGATCCAACGCAGCGCCCGGAGGAGTCCCAAGCCCCATCGCTCAGGCCTCCGGCATCTCGCAAGACCTGCTCCAGCCCAATCGGCTCTACAACCGGATCGGCCGACCCATCCCGGTGGTGCTCGCCCTCCGCGGTCGGACCGATGCGCCCGCAGCGGGCTTCGACCTCTTGCTAATCGATGTGGACGGCACGGTGCTCGACAGTGCCAACGGCGGCCAGCCGGGTGAGTTCGACCTGCTCAGCACGCTCCCCGCGATCATGGATCTTCAACGGACTGCCCGCATTCAGGTGATCGCGGATGGAATGGCGACCGGCACCCCACTGGTCGTGCAGCCGATGATCGGCCGGACGCCGCTGCGCACCACCCGCGATTTCCGCCCTGGCACCGACACCCGATACACCCGCATCATCGGTTTCGGCGATGCGGTGCTCGATCCCGACGCGCCTGAGGATGTCGCGAAGTTGGAGAAGATGAAACTCTCGCCGGACTGGGATCCGGGCGAGCCGCCGGTCCTCACCGGTTTTCGAATTTATCCAGATCGCGATGTCCGAATCGAGACCGACGCCGGCGAAATCCTCGTCGCCCTCGCGCCCGAGGCGGCGCCGAACACCGCCTGGAACTTTCGTCATCTCGCCGCCAACGGCTTCTACGACGACACCACCTTCCACCGCGTGGTTCACTTCGACCGGACGGGACGCCGTTTCGTCATCCAAGGCGGCGATCCCAGCGGCACCGGCGAGGGCAGCGCGGGCTGGGATCTTCCGATGGAGAATTCCACGCTTTTCCACGACCTCGGCGTCATCTCGATGGCTCGGGCCGATCATCCCGATAGCGCCGGAAGTCAGTTCTTCTTCTGTCTCTCGCGAGAAGGCACCGCTCGACTCGATGGGCAGTACTGCGCATTCGGATATGCGGTCGATGGCGCAGAGACCATCGCAAAGACGGCGGACGTGGAGATCGATGATGTCGCTGCGGGCACGCCGACCACCCCGCCAACCATCACCCGCATGACGCTCGTCCCCGCCCCCCCGCAAGATCCCGGCATCGCTCGATCCGATCGCCGGATCACCGAGTGGTGGACCCCCGAGGTCAAGGACACCAGCGACGAACGACGCCCGAGATAGTCCGCAATCCCACCGACGACAAACAACGACCGCCCCTTCGAATGCCTTGGCACTCGAAGGGGCGGG
>CALFOM010000119.1 GCA_937919685.1 uncultured Phycisphaera sp.
GCCGCGGTGCTTGCCGCGATCGGGAGCATGACGCTCGCCGCCGCCGGGCAGGACGCGGTCTATGACGGCAGCGTCGACAATCTTTTCGGCAACGAAGACAACTGGACCGCCAACTACCCCACGGTGGATTTTCCTGACTTCGGCGGCCGCAACATCGATATCGCCGGCGGAACCACGATCACGGTCGAGGATCTGATCTTCGGGATCGGCAATCTCACCAACTCGTCGGAAGGCGACGTGGTCTTCGGTGGCACCGGGTCCTTCACCTTCAACGGCGGGTCGATCATCAACCCCGGCACCGGCAGCTTCACCTTCGACATCGACGTGATCGCCGACGGCAGCCTGACCTTCGATCTCACCGGCGGCGGCCTCGTTCAGATCGACGGCAGCTTCACGACCAACGGCGGCACGATCCTCGCCAACGGCGGCTTCGTTGAGATCAACGGCGACACGACTTCCGGCGAGGGAACCGCCTGGAACGCGAACGACGGCGGATTCAACTTCAACAGCCTCTTCAATGCGACCGGAGCGCAGACCTTTGCGGGTACCAGCGGTACCGTCGCCGATGACGTCTTCACTTTTGACGATGTGAACTTTCTGGCCGGCGCGGTCGACCTCGCGACGTTCGACGCCGCCACGGTCAGCTTCAACGGCACGACCACTGTCGCCGCGGGCTACGGCTTTAGCCTCGATAACGCCGCCGTGGTCACCTTCAACGACTTCGTCGCAGAAGGCAATCACACCATCGCCTTCGTCGACACCGAGTCCACATTCTCGGTGACCGGGGATGCATCGTTCATCGACACCGCCATCCTCACGGTCACCGGTGACGGCAACGCCAATTTCTCCGGCGAAGTCACGCTCGGTCAGAACTTTACCGCGAGCCTGACGGATGCCGACTCCGAACTCACGTTCCGCGGCGATACGATTTTCGAAACGGACACCACGCTCACGGTTCTGGGTCTCGGCACCTTCGAACTCGACGGTACGACAGAACTCCCCGGGCCGTTTACGCTGTTGGTGAACGATGCCGCCACGGTGAATTGGATTGCGTCCACCACGGTCGACGGCGATTTCACGATCAACACGACCGGTGGCGCCGGTGACGCGACGGTTAACTTCGGCACCGATGGCGTGATTGCCGGCGGTGGGTTCGCGAACGCGGCAGGTGCCGGCGACCTGACGATCAGCATCACGACCAACGGAACAGACGACACCGTGAAGTTCGCCGGCGGATTTCTCCGTGATTTCACAGGTACCATCGACGTCACCGATAATTCCGCGGTGACCTTTCAAGGCGGGGGCTCAGGCGGAAACGGCACGGTGTCGCTCGACCTCAATACAGGCACGGAGGTCACCCTCAACGGCGGTACTGCGGGGGGAACGATCGCCTTCGATCAGCTGAACGGCGAAGGCGACATCACGCTCACGGGCGATAAGGACATCACGCTCTCCGTCAAGGGCGGCGGCAGCCTTGCCGACCCCGAGACTGGCCTGTTCACCGGTGATATCAGTGAGGGCGTCGGTCCCACCGGATCGCTCTCGCTCACCGTCACCGAGGGAACCTTCAACTACGGCGGCCTCGCCAGCTACACCGGCAACACCACGATCAGCGGCGGTGGTACTTTCCGCGTCGCCGGCGATGGTCTGACCACCGGGCTTGTCGAGAACACCGATAGCCTTCTCGTCACCGGGGGAACGCTCCTGCTTGAGGAGTCCGCCCGCCTGACTGGCAACGGCACGGTTGGACTCGCGGCCGGATCGACCATCGACATCACCGCCGACGCGACCAATGGTGCGAACCTGCAGTTCGACGACGCGGGAAGCGTCGGCGGCACCATCACGCTCTCCGGCGACCGACTTGCGACTCACAACCTGATCTTCGGCAACTCCACGGTCGACGCCACGTCGATCGGGGGATCGATCACCGCATCGGGCAACTCAGGGGCATCCTTCTCCGGTGACATGACTGTCGGCCGGCAGGGCCAGCTGCTGCTCGAAGACACCGCGATCGCGGAAGTCGGCGGCGACCTCGCCCTCGACGGGCTGATTGACCTCAGCGGTACTTCCGTCGACGGACTCACCGTCGCGGGAGGCGCCACGCTCAGCGGCGGTTCCACGATCCAAGCCGCAGGAAACCGTACCCTCACGATCAATGGCGATACCACGATGGCCGCTGGAGCGGGCCTTCTTCTCGAAGAAGACTCGGTCGCGACTTTTAATAGTGAACTTGATCTCGCGGCCACTGCTGGTGGCACTCAGGCGGCGACGGTGAGCCTCACGGGAGATAGCACGCTCACGGTGACCGGCGCGGTGACCGGCGACGGTAATCTCACGCTTTCAGGGGCCGCGATGGCGGACCTCAACGGCGATGCGGCCTTCGCCGTCATTCAGGCTCAGGACACCTCGAGCGTCGATGTGCAGGGAAACCTCGACCTCACCGGCAATAGCGTCTTCGAGGGCGGCACCACGCTGACGGTTGGTGGCATGCTTGATCTCGCGGACGGCGCCATGCTCGACCTGCAGGGGACCGACCTTGATGCGATGAACCTCACTGCCACTGGTGGCATCATGGTCAACTCCGGTGCAACGCTCATGGCCAACGCGAACGTCGACACGAGCGAGCTGACCTACGCGGGTACTTTGGAGGTCGGCGTCAACGGCGATTCTTCGGGCGTTCTCAATCTGAACACCGGCGACCTTGTTTCTGACGGGTCCGACGCGATCTTGAACATCAACCTCACCGGCGAGTACGTGAACGACCTCGCCGCCGGCACCTACGGCCAGACGTCGGTGATCAACGTCGCAAGTGGCAATGCCGACTTTTCTGACAGCGGCAGCAACCGCCTCTTTGTGAACATCGTCGACGCCGCCTATATCCCCGACGACAAGGACATCACCCTTCTCCAGACTTCTAGCAACCGGGTTGGCAACGCCGTCGTGACCACCAGCCAGGACGAATCGATCACCCGAACCTGGACGATCGACCAGATGGATCCTCTTTCCATCATGGCCCATTCTGCGGCGGATTATGCGGCACCCCTCGAAGGGACGACCGACTATCTCCGCGGCGTCGAATTGAATTCCCTTCGGCCAGTCGCGAACCTCAATCCAACCGGTGATGCCGGCATCCTGCTCGGCCAGTTCGACGCACTCGACTCCCTTGCCGCCTACGAGGCCGCCATCGAAGGTGTGGGCCCGACCACGCAGGTGTCGACGATCCAGCTTGCGGCGAGCACGCAGTACTTCAATGTGCTTCGCAAGGAGATTCGACGTCGATACTCCACCGTCAAGCAGCGCACGCCGGCGCCGTTCCGTCTGAGTAACGGCACCGAATACGCCTCTTCGCAGGACGACGCGGTGCAGGCGAAGATCCGACGCAATATTCGTCAACCCGCGACGGCCGAAGGGTTCGGCGTCTTCTGGGGTCGCAGTCTCGATACGCCGACCGAGGGTGACATCATCGGCATTTCTGGCAATGAATACGGCGGTCTCGGTGGCTTCGCCTGGCAGCTTGGAAGTGATTTCGTGGGTGGTGTGAACCTCGGGTACTCCCAGATCAGCGGTGACCTTGACGGCGGTTTCGGCAACACCAGAGTCGGCACGGTTCGCGGTGGCGGTTTCGTCAGCTGGGCGAATGAGAACGGACTCTTCTTCGACGTTGCCGCCGCTGGGGCGTGGAATCACTACAAGTTCAGTCGCGTTATTCCGAACACCCAACTGTCCGCCGACTCAGACGCAGACGGATTTCAGCTCGACCTTTCGCTCGGCGGTGGATACCGCATCGAGCTTGACGAGAGTTGGGCGATTACTCCGGAAGCATCGTTCATGTATTCCTATGTGAACACCGGCAACATCGACGAAGACTCCTCGTCGGCGGCGGCACTCTCGATCTCGCCCGGCGACTTGAGTTCGGTGATCGGCCGAGTCGGTGGTGGCCTGAGCTGGAGCGCCCTTCCCGGTTTGGTCGTGGACGCCGAACTCGGTTGGCAGGGCAACTTCAACTTCAACGGCAGCTACGACGTGAGCCTCGCCAACCAGGGCACGAAACTGAACATCGCGGTCGACAACCAGACCATCAACACCGCCTACTACGGTCTTGGCGTGAACTGGACCCCCACCTACAACGTCAACGTGAGCCTGCAGTACGAGGGTCGCAACGGCGAAGGGCTCAACTCGAACATGTTCTACGGCGGCGTTTCGATCGGATTCTGATCGCCTGACGCTTCTCCGCCCTGTCTCAATGGGGCGGCCTTGAGAAACCAGATCGCCCGACCTTCCTTGAGAAAGTCGGGCGATCTTTCTTTCTTGAACATTTGCGTCTGGGCTTCGTGCGAGCGGTAGCATGTCGTCATGAACCAATCGCTTCGATCCCGGGTCGCGAGACTGTTGTGCGTTGGCTTTCCTGGCAACGCACCCGATGCCGACCTCGCTGGTTTGGTGGCCGACGGCGTGCGAAGCGTGATTTTGTTCGCGCGAAATGCCGGACCGAAGTCCGAGGTCGCGAAGACCATCGCCGCCGTCAAGCGGCTCTCGCCGGATCCGGTCGGCGATCCGATCCTGGTCTGCGTCGATCAGGAAGGTGGAGACACCGTCCGGTTCACCGAAGACTTCGATCCACCGCCGCCGATGCGAGAAGTCGGTGCTGCGGGAGTCGAAGCTGCCGCGGCGGTCGGGCGGCGGCTCGCCATGGATCTGCTTTCGGTCGGAATCGACCTTGATCTCGCGCCGGTGATGGACGTTGACAGCAATCCGGCCAACCCCGTCATCGGTCCGCGATCATTCGGGAACGAACCGGGAATCGTCTCGGCCTGTGGCGCCGCGATGATCGACGCGATGCAGTCGCGCGGGCTGGCCGCGTGTGCCAAGCACTTTCCTGGGCACGGAGACACCGACCTCGACAGTCATCACGATCTTCCAGTGCTTCGACACGGCATGGAACGCATCCGAGAGGTCGAACTCCCTCCGTTTCGAGCGGCCATTGAAGCCGGCGTCGCAGCGATCATGACCACTCATGTCGTCTTCGAAGCGATTGATCCCGGCGTCCCCGCCACCATGAGTCGCGCGGCGATCGAAGGGCTTCTCCGTGGTGAACTCGGGTTCGAGGGCGTGGTGATCTCGGATGATCTGGAGATGGCGGCGATCGCGGAAACAACCGAGATCGGGGAGGCGGCGATCCGGGCGGTCGAGGCAGGGGTGGATCTGCTGCTCTGCTGCCATCGTCCAGAGCGACAACGGCGGGTGATCGACGCGCTGGCCGCGGCGGTGGCCGAAGGCCGGCTGACTGAGACCAGAATCGACGAATCGATCCGCCGGATCGGACGTCTCTTTGATGCGTTTGTACAACCCCCGGAGTCCGCATGATCCATCCACGACGGCAGTCCTTCCGGTCGAGTCGCATCTGTCGGTTCGCCGCCGCCGTTGGAGCGGTTGCGGTCGTTGGAACGACCCAGGGAGCACGCTCCGACGAGCCGCGTGGTTTGGTGCCGCCGGAACCACCTCAGAACATCCTTGCGTCGGTGATTGCGGCGCCCACCGCGCCAGGTCTTCGAGCGTGGCATGACCTGCTGGGCTCGCAACCGCATGTTGCGGGGGGTGCCGGGGACGCCGCGGTGATCGCCGCGATTGCCGGTGCCTTCCAAGGCATGGGACTGGAAACCGAGGTCTGGCGTTTCTCCCCTCTGCTCTGTCGGCCGGTCTCGGCAAGCCTCACGATCATCGAGGGGTCCGGGGCAGCGGGATCGACCGCAGCGCCCAAGGCCGAAGATCTCGGTCGTCGACGCCGTGGGATTATGTCGCTGTCGTTGCAGGAGGAGGAACTACTCGCCGATCCGGCGACGCGGCATCCAGAACTCGACCGCGGTTGGAACGCCTATTCCGGCAGCGGGGTGGTCGAGGCAGGCGTGGTCTACGCCAATCGTGGTCGTCGTGAGGACTTCGCCCGACTACGAGAACTCGGCGTGGATTGCACGGGGCGAATCGTCCTGGTTCGTTACGGCGGAAACTATCGCGGCTTCAAGGTTCGTTTCGCGGAGGAGGCAGGGGCTGCCGGCCTCGTGATCTTCACGGACCCCGGCGACTCGGGTGATGACCGGGGTGCCACGTGGCCCGACGGCGGATGGGCCAATGACACTTGCATCCAACGCGGATCGATCGTCACGCTTCCGTACAAAGGAGATCCGCTGACGCCATTCGAGCCGTCGATCCCGGGGACCACCCGCCTCGCCATGGAAGACGTCGCGCTTCCCACGATTCCGGTGCAGCCGATCGGCTACGCCGCGGCGACGCGAATCATGGCGGCGATGACCGGCCCGGTCGTGGAGGATGCGAGCTGGACGGGCGGCCTCGATGTCCCGTATCGACAGGACGGCGGGGATCTCGAACTCCGGCTGGAAGTGCAGCAGACGCGTGCGATCATGGAGACCGCCAATGTCCTCGGATCGATTCGGGGATCGGAGTCGCCCGACGACGTGGTCATCGTCGGATGCCATCACGACGCATGGGGCTTTGGCGCGGCGGATCCACTGGCCGGGACGATCGTGTTGATGGAGACGGCGAAGGCCTTTGCCACCGCGCTGGAGCAGGGCTTTCGACCGCGTCGAACTGTGATCTTCGCGGCTTGGGGCGCAGAAGAATTCGGGATCATCGGTTCGAGCGAATGGTGCGAGGCCCAGCGAGACCGACTTGGCGCCAACGGGGTCGCGTACATCAACCTCGACATGGCGGCGATGGGGACAACCTTCGGGGCGTCGGCATCGCCGTCTCTTCGGTCTGCGGTGATTCGAGCCGCCAGTCTTGTTGAACAACCGGGAAAGGGTGGCGAAACCGTTCGAGACGTCTGGGCCGGCGATCGGGAATCTCCACGGCTCGGTGACCTCGGTGGCGGGAGTGACCACGTCGGTTTTCTCTGCCACCTCTGTATTCCCAGCATCTCCCTCGGCGCCGGCGGTAGTGCCGGCACGTCCTACCACTCGAACTACGACACGCTGGCCTGGTATCGATCGACCGTTGGGGAGGACTACCTCGGGGCGTTGATGGTGACTCGACTCTGTGCGGCGCTGACCGCCGACCTGGCCGACGCACGCATTCTTCCGATCGAACCCGCAGCGATCGCCCGGGATCTGCCATCGCGCCTCGAGGGCATTGGTCGAGCAGCAGAGGCCGCTGGTCTGACGATCGACCTCTCGCCTCTCTACGAGGATCTGGTGGCACTGAACCACGCGTTGCTCGCGGCTCAGGATGCTATGGAGGGGGCGTTGGATGATCCGCAGCGGTCGAAGGTGAATACGGCTCTTCGGCTCCTCGAACGGGCCTGGGGGGAGGATCCGGGGCTTCCCGGTCGGCCTTGGTTCCGGAATGTCTTTGCCACGAGCAATCGAGACAGCGGCTACGGAGCCGTTGTCCTTCCCTTGTTCAGTGAAGCGATCGTTGATCAGGATCAGGCAGCGCTGGATCGTGCCCTTCGACGTTATCAGAACGCCTTTCGGCGTCTCGCAGCATCCGCGAGGGACATTTCGGGCGGCGTCGGTTCCGTCTCAGAGGAGACTTTTGAGGCCGATGCCGGTCAACGCTGAGAGGGATCATGTTTAGATAGGCTGGCGTGCAATCGGTGAGGATTGAAAAAAAACGGCCATATTGACGGGGAAACGAGTGTTTTTGGTGCTATCCTAAAGGACGCGGGATCGATGTTTTGGTCTGACCTGTGGGGGGTTTTGAGGTGAACTCAACACCCAAACAGTGACGAAGCATCGGAACCTTTCGTGCTCTGCGACGTCTTAATCACAGACGGAAGAGAGTGGTATCTCGATCTTTGCCTCATCTCGCACGGGATGGGTTGGAAGGTCCAGTTCATCCTAAAGATCCCGGTTCGTCCCGAAGACTCACTAGCCTCCATTCGGAAAGTCCCTCATCATGTTGATTCGTCGCAATCTCCTCGCCGCCGTCGCCGTCTTTGCCGGCTTCATGAGCAGTGGCGTGGCGTCCGCTCAGACCCTCTCCACAAAGTTGTTTGTGTCGGGGCTCGCGCGCCCGATCTTCATCACTCAGGCACCTGGGGATGACACCCGGCTGTTCATCATCGAGAAGCAGGGTCGGATCAGGATCTTCAACACCGAGACCGGATCGTTGAACAGCGATTACTTCCTCAACATCGACTCGATCACCACGGGCGGCACGTCGACCAGCAGCGAGCAGGGACTGCTCGGGCTGGCATTCCACCCGGACTATCAGAACAATGGTTACTTCTACGTCAACTACACCGCGGTCGCCGGTGGCGGAGACACCGTCATTAGTCGGTACAGTCGCGGTGCTGACGCGGATCATGCGACGACCTCCGGCGCCCTGACGCTGCTCACGATCAACCAGCCCTATTCAAACCATAACGGCGGCATGATCGCCTTCGGCCCCAATGACGGTTACCTCTACATCTTTACGGGTGATGGCGGCTCAGGCGGAGATCCCGGTGACCGTGCACAGAACATCTCGAGTTCACTCCTCGGCAAGACGCTGCGGATCGACGTCGACGGTGGAACTCCGTATTCCATCCCGCTGAGCAACCCCTTCGCGAGCGGCGGTGGCGAGCCGGAAATCTGGGCCTATGGCCTGCGGAATCCCTGGCGATCGACCTTCGACATGGCCACGGGTGATCTCTACATCGCCGACGTCGGGCAGAACAGTCGCGAAGAGATGGATTTTCAGCCCGCCCAGTCATCGGGCGGCGAGAACTACGGCTGGCGTTGCATGGAAGGCGCCAGTTGCTACACGAGCTCGAGCGGGTGCACCTGCAACGCATCGAACCTCGCGGATCCTTTCTACACCTACGGTCACGACTCGGCGGGTGGCTATTCAATCACCGGCGGATACGTCTATCGAGGGTGTGAGATCCCCGAGATCGATGGCATGTACTTCTTTGCCGATTACGGCACCGCCAACTTCTGGTCGGCGACCCGGAATCGAAACGGAACCTTCAACGTCCAGAGTCGAACTTCCGAACTTCGGTTCTCGAGTGACGGTGGCGGAACCCTGAGCAACATCGCGAGTTTCGGTCAGGATCTGCAGGGTGAGATCTACATCTGCTGTCAGTCCCTTGGTCGGATCTACAAGATCATCCTCGCCAGTGGTGAAACCGACTGCGGACCAGGACCGATCCCCGGCGACTTCAATGATGACGGTCTGGTCAATGGTGCCGACCTCGGCTTCTTCCTCTCGCAGTGGGGACAGATGGGCGGCCCGGCCGATCTGAACGGTGACAATGTCGTCAATGGAGCCGACGCAGGCATCCTTCTCTCAAATTGGACTGGCTGAGTCCCGTCCGTCCATCGAACATGTGAATTCAAGGCGAGCCCGGTCCTGACGACCGGGCTCGCGTTCTTTTCTCGGCATGCTCGAATCAGGAGCAGAGCTTCCGTCGGGAGAAGCTGGTCCGGTCTCTTGGTTCCGAGCGTTGCGCCGTCCGAAGTCGATGAGCATCTACACTATGGGCATGAATGCAAAATACTCCTTCATTCCCGCGCTCGCCCTTCGTCTCGGGGGAGTTCTTGGTCTGGTGTTGCTCCCGGCCTCGTGCGGTGACGACGCGACAACACCGCCCGCGGTGGGGTCGACGAATACCACCAACCAGTCGCCGGCCTCGAAGGCCACGACCCCTTCCTCTCCGCCGAGTCAGGCCAGCGCGAGCGGTTCAGAGGACATGCTCGTGCCAGGGGGGTACCTCAAGATCTCTCCCTCCCTGCTCGACTTCGGGGCGGTGGGTCCGGGGACCGTCCATCCCACAACGTTCCGCATCTCGAACATCGGGACACAGGACGTGGTCGTCGAGAGCGTGACGCCCAGTTGTGTTTGCACCACGCTGACTGATCTCAACGGCGTCACCATTCCTGCCGGGGCCACAATCGAGATGGCCGCTTCTCTGGACGCCCCCAGGCAGCCGGGTGAGAAGGAGGCGAAAGTTTTTCTGCGAATCGTCGGTGTTGAGGGGGTCGCGATGGTGAAGATCAAAGGCATGGTGACGTTGCCGATCCAGCCCACTCCGACCTATGCCGATGCCCTCAAAGGTGTGACGGGTGGCGTCATCGATCTTTCGTCTCAAGATGGAAGACCATTCTCGGTGGTCGCCTCCAACGGATCTCCGCCGGTCTTCGAAGGTTTCGATCCCGCGACGGATCAGCCACGAAATTCATATCGAGTGAAGTGGTCGATCGCGGGACTCGCTGGGCCATCGATTCCCAGATGGTGGATCTTCACGACGGATCGGGACGACTGCCCCCTCGTGCCTTGTCGGCTTCGAAACGAGAACACAGGCGCTCGTCGGGACATGGAGCGAATGACCCGACACTGGATCATCGACGAGGACTTCCTTGATCTGGGCTCAGTTCAGATCGGTCAGCCGATCGATCTGACCTGCGTCATCAAGCATTACAACCCTCGAGGAGGCGGCGCCGTAGAGCAGTCCAACTGGTGGCAGGTGCTCGGGGTCGGGAGCGCATCGACCGAGTCGCTTCGCGCAGAATTCAAGGGCGTCGTCCGCCTCAGTGATGAGGAAGCGGAAGTTCGGATCCAGATGACACCGACCGGGCCACCGTCGGACCTGATGGTCGGTTACATCGGTATCAGAACCTCGACCGGGAACGGTCTGCTTGAAGTCGCCGCGAAGGTCGTTCGATGACCGAGGCCGGTGCGTTCAGCGATCGTCGGGCTGACGACGTGGCGGAGTTGTTCCGTGCCGCTACGGATTCCATGCTCTCCGCGCCGAATCGCGAAGGGTGCATTTCGAAGATTCCGTCTCGAGGCCGTTTGCTCGCGACCGGTGACCTCCATGACAATCCGATGCACTTCGCCAAGGTGGTATCGCTGGCGGCGCTGGATGCGGATCCGGATCATCATGTGATTCTCCAGGAGCTCATCCACGGGGAACGGACCATGAACGGGCTCGACCTCAGCTATCGCATGCTGGTCAAGGTCGCGTTGCTGCTGCTTGAGTATCCGGGGCAGGTGCACGCGCTTCTGGCGAATCACGAACTGGCGCAGATGGCGGGGCACTCGGTCTCGAAGGGTGGGGGCTGCATGACGACCCGCTTCACCAAGGGGCTCGAGTACGTCTTCGGTGACGATGCCGACGCCGTCGCGGAAGCGATGGGAGTCTTTGTTCGAGCCCTTCCGCTCGCGGCTCGTACTGACCATGGAATCTTCTGTTCACACTCGTTGCCCGGACCGGCGATGATGACGCGGTTCGATCTTGACATCATCGATCGAGAGCTCGTTCCCGAGGACTACCTCCCACTCTATGGAAGCGCCTGGATGATGGTCTGGGGAAGAGGGCACACGCCCGAACAGATGGAGGCGATCGCCGATCGATGGGGAGTCTCGCTCTTTCTGCTCGGTCATGCGTTCGTGGAGAACGGAATCGAAATCAGCGGCCCTCGAACGATCCTGCTCAACACGGATCATGAGCGAGCGGCGGTTCTTCCGATCGATCTGGGGGAGGCACCCCCGACGGTCGAGACGGCGATGTTCTCATCGATTCCGCTCGCCGCATTGGGACAAAAGGTATGAGCACGAAGACTGCGGGGACCTCACAGGTTGCGATGCTCCCCATGCTGGCCATCGAACTCTCTCAACGCGCTGGAGGCGCCGCCGTTCGAACGACGGACGGAGCGACCTACAACTGTGGATTCGAGGGAGGCCGCCGTGATCGCGATGATGTCCTTCCGGGAATCGAATCGGCGTTGCGAGAGTCCGGAGTTCGAACCTCGTCCCTTGCCGCAGTGGCAGTCGATGTCGGTCCCGGCGGGTTCACGGGCCTACGGATCTCCATCGCCGCTGGGCAGGCGATCGCGGAGGCCGCTTCGGCGGTGGTGATCGCGGTCCCCGCGGCATTGGTCGCGGCCGAGTCGACGCCGAGTCTCTCGACGAAGAGGGGCGTGATCATCGTGTGCGCCGCCGCCAAAGCCGGAACCGTCTGGTGTACCCAGTTGACTCGCGCGACGGTCGAGGATCCTTGGAGAATTCTCGGAGAACCGGGAATCGTCGATCGACTGGTCTGTGAGTCGACACCGTCGGCGCTGCTTGCGGATGAGCACGTCGATGCGTCCATGCTCGAGGCGTTTCGCGGTGCCGGGATTCCCATCGACGAACCTGTCTTCAGGCCGTCCGCCGTGGCGGACATCGCTCTGAGCGGTGGTCGAGACGTTCGGATCTTTTCCGATCCGTCGATGCTGCTGCCGCTCTATCCCCGAGCGCCAGAGGCGGTCCGCAAGTGGCAGGAACGGCCGAGCCGATAATCCGCTTCGACCTGGCGCATCCATCACATCTTCACTGAATTACCACCTTCAGGCGGTCGATGTCCCTTGGTATGGCCGGCGATACATCGATCAACGTCGATTCCTAGACGCCTGTCAGGAGCGACGTCGCATGACCGACAAGGACAGAAAACGAGCACTTGCGGAAAAGCAGGTCCTCACCACCGGTGAGGCCGCCGAACTCTGCAACGTCAGCCAGCAGACCATCATTCGCTGTTTTGACAGTGGGCGTCTCACTGGTTTTCGCGTTCCGGGTTCTCGTTTTCGCCGTATCCCGAGAACGGAGTTGATCCGCTTTATGCGGGCCAACGAGATTCCGATGGATCTGCTCGATGATGGTCGAGTCCGAGTGCTGGTCGTCGACGACGATCCCAGCATCGTCCGGATCATCGAGGAAGTCCTGAGTCGTGAGGAGCGGTTCGAAGTACGCACGGCGCTCACCGGATACGACGCGGGAATGATGACCAGGGAGTTTCGACCGAACATCGTTCTGCTCGATTACATGCTTCCGGATGTGAACGGAAACATCGTCTGCGAGCGAATCAAATCCGACCCCGATCTGGCCGACACCAGAATCATCATCATCTCCGGCGTGGTTCAGCAGGATGAGATCGATCGCCTGCTGGAAGCGGGGGCGGATGCATTCATTCCGAAGCCTTTTCAGGTCGAGGAACTCATCGAGACAATAGACGGGTTGATCGTCGCCTGAAGGACTCGGGCTCATGCGGGATCCATCTTTCGCGGAACGAGTTCGGGCCGCCATCCGAACGATCGAAATGATCCCCGCTCCGCACGCGGCCGCGATGCGACTATTCGTGGCCACGTCGTCCTCTCGAACCAACGCCGATGAAGGAGTGGCGATGCCTTTGTCGACGCGGGAATCGAGGAGATCGCCAAGCAGGCGAAGGTGCTCTCCAGGATCGTTCGAGGCCTTCATCGACATGCGACCGGAGCCGCGATCACGACGGAATCGACCACTTCCGTTCGATTGCTCGAGGCCTGCGTGGAAGCGGCGCGCTCGGAGATCTCCGAAATGGCCCGAATCGTCGTTCAGGGCGACGAAAGGGAGGTGGAGCTGTGCGTTGACGTCCGGAGAATCACCGAGATTGCGATTGAAGCGGTTCGCAACGCCTCTGAAGACAAGGAAGACGTGTGTATTCGCATGAGAGGTTCAATTGACCCGCTGGATCGCCGATGGTCTCTTTGGTTTGAGGATGACGGGCCGGGATTCGGGCGAGCAGCGCTTGAAGACGTGTTTGATCCCTTCTTCAGCCAGAAGACCGCCGGACGGCGGACCGGCCTATAGGCCTCGCAGTCGTCCGTCGAATCGTGGAAGCGCATGGAGGCTCGGCCTCGGTGCACAACCGATCCGAAGGGGGGGATGCCTTGTGGTGTCTCTTCCGATCCAGAGTACGGATGAAACGGCTCGAACCGCTACGTAAAGCGGACGAGCAGGAGCAGGAGAGTCAACGATGAACTTCGAGCCTGAGATGCCCGGCATGAACACACAGTCCTCGGATGGAATGAAAAGTTCGCAGTACCGGATACTGGTCTGCGCCTCCCGTCCCGAGACACTGACCCTTGCGGCGCTGCTTGAGGCGGCCGATCGGACCTATCATTGCACGGTGGCGAACGACATCGAGGAGTTTCGCGGGCGGCTGCTTGCAGACCGTTGCGAAGTGATCCTGATTGCCGCCGACGACGTCGACTTGAAATTGACCGACGACATCCGTCGTCTCCAGCCTCATGCGTCCATGGTCTTCGCCGCCGCTTCCGTCGGGGTCAAGGATCTGACCAAGGCGATGCAGGTGGGCGCTGTCGACTTTCTGGCCGGGACGTTGAGCGCAGAGGATGTCGAGGAACGAATCAGTCTCGCTGCGACCCGGAGCATCGAGCGCGTCGAGCGAGAGGATCGAATGCACCGGCTTCGCAGTCTGAGCCAACGCATCGATGCCGAATCCGGCGGCATTGAGGGCGCTCAGGACTCGTTGGCGGAAGTGGAAGCCACGGAATCCTTTGTCGTCGATCCGACCTCCACGTCAGACCACGAGCGTCAACTCGACGAGGTGGCCATGTGCAGCGAGTTCCGCACGCTCATTCGGCAGGAGCTCGACGTCGAGGACCTTCTTCGCACCGCCCTCGAATATCTGCTGGTCAAGACAGGGCCGACGAACGCCGCCGTCTATCTCGCGGGAGGCGATGAGTCCTTCGGGCTCGGAGCCTACGTCAACTGTGATCTTCCTCGGAAGACCGTCGAACCCATGCTCAAGCGGCTTTGCGACGAAGCCTGTCCGGCCATATCCGAGCACGCCGACGTGCTTCGATTCGAGGATGCGGGCGAATTCATCGCCGAGTGCGAACTTGGCTCAGACGTCTCGACGGACATCGAAATGGTCGCTGTTCCATGTCACTTCGACGGCGAATGCCTTGCGGTGATGTTCCTCTTCCGAAGTACGGTCGAACCCTTCGAGGACTCCGTCGCTCAGACGCTCGATGCATTGCGGGAGATCCTCGCGGAGCAACTCGCCACGCTCATTCGCGTCCACAATCGATTGGAGAACGCTTGGCCTGAGGAAGCCGTCGATGAAGAAGACGACCTCGGCTGGGACGACCTCGCCGCCTGAGCGACCCGCGGCCGGAATCGTCTCAAGTGAGTTTGGATTGGATGGATCAGGAAACGGCGGTCGGACTCGAGCCTGAAGCGGGCTGACGGAGAAGCACGGTGACTCCACCGGTCACTCGTTGCCCCTTCGAGACGAGGACCTCGACGCCAGGCCGATCACGAACGATCAACTCGGTGGTGGAGCCGAACTTAATCATCCCGAATCGATCGCCGCGGCCGACGCGATCACCGGCCGCGAGCGGGCAGACGATTCTCCTCGCGATGGCTCCGGAGACCTGTCGGACTCCGATCGGCTCCCCATCTTCTGACTTGAAGACGATCAGATTCGATTCATTGACCTTTGCCGATTCCTCGGAACGGGCATCCAGATATCGCCCCGGCCGATGCGTGATCGAGATGACTTCTGCGTCGCATGGAGCCCGATTGATGTGGACATCCAGCACGCTGAGGAAGATTCGGACCAGGACTGCCGGCTGTCCGTCGGTCGCTTCATGACTGTCTAGTCGCTCCACCAGACTGATCTTCCCGTCTGCCGGCGAGATCAGATCATGAGGGTCCTGAGTGGCAGGTCGCCTGCCGAGCGGATCTCGGAAGAAGCCGGCGACTGCGATCCAGCAGATCACGATGGGGATGAGGCTCCACCACAGGCCGACGAGGACCGCAGGGATCGCGATCAAGACCGCGATCACGGTCGCGATTCCCCATTCGCGTCGGCCATAGCTGCTCAGAAGCACGGAGCGGTGCCCAATCGAAGTTGACGTCGGTCGGCTCTGGGCAATGCCCGGACCCGATGGATCACTCGGAAGCCTTGCCGATGAAGAAGCCGAGGAGGCCGAAGATGATGAGCCCGCCGACGAGCCCGCCGAACCAGATCATCATGCTGCTGGTCATCATTTCCGCGAGTGCGGGAAGAGTGCCGCTGGCACCGACGAAAGCCATCAGGGCGACGAGGCAGAGAGAAGCCACTGCGACGATTCCCATGCCGACACCGAGGCCGGACCAGCCGCCGTCGTAGGTCTCGATGATCATTGGAACGCCGCCGATGGGCATGCCGCCACCAAGATTGTTTCCGCCACTCTCTGCGCCGGCCGCCTCGAAGAGGCCGCTCGAACTTGCGGGGATCGCCGGGTCGTCATCATTGGAGTAGACCTCGTCGAGGAGTTCGGCACCAAGCGAGGTGTCGTCCGACTCACGGGTGAGGTCGAGCAAGCCGCTTCCACTGCCGACGGTCTCCAGTGAAAGGTCATCATTGAGAAGGTCATCGCCCGAGGCTTCGCTCTCGAATGCGCTGATACCCGTTCCCATGCCACTTCCAGCAAGGAAACTGTCATCGGCACCGGCGGTGTTGGAATCTTCGAGTCCGATCTCTCCGCTCATCTCGAGCGAGACTTCGTCGCCGTCGATGCCGGGCGCCGAACCGCTCAGGCCCAGCGAGTCGGCTTCGCCGCTGTCATCGAGATTGATGGACAGGTCGCCGATGTCGTCGGTGTCGTCGGTCGACGAGATCATCATGTCGATCTGTTCGACGCGGAACATGTCGGCGTTGTCCTGTTTAAAGGACTGGAGTTCGCCGCTCTTTGCCATGTCCATGAGCTCGTCCACGGACTTCCCGAGCTTGCCAGCGGCCTCTTCGGCCGAATAAAACATCTTCGCCATCGGATCTGGATCTCCTGGGCCGAAGGCCCGGTCGTGGTCGAACAGCGGTACGAGGAGGCCGGACCGGCCTACCTTCATACCTTCGAGAATAACGGAGGCTACCCCGAGTCCGAGGCCCCCGCAAGGCGGGATTCGCAGCCATGTTCCCACGGTTCCCCTCGGGGTCGGGTTCTTGGGCCACAATGCCCTCATGCCTGGTTCACCTGCACAAGCGAGATTCGAGGTCGGCCTTCCACCGGTCGAACCGTTTCTTGATGCTGAAACGACCGCTCAGGGTCTTGAGAGGTGGTTCCCCAGTCATCGTCGAGACCTCCCATGGCGTCGGAATCGGACTCCATGGCGAACACTGGTAAGCGAATTGATGCTCCAGCAGACACAGGCCTCGCGGGTCGCCGAACGGTTTGAGTCGTTTGTCGGTCGATTTCCCGACGCTCGCACGATGGCTGCCGCCGGTGAGAATGTCGTCGTGGCCGCCTGGGAGGGACTGGGCTATTACCGCCGGGCTAGGCTTCTTTATGCGGCTGCGGTTCGGATCTGCGATGTCCACGATGGAGAGGTGCCTTCTTCGACCGAGGCCCTGCTCGCGTTGCCCGGCATTGGTCGGTACACCGCAGGGTCGATCGCATCGATCGCCTTCGACTGCCGAACCCCGATCGTCGACGGCAATGTCATTCGAGTCGTCGCTCGTCTTGAAGCGATCGATGCGGCGGCGGACGATCCCGCTCTCGTCAAGCGGTGCTGGGAGACCGCCGATGCACTCGTCGGGGCGGCGAAGTCACCCGGAGTCTTGAACGAGAGCCTGATGGAACTCGGGGCGACGGTCTGCACGCCCAGGCTCCCGTCTTGCGATCGATGCCCCGTGCAAACATGTTGCGCCGCATTCCGGTCCGGTAGGGCGGCGTCGATGCCTCGTCCAAAGAGCCGACCGGCTCGACGAATCGTTCATCTCTACCCCGTCGTGCTACGGCGTGACGATCGGGTGCTCCTCCGTCAGCGGCCCCTTCGAGGAATCTGGGCCGGACTCTGGGAACTTCCATCCGTCGAGTCCGCCGATCCCCTGGAGGTGCCGGCGATCGCTTCAGGCCTCGGGTTCAAGGTCGACGATCTTCGCCAGGTCGAGACCTTCAAGCGATTGCTCACGCATCGCGAGGTCCACTTTCACGTGTATGAGGCGTCGACGCGGATTCGCCGTGGCCACTGGTGCGATCGAGTGGTCTCCGCCGAGCTTGCGATGGCGAAACCCATGCGATCTCTGGTGGATCGACGCGTCTGGGCCTCTGATTGGCCCGGCGGTTAGCTCCCCGTGCCGACGGTCGCGAGTACTCCGCCCTCGTCGCGTTGATCCCGCTCCTCCCGCGCGCCCGGATAAGAGATTCGAGAGTGGTAGATCGCGCAGAGGCTCTTGATGATCGAGTCCTCGATCACTCGCAGGTCCCGAAAAGTCAGGTTCGAATCGTTGAGTTGGCCGTCATCAAGGCGGCGTCGACTCATCTTTCTCACGAGCGATTCGATCCGACTCGGCGTCGGATCGTTCATAGCGCGAGTGGCGCTTTCGATGCCGTCGCAGAGCAGAAGGATCGCGGCCTCGCGGGTCTTTGGTTTCGGGCCGGGATAGCGAAACTCGAATTCGTCGACGGCGCCGCCCTCGTCCGCGGCTTTTTCGCGTGCGGCGTGGAAGAAGTACTCGACGAGCGAGGTGCCGTGATGGCTTTCGATGAAGTGTCGGAGCACCTTCGGCAGGCCGTACTCTTGAGCGAGTTCGAGACCGTCCTTGACGTGGCCGATGATCACCAGAAGGCTCATCGCCGGGCTGAGTTTGTTGTGCTTGTTGTTGCCGCCGCCCTGGTTTTCGATGAAGTACTCGGGTTTGTTCAGTTTGCCGACGTCGTGATAAAGACCGCCGACGTAGACCAGACGGCTGTCGGCACCGATCGCTTCGGAGGCGTTCTCGGCGATCGAGGCGACGGCGAGCGAGTGGTTGTAAGTGCCTGGTGCCCGGGCCTGAAGTTCCCGAAGAAGGGGTTGTCGGGTGTCCCGAAGTTCTGCGAGGGTGAGTCCGGTCGTGATGCCAAAGAGCTTCTCGATGCTTGGCATGATCCCGAGCATGAAGAACCCGGCGAAGAGCGTGCCGGCTCCGGCAAAAGCGGCCTGCACCATGACTTGCATGGGAGCACCGGTGGCGTCGAGTGGAATGGCGGCGAGTCCCTGAGCGAGGAACACGACCACGGTGGTGATCCCTGAAAGCACCGAGGCCCTGACGAATGTGCCGCGATTCGGAATCTCCTCAAGTTGGAACGCCAAACTTGAACTGACCGCAAGCAGGCCGATCGCATAGGTGGTGTAACCGCCGATCGCGACCGTGATCGCGACCGAACCGAGCAGGCCGGCGAAGATCGCGATCCGGCGGTCGTAGACCAGCGCCAAGGTGATGGCGAGAATGGAGATCGCGAGGGCCGCCCCGAAAGGCGTCAGTCGAGGGAACGCGACCGCGAAGAAGGTGCCGAGCGCCGTGCATCCGACGAGCAGGAGAAGCACCGCAGTCAGCCGTGCCGTGCTTCGCGCGATGCGGGGATAGAACGTGGTTCCATGTCCGGCCAGAAGGATGACCACGACCAGTGAGAGGAACATCCAGCCAGCGATCCGACTCCAGGTCCCACGGATTCCGCCTTTCTCAAGTGCGTTGGCGAGCGCCAGCCCGCCAATCTCGATGCGTGACGAATCGAGTACGTCCCCGCGTGCGTAGATGACCTCGCCGGCGGCGTGTTCGGTGAACACGTCTGCGACTCGGGCGGCGGCGGCGTTCGCGGCGAGCGTGGTGGCCGCCGGATCAAAGAGCACGGTCGGACCAGGGCGGTTGATGATCGCGGCGATGATGATCGCGGCGGCATCCGGAGGAAATCCGGAATAGCGGGCGAGTTTGATCAGCCGCTGACGAACGCCGGTGGTCATTCCATCCGGGACGAGTTCGATTGCCCGCAGCACCGTCACGGCAGTGGATCGATCCGGAACTTCAGAGGTGAGGGCCCCGCCGCCGGCCGGGGTCGATGTCGTCTCTTCATCTGAGGCATTTGCATCGTCCGCAGGAGCGGGATCGATCGCCGCGAGTTCGATCGGGGCAGGCGGGAGGACCTTCCGGGTCGACACGGTCGTGAATTTCTGAAACTCAAGCGTCTCCAGCAAAGGCTCGTTCTGCCAGAGGGCATCGACGAATTCGTCCACCGATTCACGCCAGGTCGGCGACGGGCCATCGGGGGTCTGGTATCGCTGCAGCACGGAAAGGGACGCGTCGGTGAGTCCGAACTGGTCCTGCAGTCCTGGATCGACGTCGTCGAGGATCAGGGCAGAACGAACCGCGACCGGCAGCCCCATCAACTTCGCTCGAAGGTCGGCGAGGTAGGTCTGGTCGGCGTTGTAGAACCGTGGTGCCGCGCGGCGTGCCTCGTCTCGGCGTCGCTGAGTCTCCGCGTTATCAAGCACGCTGAAAGCGAGTGGATTCACGAGGCTGTTCGTGGCGACTTCGCCAGGCCAAACCCGGGGACGGGTCCGCGCCCAGGTGGTGACCAAGGTCAAGAGCATCGCGGTCGCCACGACGACGAGGATCCCATGAACGAAGAGCGGCTGCCGCGCGATCTCGCTGACGGTCGGCCCTTTGGGGCGGATCGCAGCCGAGATTCGGCTCCGTCGGGTCGAACGGGGTTTGAAAATGCGGGACAGGATTCCGATTGCTGCAGTCCTCTTCTCGGTCGATCGAGGTGAAAGATCGGTCGGTTTTCGGCTCGGTCGGATTTTAGCGGAGGGGCGCGGTCGGAATCACCTTTTTGAGAATGGTCTGTCCGCAGTCTCCATCACTTGATATCGACTGTTTCCGGAGCCGAAGCAGAGGCGATACGTCCTCTGGCACCCACCAGGCTCGAAATCACCCTGAACTCTCCTCCAATTCAGATTATCGGACGACCTAGAGTCAGCGGTCGGCTGGGGGTTCAATGTTTCCCGTTCTGCGGTGAGACGGGTTCCGACGGCGTGGACCTTCAGGGCCCGGGCATCGGAGTACCATCGCCGGTGATGCCCCAATCGACTCTTCAAAAACTGATTCTCCGTTCGGCCGCCGGTGGCGTCGTGGCATCCCTCGCCATGGCCAACGGTGGTTGCAGCAGCAATCGCCCGCCCGCGGCGGCCTCCAATCAGAGCTTCGCCGCATCGGGCGTGACCAGCGCCGCTGGGATCGATGATCGGTGGGCTTCGGTTGTTCTCGATGATGCACAGCGGACTGAAGTCATGGACGCCCTTCGCGGCGCCGTGTTCGGCGAGACTGCGCCGCTTTGCGTCGCCGAGTTCGGCGTGCGTTTTGAGGATGTTCCCCGTGCAATCATGACCGCCGCTCCCACGGTCGAGATGGCACTGATGAAGCAGACCTTCATTCCCGCGGTCGCTTCGGTGACGTTCCTCGACCCCGGTGGTCAGGAGGCCGTGGCGAGCATCGATCTGCGCCGAATGACGGCACTTTCCAAAGTGGAATATCTGATTCCCGGTGATGACGTGGCGGAACCTGCTTCAAGGCTGCTTGATTCCATCAATGGTCTGCTCTGGTCGAACGACACCTTCTTCGCGGGATCCACCACGCATCGGAGGGAATCAGCTCGCGCGGAAGTGGAAGGTGTCCAGGCGGTGCGAATCCTCGAAGCCGCGGTCAAGAAGTCGGGCGGAACTCCTCTCTCTAGTAAATTCGAACCGGAGAAGTACCAGATCGAACTCATGATGCTCGATGATCAGCCTGCGCGGATCGAGGTTCGACGCGAGCCCGACCCCAAAGTCCTTTCCTGGAAGGCTTGGGCGGGAACCTTTCCCCTGCCTGAGAAGGCGTCGGCCCTTGGTACGGCGTTCGATGAGGCGCTGCGGGCATGGGGCCGAACGCCGTTGCCAGCAAAAGTTCGCGACGTCTCGACCGATCAGGAGTGATCGGCAAGGCTCCAATCAGACGACGACGGTGACCGAGTCAGGCGGATCGGACCAGCGACTCGATGGTGGACGCGATTCGAAGTAGGCTCGTCTCGTGGAATGCCGGTGCTTGAAGTTGCAGTCCAATCGGAAGAGCTTCGCCGTTTTCTTCGACCATGCCGCCGGGAATAGAGATCGCTGGAATTCCGGCGATGTTCGCGTTGACGGTGTAGACGTCGTTGAGATACATCGAGATTGGTTCGAGTTTGGCGCCGATCTGGAACGCGGGATGCGGCGACGTCGGGCCGAGAAGGACGTCGCATTTGGTAAAGGCGGCATCAAACTCTTGCTTGATCAGGCGTCGTACCTGAAGGGCTCGCTTGTAATAGGCGCCGTAGTATCCAGCGCTCAGAACGTAGGTGCCGAGCATGATTCGCCGCTGTACTTCCGGGCCGAATCCCTCGCTTCTGGTGCGGGCGTAGAGCTCTTCGAGGCCCTCTCCGGGGCGGGGATCAGCGCGATACCCGTAGCGGATGCCGTCGTATCTCGAGAGGTTGCTGCTCGCTTCCGCCGGTGCGATGACGTAGTAGGTCGAGATGCCGTAGTCGGTGAGAGGGAGATCAATGTCTATGATCGTCGCGCCGACGGCGCGAAGCGAATCAATGATCCGTTCAAGCCTCTCGGTAACCCCGGGATGATTCCGAGTCGTGTAGTGCTCGCGTGGAATCCCAACCCGTAAGGAAGCCGGATCGAAAGGGCCGTCCGCCATTGAAGGCTCGACGGGGAGATCGGAGGTGGTGGCGTCGTTCGAATCAACGCCCGCAAGCACTTCGTAGATCGCTGCGGCATCACGGACGCTTCGAGTGAGCGGTCCGATCTGGTCGAGACTGGAACCGAAGGCGACCAGCCCAAATCGCGAGATCCGCCCGTAGGTTGGCTTGAACCCGACGCAACCGCAGAAGGCGGCGGGCTGACGGATCGAACCACCGGTGTCGGAGCCGAGTGCGGCGTCAGCGATCCCTGCTGCGACCGCCACCGCACTTCCGCCGCTCGAGCCACCGGGAACGCGGTTAATCCCGTGGGGATTCCGCACCGGACCCCAGGCGCAGGTTTCTGTCGAGGAGCCCATTGCGAACTCGTCCATGTTGGTCTTGCCGATCAGGGTGGCGCCGGCGTCAAGGAGTCGGGTGATCACGGTCGCGTCGAAGGGAGAGCGGTAGTTCTCGAGCATGCGAGAACCGCAGGTCGTGCGGCCTTCGGTCGTGCAGATATTGTCCTTCACTGCGATGACGGATCCTGCCAGCGGGCCAGGGTCCTCACCCGCGGCGAGGCGAGCGTCGACCGATGCCGCGGTTGCTCGGGCGAAGTCGGTGAGGACTTCGTGAAACGCATGAAGCGATGGATTGGTGGACTCGGCCGCGGTGAGCATCGACTCAAGTCGGAGGCTCGTGGTCGTCTTGCCGTCTCGAACGCTTTGGACCCTCGTGGTGAGGTCGTCGCCTGGATCGAAGAACGAACTGGAATTGGGGTCGGTGGAAGGTGTGGTCATCGGTTCGATTCGCGAGCGGTCAGGCTCCGCCCTCCCCGAGTACCTTCGGAACGGCGATGAAGTGGCCTTCGGTCTTTGGTGCCATCGCCAGAAGGACATCTCGATCCAGTGATGGGCCGGGGACATCCTCCGCGAGGCGATTCACCGTGTCTTGCGGCTTTGGCATCGGCTCCACACCCTCCACATCGAGGGTCTGAAGATTGGCCACGTGCTGGAGAATAGCCAGTAGGTCTCCCCTGGCGGAATCGAGCGCATCCGGGTCGAGGGCGAGTCGGGAAAGGGCTGCGACTTTGGCGACGTCTGCAAGAGTCGGAGCGGAATTCGAATCGGAACTTGTCATGCAGCGAAGAGTAACGCTCCACGGCGAACTCGGCGGTTGCGGGTACCATTCCGGGTCCGGCCTCGGGGACGATCATTTGTCGGGTATGGCGATTACACGCCGATGCCAACGGCCTGTTCCTTCGTCGTTGCTCCTTCTCCTCCCGGATTCGTCATCGTGACCCAGTTTCGCCGAGATGTCGCCGTTTCAGTCATCACCAGAGTCTTGGTGTGCGGAGTCGTGATCGCCACCGGAGTCGTGGTTGCGGTGGTCCTGACCAACTCGAGCCCGACTGCCGCTCGGGTGGAGGTCGGCGAACAGACGGTCAAGGTGCGGGCGATCAAAGTTCCGCTGGAACCGGTGGTCCGGCAGTGGAGTGGATTCGGAACCGTTCGCGCCCTCAATTCGGCCACGGTTCCCGCCGAAGTCGTTTCCACGGTGGTGTCGATTCCGGACGGAATCGAGGTCGGCCTCCCGGTCTCGGTGGGGCAGGTGATCGCCCAGTTGCGAGATTACGACTACGTCGAAGCCGCCTCGAGGATCACAGAACAACTTGCGGAGGTCGAGGCGGAGGTCGCTCGCCTCGATACCCAGGAACGGGTTCTCGTCGAACGTCGGAGCGTGGCGACTCGGGATCTCGAACTTTCGGAGGTGGACCTGCAGCGTGTGAAGGACGCCGCGGCCAAGGGTGCCGCGGTCGCCCGGGAGATCGATGCCGCGGAACAGCGAAGACTGGTCGCCCGAGGTGCCTTGATCACACTCGAGGAGCTGCAGTCGCTGATGCCGGTGCGGAGAAAGTCGTCCACCGCGAAACGAGATGGTCTTCTCGCCACGCATCGTCTCGCCCTCGAGCAGGTCGAACGTTGCACTGTCACGGCGCCGATCGCCGGTCTCCTCTCGGAGGTCATGGCCGAGGTTGGCGAGCAGGTCGTGGTAGGAACTCCGGTGGCCCGCGTTGTCGATCCCGTCCGCCTCGAACTTCAGCTCCGGATTCCCGCATCGTGTCGCGGAAGAGTGAAGGTGGGCGATCGGGTCGTCGTCAATCGAACCGTGATCGCGGAGCCGATCGAAGCCGAAGTGACCCGGATCTCCCCGATCGACGATGCCGCAACAAGGACGATGACGGTCTTCGTCGAAATCGATGGGGGATCGGATCGGATCGTGCCCGGGCTGTTCGTCAGTGGGACGGTCCATGAACAGGAGACGGTGTCCCGCAGCGTCGTGCCCAGACGATCGGTCCGACATCAACGCATTATGTTGATCGAAGACGGGCGGATCAGAAGCATTCAGGTCGAATCACTGTTTGGAATCGCGGGCGAACGACCGAATTCCGGATTGAACGATCGGCAGTGGATGGTGCTGGCGAATCCACTTCCCGAAGGTGCATCGATCGTGGTCGATGGTTCGCGATTGCTTCCCGACGGAATCGCGGTCCAGCCTCGGTACGTGAGTGATGATGATACCGACGACGATTCGGTTGGATCCCTGCCGTGAGCCTTCCGTCCTTCGGCGCGCGACGCCCTGTTCCCGCGAACCTCTTGATGATGACGTTGATTCTCGGTGGGATTTACGCCGGCCTCTCGATGCGCCGAGAGTTCTTCCCGGAGATCGATCCGGAAGCCGCGAGGGTGGAACTCGTTTATCCAGGGGCGACTCCGAAGGAACTCGAGGAGTCGATGGCCCGCAAGGTCGAGGACGCCATCGGTACGGTTCAGGAAGTTCGACGGATGGAGTCCACGGTCAGCGAGGGTGCGGGCATCATTGTCGTGAAGTTCGAGGAAGGAACGGATGTCACGAAGGCGATCGCCGATGTCGAACGTTCCATCGAGCGACTTTCGGATCTTCCGAGTGATGCGGAGCGGATCCGGGTGGTGGAATTCGAACCGAATCTTCCGGTCATCATTCTTACGCTCTTCGGGGACATCGATGAGCGGGTCCTGAAGACCTCAATGCGATCGATGATCGACGATCTGGAATCGCTTCCGGGGATGGGGTCGCTGCAAATCTCGGGGTTGCGGGATTATGAGATCAGGGTGGCAGTCGATCCCGATCGTCTGATCGAGAACGCACTTCCGGTGACCGCGGTCGCAGAGGCGATTCGGGCCTGGATGCTCGAACTCCCCAGCGGTGCGATCCGTGGCCCCGGTGGGAACGTCAACGTTCGGACCATGGGCGTGGAGGAACGGGCGGAGGCGATCGAGTCGATCGTGGTCCGCGCGGGCGGTGAGGGTGAGATGCTCCGGGTCGGTGATCTCGCGACGGTGCGCGACGGCTTCGCCGACGTCGAGGTGGAAGAGCTGTTCGAGGGGAAGCCGGCGACGAGCATGACGATCTTTAAGACGGGATCGCAGGATGCCGTTGCAATCGCCCGGATGGCCTACGCCTATGTCGCGGGAAGGCGAGGCGAGCCCTTCACCGGGCCGGTCTGGGCCCGTCCGATGGGAACTTCGGAATGGCAGGCCTATCAGCTCGGTCTTGATCGGCCGGAGCCACTCGCGGCCGGGCTGGTCGCCCACAACGATCTCTCGCGGTTCATTCAGGGGCGGCTCGAGCTGCTCTCGCGGAACGCCGTCCAGGGCGCCGGGTTGGTCTTTCTGGCGCTGCTTCTGGCATTGAATCTCCGGGTCGCGTTCTGGGTCATGGTGGGCCTGTTCACCGCGATCTGCGGAACCCTTCTGGCCATGACGGCCCTCGGCGTCACCTTGAACCTGCTCACCATGTTCGGTCTTCTGGTGACGCTTGGGATGCTTACCGACGACGCGATCGTGGTGAGCGAAAACATCACCGCGCGGGGGGGTCTGGGCGAAAGTCCGGTCGATGCCGCGACTCGTGGAGGGAATCAGGTCTTCTGGCCAGTGGTCGGAACCGTTCTCACCACGATCGTCGCGTTTCTTCCATTGACCTTCATCAGTGGAAGCATCGGAAAACTACTCGGCGCCCTTCCGATGGTGGTCTTCTGCGCCCTTTCGATCAGCCTTGTCGAATCGATGTTGATTCTTCCATCGCACATGGTCCACGCGCTCAAGGGCATGGTTCAGAGTCGTGGTACCGGCATCTTCGGTGTCGCGGATCGATTCGCGGAGTGGCGGGACCGAAACGTGGTGGAACCGGCCACGAGGTTCTACGGTCGCATCGCATCCAAGAGCGTCAAGTACCGGTGGATCGCCGCCTCGATCGCCCTCTGTCTGCTGGCGATCTCGATCGGGATGTATACCGGCGGACGGGTTCCGTTCGTCTTCCTGCCGACCGAGGACACCGAGAACGTGGTGGTCGACCTCAAGATGCCGACGGGGACGGAGCTTGCGGCGACCAAACGAATCGCCTTGAGGATCGAAGCCGCGGCCCGCTCGCAGCCGGAAGTGGAGTTCACCAGCCTCGCATTGGGACGGAGTTTCGATCTCAATACCGGCTTGGCCAATCCTGGGTCGAGTTCGATCGCGCAGATTTTCTTTGAGCTCTCGCCGATCGAAAGACGAGACCGACCGAGCGCCGAGATCATTGACTCGATCCGGAAGGCGGCAGGGGATCTCACCGAAGCGGACCAGATCTTCTGGCGGGAGATTGACGGGGGTCCTGGTGGGCCGGACATCACCTTCGAGGTTTCCGGCAACGACCGGGTCGAGATCGATGCTGCAGTCGAGAAGGTTCAGGCGCTGCTCGCCACCTATGAAGGCGTCTACGGCATCTCTGACGACGACGAAGTTGCCCAGCGTGAGCTCCGCATCAAGTTGCTCCCAGGTGCGGCGTCGCTCGGCATCACGGTGGCCGAAGTGGCGCAGCAGGTGCGGGGCGCCGTATACGGCATCGACGCCCACGTCTTCAGCGAGACTCGAGAAGACATCGACGTGCGGGTCTCTTTCGACGCGGAATTCCGGAGAGATCTCGGAGGCGTCGAGCAGATGTGGATCACGACGCGGGACGGTCGGTCGATCCCGCTCGCGGAGATCGCGAGGATCGAGGAGTCCGAAGGTCGAGCGACCATCCGGCGAATCGATCGACGGCGAGCAGTCTCGGTCACCGCGGATGTCGACGCCCTCACGAACCCGGAGCAGGTCGTCGCGTCGATGACTCCGGCCCTGGAAGCGATCCGACTCGAACATCGCGGCACCTCGATCGACAGTGGCGGTCGACAGCAGGATGTCATCGATGCTTTCGCGTCGCTCCCAATCGCCATGTTGGCGGCGTGCTTGATGATCTACGTCATCCTCGCATGGCTGTTTGCAAGTTACATCCAGCCCTTCGCGGTAATGCTTGCGATCCCCTTCGCTTTGATCGGCGTGATCTGGGGGCACTGGCTGCTGGGATTCGAACTCACCTTCCTGAGCCTGATCGGCGTCGTCGCGCTCGCGGGCATCGTGGTGAACAACTCGCTCATTCTCGTTGAGTTTCTCAACAAGAACATCGAAGCGGGGCTTCCGCTCTCCGATGCGCTCGTGGATGCGGGGCAGCGCCGGTTGCGTCCCATTCTCCTCACCACGATCACCACGGTGCTCGGGTTGACGCCGTTGATGCTCGAGCAGAGTTTTCAGGCACGGTTCCTGATCCCGATGGCGATTTCGATCACCTTCGGACTGATGAGCTCGACCTTCCTGACGCTTCTCGTGTTGCCAGCGATTCTGGTCATCGTCGACGACTTCAGTGCCGCCGCCCACTGGCTGTGGTTCGGCATGACCCGTGCCGACCGAGCGAAGATGTTTGAGTCGTTCGAAGAGACGTCGGTCTGACCCATTCGTTCAGGCGGTGCGAAGCGGATCAACGTCCACGCGGCTGATCGAGATATCCGCATTCAGCTCGTCGCGGAGCCTGCGACGAAGAACTTTCAGCCAGCCTCGCTCGGTGTTGGTGTGACCTGCGAGGATCACGCCACAACCGCGGCTGCTAGCGTGCAATACGTCGTGATGCTTGAGCTCTCCAGTGACGAAGAGCGTGCATCCTTGATCGATGGCAAGGTCGAGCAGTTCAGCACCGCTCCCCGCACATAATCCGATCACCTCGTGCCGGCGACGTCGATCAACGTCGTGGTTGGCGAAGCGATCGGTTCCCAAGTGGTCTCGCAATCGCTCGGTGATGGTCTCGACGGTGGCGCCGCGTTCGAGTGCGACCCTTCGGCCTGCCCCGATGGCCTGATTCGGACGCGCCGCCTGGCGGTAGATTTCGATCGGCGGCTCTTCGTAGGGGTGGAGTGAACGGAGACGTTCGATTGCGGTGGCGAGGTCGCGATCTCCACAGACCATCTCAAGACGAACTTCTTCGACTCGCTCCAGTCGTCCCCGCTGGCCTCGAACCGGATGCGACTGCTCGCCGCCCCGATACGTGCCTACGGCCGCGAGTTCGATCGAGCAAAACTCATACTCGCCGATGATGCCGGCCCCGATGGCCGCGAGGCCCTGGCGAATAGGGTCGACCGACTCACGGGGGCCGTAGGTGATGATCTTGATTTTTTCCGACGCGGGGAGTTCCTCGGCGGGGATCAATGCTCGGCGTTCTCCGTCGCCCACGCCGTCCGCGAGCCAGTCGTTGACCCCGTTCGGTGCCGCGTCCGCGGCGGTGTGGGGGGAGTGGATTGCGATGCCCGAGGCGATTGCCCGCAGCAGGATCCGTCCGCCCGCATCCGCGTTGGTGATCGTCTTTCTCGGGGAGAAGATTGGGGGGTGGTAGGCGACGATCGCATCAATCTTCTTGCGAACGGCTTCGTCGAGAACCGCTTCGGTCAGATCGATACAGAGAAGCACTCGTCGAGCCAGGTCCCCGGTCGACCCGACCAGAAGTCCGACGTTGTCCCAATCCTCGGCGAGCTGAACGGGGGCGATCCGCTGCATGATGGCGGTGAGGGCGGCGATGTCAGATGTGGTGGCCATAGAGAAGAGCGTAAGCGTTTCGGGAATCTGAGGGAAGGCGGGGCATGTGCCTGATCTTCACACGATCCCGGAGACAATTCGCGAGTCGCGGGCTACTCTTCAATGGGGGAGCGTGGCGTACCTCTGCCGGACGGAACCGGCGAGACCGCTTCCCGCGAGACGAATTCCAGGCCCAGCACGGAGGATCCTGCCTTGAGTGATTCGGCTGAAGCGTCCCCGACCCCGATTCGGACCAGCGAGCCCACGGGAGAAAAACCCGCATCCGGCGAGTCGGAGAGGAGCAAGATTGCGAAGGACCGCAAGTGCTTCATCCTCGATACCAACGTCCTCCTTCACAATCCGAGTTCGCTCTTCAAATTCGCCGAGCACGAGGTGGTGATACCACTCACCGTCATCGAGGAACTGGATCGATTCAAGAAGAACAATGATGAGACCGGTCGAAACGCTCGTCAGACGATCCGATCGCTCGATGAGTTGCGAGGACGGGGACGTCTGTTGGAAGGCGTCGAATGGAATGACCAGGGTGGTTCGGTACGGATCCACTCCTGCGACCGAACCCGGCCGTTCTCGCTCGATCTCGACGTCGCGGACAATCGGATTCTCGGCGTAGTCAATGAACTTCATGATTCGGGTTGCGAGACAATCTTCATCTCGAAGGACATCAACGCCAGGGTGAAGTGTGATGCGCTCGGTATCCGAGCTGAGGACTTCGGCGCTGATCGAGTCGAAGCCGACTGGCTCTATACCGGTTGGGTCACATTGGTGGTTCCTGGCGCGTTGATCGACGAGCTCTACGACGAGCGGCAGATCCACGTCAGTCAAATCGAGACCTACGCCAGCACCATCGACGACGACGGAAACGTCCTCTCCAAGCCCGAATTGTTTCCGAATCAGTTCCTCATGCTGGTGGATGAGGGTGACGAATCGCACACCGGGCTGGCGAGGATCCTTGCGGATACCGGGCACGTCATTCCGGTGACCGGACCGCGAAAGCCGGTGCAGGGGATCATGGCCCGTAATCTGCAGCAGAAGATGGCCCTTGATCTGCTGCTGGACGATGACGTTCGACTGGTCACGATGATCGGCCCAGCGGGCTCGGGCAAGACGTTGCTCGCGCTGGCGGCTGGCATGCAGAAACTTCTCAAGGAGGAGCGATACGACAAGATCCTGACCGCCCGACCCATCATGCCGCTCGGTCGCGACATCGGCTATCTACCGGGTGACAAGGACGAGAAGCTCGCGATGTGGATGCAACCGATCTTCGACAATCTCGCCTACCTGCTCTCCACTCGAGGTGGTCAGTCCAACGACGCGGACAGTCATACTGCGGAGCAACGGCTTGACCAATTACTGGCCACCGGCCGCGTGATTCTTGAGCCCATCACCTACATCCGCGGCCGATCAATACCTCATCAGTTCATGCTGGTGGACGAAGCGCAAAATCTCTCGCCGCATGAGGTCCGAACCATCGTCAGTCGGGTCGGCGAGGGGACGAAGATTATTCTCTGCGGCGACATCGGCCAGATTGACAGCCCCTATCTCGATTCATCGAGTAACGGGTTGAGCCACGTGATCGAGCGGATGAAGCGTCATCCGATTGCGGGGCACGTCACGCTCGATCGCACGGAGCGGAGCGAATTGGCTTCGATCGCCGCAGAACTTCTGTAAGGCTTGGCCGAGTAGGGGACCAAAGCGGCCCCCGCGAATACCTCATCGACAACGACGCCACAGAGTTCATCACCATCCACGACGGTTGAACCTGCCCACAGGGGCTTTTCAACAACCCTCGCGGAACAATGCCGGGTATGGAGCCAAACCCACATCCATCGCGGCGTAGGTTAGGCGCGGTGCGACTCAATCGTCTGAAAGACCAAATGCGTCCCGGTGGGCCTTGGCCCATTCCTGGACTGACGTTGCGGGTCGACCCATGACCGACTGGAAGGTGTCGTTCACCAGTGAAGCATTGCCCGCCCGCATCTGCCGGAAGTGGCAGAGAATCAGCAAATCGAGATCCACAGCCGGAACACCGTTTTCGATGAGCATCGCGGCAAAATCATCTTCGAGCATGTCGACATAGTTGATCTCGCACCCGAATCCCTTGGATAACTCCGCGGCAATCTCCGCGTAGGTCAAGGCGGCGGGGCCGGTGATCTCAAGATTCCGTTGCGACCATGCCTCCGGCTCCGACTGCAGCGCGTGGGCCGCGACTTCAGCGCAATCGTCGAGGGCCACCATCCCGATACGACCGTCCCCTGCGGATCCGTACATGCTGCGTGCCTGTCGAATTCCCTCAATCTGACCAAAGAGGTTTGTCTCCATCACAGTCTGCGGCGACACGAGCGTCCACGTCACGCCTGATTCTCGCAATGCGTCGATGGACAGCTGATGCTGGGTATCCAGTTGGTCACCTTCATGGCGTACGGCACCGTACAACTTGACCACGTGTGTGAGGCGATGCGCCGCTGCGGCCTTGATGGCGGTGACTTCGCGACGCCCCAGATCAGAGTGCATCGGGCTGACCAGAAACATGCGTTGGGCCTGTTCCATCACGGCGGAAAGGCTCGATGGATCATCGAGATCCGCGACCACCCCGGTCACGGTTCCCCGAGTCAGTTTCTCGGCCCGTTCCCGGCTTCTGGTCATCGCCAGCACCTCAACACCCGATCGGGCGAGTATTTCCGTGACGCGGGCGCCAAACATGCCAGTTGCACCAGTGACCAGTACCGCCATTGGACGCTGCTCCTTTCACCAGATGCTTGTGAAATCCCTGCCTTGCAGGGATCAAACACGACGAGAGTCCTCACCGTAAAACGTAACGAGTTCTTGAGGGCCGCCCGTCCACCCCAGCGAGAGCAGCCCAGAGAAGGCCGAAGAAGGCCGGAGAAGCCCGGAGTGGGGTGGTATTGCTCGTACTTGTGGTTTCCGAGCGATCAGGCCGATATGCTTCGAGGCGATTCGATAATCGGGCACCTCTCTGGGAGGCCTAGATTTACGCCGTTCAAACTTTTCATGGGAGACCACGCCAGCATGCTCAAGTCAAGCAATCCAGCCTTTGGTGAAGAGACGATTCGCAACGCCGACTGGTGGACTGATTCTGCAGTGGCCGAAACCGCTTCGATCTCGGGCATCATCAACAAGACGGGGATGTTCGCATTCGTGCTTGCCATCGCCGGAGCCGGAGGCTACGCCACGATCCAGGCGAATCCCGGACTGCTCTGGCCGGTGACTCTGATTTCGATGGCGGTCGTCTTCGGATCGTTCTTCCTGATCCGAGGTAGTGCCCGCATGGCCCGAAATGTCGGGTTTGTCTACTCGGCGTGCCAGGGATTCATGTTGGGCGGGATCGCGGTCATGTTCGAGAACATTCTCGCGAGCCGTGAGATCGTGGTTCCCGGCGGAATCGTGCTGCAGGCGTTCCTTGTGACGGCCGGCGTGCTGATCGCGATGCTCGGACTCTTCAAGGCTGGCATTCTCACCGGTGGCCCGCTCTTCACCCGAGTGGTCATGGTCGCGACGGTCGGCGTGATGGTGGCGATGCTGCTCTCGTTCGTGGTGAGCTTCTTCGGGGTGAGTGTTCCGTTCATGAACCCTGCCGCCGCGTTCGATGGTGGGAGCTCCGCGTTGATCGGTCTCGGCATCAGTGGCGCACTCCTCCTTTTGGCGTCGATGTGGCTGATCATCGACTTTCGGCGGGCCGAGGAACTCGTCGCCGCCGGCGCTGCCAAGGAGTCCGAGTGGTATGTGGCGTTCGGTCTCATCGTGACCATCGCCTGGATCTATCTCGAAGCCATGCGGCTGATCTTCTACCTCGCCGCGTTCACCAGCAGAGATTGAGACTCGATTCTCCGCTTGGTTCTTTGAATGAACCCTCCCGAAGCGACCAAGTCGCCGCGGGAGGGTTTATTCGTTTTGCGTCGGGGATCGACGGTTCAATCGATCGAAACGGCGGAGTCCGATGAGTGGGCGGGATTCACGGAACCGACGTCTGCCAGTGATCGCAACTCACGTCTTTTGTTGAGGAAGTTGATCCAAGTCGAAAGCACCGTTGCGTGACTCCAAGTAAGCGGACTGACGGAAAGTGAACGGCCGTCGCGCGGATCGAACTGCTCTGCGAGGATGCCCGAGGGAAGGGCCCGGTCGCGGCACCATCGGAGGTAGGGCACAGCCTCCTCGAGTGATTTGAGGGTTCGAGCACGGGCGATCAGCCACTTTGCGTACCAGAGCGTGCAGATTGCCCAGGGATTTCCTGGGACTTTCTGATCCTGTCCGTGTACTACGCGGTGGTAGGGATCATCGGAGTACCGAGCGATGCCGCCGATATCGGTGTGGACCCAGAGTTCGCTACGAATGGTCATCATGTGCTGTTCAACGCGGGAATCGTCGGGAGGAAGAGCGCCGAAGGCAAAGAGCGCATAGGCCGACGCATCCGCGGTCAGATCCAGCCGGTAGCTTCCATCTTCGAGAAGGAACGCGCACCTCGCGAATCGCTGGCGTTCGGGACACCACATGTGCCGTAGGAGTGATCCACGCATCCGATCAGCGCCTTCTGCGAATTCGGCGGCTCGATCGAACTCGCCGAGTTCCCTCGCGAAAGATGCTGCGGCGTCGAGCGCTCCGATGGTGGCGGCGACCGTGAAGAGGTGGACGCCGTGGCGTTCCTCCCACAGATCCCAGCTCGGCTTGGGAAGGCCGTTGTGGTCCCGGTACTCGAGCATCCACTTCGCGGGTCGTTCGACCAGTGGCTCGTGGACCTCCTTGAGGAACTCGATGTCGCCGGAGAGATCGATGTGCTGCCGCAGCGCCCACGTGACCAGCGCCGTCTCATCCTGCTGAATGGGCAGCGACTTCTTGCCGTCGATGATCCACGGATGCCAACTGGAGGCGAGGGTGCCGTTCGGGTTGTACTTGTGAAGGAAGTATCCGTCGGGTTCCACGACTCTTGCCGCGAATCGGAAGAATTCGTGGCTCACCGCATGTCGGCCGACCAGATCGAGCGCGTTGGCCACCAGCGCGCCATCTCGTGGCCACACGTACGAATAGGTGTCGCCGCCCATATGCGTGATGTCATAGTCGTTTGCGGCGATGATCCCGCCGCCATCGTCGATCTGAGTTCGCACCACGAGGAGGCTTCGGACAAAGAGATCACGGAGGTCTTCGTCGATCTCCTCAAGGTCCGGCCGTCGGATGTCGGCGAACAACTTCCAATAGGCCTCCGTGCGGTCGATCATCCGTTGTGGACTTGAAGTTCGGATCCGGTCGTCCAGACCGGAAACTTCGCTGTAGGTCCGCCCCGCAGCGAGCCAGTAGACGAGATTGGCCTTGCCGTTCGGTGGAACGGTCAGATTGAAACCGACCGTCGAGTCGACGGATCCCTGCGCGATAGGGTTTCGACCCAACAGTCCGTCCTCGGCGTCACGCCAGGTTCCTTCAGCGTCTCCGATCCTCTTCTGGCCGGTCGCCCACTGATCGATTCCCCAACCATTGTCGTTTCGGCCGTTGATAAGGAAGTAGGTGTCGTCCTTGTAATGGACGAGGCCTTTGGTCCGCGGGTCGTAGTTGACGGTGTCACCGATCGCCGACTCGTTCACCGAGATGTCATGATGGAAGAAGATGCGAACGTCTCGATCTCGACCTCGCCGATCAAAGACTTCGACGGTTCGGAAGTAGACCGGGTGAACATGGTCGACAGTGTCGTGGCAGATCAGCTCCAACCCTAGCCTCGGATGCTCGAGGTGAACCTCGGTCACGAGGGTGTCGGGCTTGTACCGCATATCCCGAATCCACTCCGAGTCGTCGATCCAGGCGAACTCGCCGTCGGCCCAGACGCCGAATCGCTGGGGATGACCACCAGTGTGATTCGGCATGCCGACATGCGGCCAGTAGAGGTCTCGTACGCGATAATGCTCGTCGAAAGCGACGAGCATGCTGCCATTGCCGACAGGGAGGTCACGGGGCATCTATGGGCTCTCTTTTGAATCGAGGAGGTTGATCGTCACCTGAAGGAGATCGACCCGACCTCGAGCTCACTGCAGACCGATAGGCTCGAACACGAGGGATCTCTGAAACTTCAGCTTTTCAGGGCTTCGACGCGACTGGTCATGTCGCCGACCGCCGAGACTCGAACGCCGAAGTTCTCGCCAACTTTCACCGCAGTGCCGGTGCCGATGGCCTTGTTGTTGATCAGAATCCGCAGTTCGCCGTTGCTTGCTTGGGGAAACTCGACGATCGCACCGCGCACGAGATGCACCGCTTCGGCCAAGGGCATTCGCCTTTGCGAGATTTCCACGATCAAGGGCACTTCGAGCGAGAGGATGGAGTGGAGGTTGGAGGTCATGAGCTTGGCGTTCATTCTCGGACGTTGAATCTGGATTCCGGCCCTTCCTTCATCGGCTTCGCAAGGGCATCGGGTGTACTCCTGATTCGAACGATCTCGACCACGGGGGCAGCAGGGGTCGTTGAGATCTACTCGATGAGCCCGGATGGCCGAAGATCCGAGGTGATTTCGGAGTCCCTGGTTCCGGGTGATCGGGTGGTTTAACGAAGGATCACGTTCCGGCGGCAGTGTTTCACCGACATCTCGAATTCCGTGACGTGAAGTCTCCGCGAGCCGTGAGCGGATCGAGGTCTGGAGTGGTCAGCGAATGAGGGCAACTCGAGCGGCGAGTCTGAGGGGGGTGGGGTCAGTCGCCGCGATATCGGCTAAAGACCAGACTGACGTTGTGACCACCAAAGCCGAAGGAGTTGTTGAGCGCGTATTCGACCTGTTGCTCGCGGGCAGCATTCGGGACGAAGTCGAGGTCGAAGCCATCGTCGGGATTCTCAAGATTCATCGTCGGGGGCAGGATGCCGTTCTCGAGGGCCTTGATGACTGCGACTGATTCAATGCCTCCGGCAGCGCCGAGGGCATGGCCGGTCATCGACTTCGTCGAGCTCATGGCAAGTTTCTTGGCATGGTCGCCGAAGACGGATTTCACCGCATAGACCTCGGCAGCGTCGCCGAGGGGGGTGGAGGTTCCGTGGGCGTTGATGTATCCGATCTGTTCCGGGGCGATTTCGGCATCTCGGAGGGCCCACTTCATGGCCTTGGTCGCACCGATTCCGCTTTCTTCCGGGGCAGCGATGTGGTGCGCGTCGCCGCTGCTGGCGTAACCGATGATTTCGCCGTAGATCCTCGCGCCCCGTGCCTTGGCGATTTCCAGTTCTTCCAAGATCAGGACGGCCGCACCTTCCGCGAGTACGAATCCGTCTCGATCACGGTCGAAGGGGCGAGACGCCTCTTCGGGCGCATCGTTCCTGGTCGAAAGTGCCTTCATTGTCCCGAAGGACCCGATGCAGAGTCGGCTTACCGCCGCCTCCGTCCCGCCGGCGAACATAACGTCCGCGTCACCTCGTTGAATCAACTGGAAGGCGGCTCCGAGCGAATGTCCGCCGGTAGCGCACGCGGTCGCGGTGGCGATATTGGCACCGCGAAGGTTGTGTCGGATCGACACGTTTCCGGCGCAGGCGTTGACCATCAGTTTCGGGACGGTAAACGGGCTGATCTTCCTTGGGCTAGATCGTTCGAGTTTCTGGAGCCCGACTTCGATCGTGATGATGCCACCGATGCCGGAGCCGATCGCGACGCCACGACGATCCGGATCACCGGACGCGAAGTCGATCCCGCAATCGTGAGCCGCTTCCTCAGCGGCCACGAGTCCGAGCAGGCTTGCCCGATCCATACGTCTGGCCTCGCGGACGTCCGCCACCTTGGAATAGTCAAAATTCTTGACTTCTCCGGCGAAGCGGGTGGTCCACTCGTCATCTTGTTCGAACGCGGTGATCGGGCCGATGCCGGTTTTTCCGGACACCATGCCTTCCCACGTCGAATCGACGTCGAGCCCGAGGTCGGTGACGGCACCGAGACCGGTGATGACGACCCTTCGGAGGGTGATGGTCTTCATGGGCAGGGGGAGCATTCCGCCTTTGAATCACCGGAGACTCTCGCCGCCGGTGATCGAAAGGTCAGTCAGCCTTGTTCAGGTTCTGCTTGATGAATTCGATCGCTTCGCCGACGGTTTGGATCTTCTCGGCGTGCTCGTCTGGAATAGAGGTCTCGAACTCGTCCTCGAACTCCATGACGAGTTCGACGGTGTCGAGACTGTCTGCGTTGAGGTCGTTCGTGAAACTCGTCGTTCGCGAGATTTCGGCGCGGTCGACGCCCATCTGTTCAGCAACGATATCGATCACTTTGGTTTCGATCTCAGCTTCGGTCACGGTTCGGTCTCCAACGAGGCCCTTCCGGGGCCATCGCAATTGATTGGAATGATAGCGGAGGATCGCCTCCCCCTGTGGGAGGCTAGCCTCGATTTTCGGCGCCGGGCGCCGGGGTGCAGTCAGAGCGCGAGACCCCCGTCAACCACCAGGACCTGCCCGGTGACGTAGGAGGCCCCTTCAGAGGCAAGATAGGACACAGCCGCGGAGACATCTGTGGTCTCTCCCAGCCGTCGGGTCGCGATTCGCTTGGTCATCTCCTGTTCGAGATGGGGAATCAGGGCTTCGGTCATTTCGGTCTTGATGAATCCCGGTGCGACCACGTTGGCGGTCACGCCTTTTCCACCCAGTTCCTTGGCCACGGTCTTGGTGAGTCCGATCAGGCCGGCCTTGGCGGCGGAGTAGTTCACCTGACCGGGGTTGCCGGTGATTCCGCTCACGGAGCCGATGTTGATGATTCTCCCGTAGCGGCCCTTCATCATCGGACGTGCCGCGGCGCGACAGGCGACGAATGCCGATCGGAGATTGACGTTCAGGACGTCATCAAAGTCGGCGTCGCTCATGCGAAGGAGCAGGCCGTCGCGGGTAATGCCGGCGTTATTGACCAGCACATCGAGGCGTCCGGCATTCTCTGCGACCTCTTCGATCAGTTCGCCGAGGGCATTGCCTTGGCTAATGTCGCAGATTCGGAATTCCGCTCGTCCACCTGCTTCGCCAATCTCCTCCACCAGTGATTCGAGCGGATCCGCGGATCGGGCGATCGCCACCACATGCATGCCGTCTGCAGCGAGTTGAAGGGCGATGGCGCGGCCGAGGCCGCGGCTGGCGCCGGTGACGATGGCAAGGCGGGTGTCGATGAGCGGGCTCCATTGGGAAGAATGCGGCTGGTCAAGAGCCGGAGAAGGCCCGATTCCTGATGTTCCGGGAAGTCAGGTCGGGTCGGAATTGTACAGATCATCCTGATCCCTGTCGCGGGAGCGAGGTTCCCGTCGTGGACGCTCAGGCTGAAACGCTCTGGAATCTCAGCCCCTCGATGGATGGTCAGGGAGTCCGCCGTGGCGATTCCTCGGCGGGCGGTTCATCCATAAAAACATAAGAAACGCGGCCCCCGTCTTGGAGGCCGCGTCGTGCTCTGTTTGGATGTCCAGCGACTGAAGTCGCTCAGTTGCCGCTTGGGGCGAAGCCCGGGTTCGGGTCAATCTTCGGTCCCTTGGGGCGCTTTCGCTTTCCGGGAGCGTTGCCACCTCCGCCAGGTCCGCCAGCGGGAGTCCCCATGGAACTGCTGCCGGTGTCCTCTTCGGTGAAGTCCTGACTCGGGATCTCCACGATCTCATCCGGTGCGGTCGCTCTGGCCATCTCTTCGCCGAGGATGTCGAACCACGCGGTGATCCAGTCATCTCCGCTCAGTCGATCCATCATGTTCGGGGGCGAGGGCTGTGCATCGAACTCGGCGCCATCTGCGGCGGGATCACCGGTGATCTCATAGGCCCACAGTTGCGGTTCGAACCGGTTGTCGACCATGAAGACGGCGAGGGCACACTCGCCCACGACGGGGTGATTTGCGGTTCGGACGTCGATGCCGATGATGTTGGACGTCGCGGCTTCCCATTCGCCCGAAGCGGTCATCTCTTCGAGAATAAAGGCGTCCATCCCCGACAGCATGCCGTCGAGTCGGCCAGCGTCGCCGCGAGCGAATGCGTCAAAGAACCTCAGGACGGCAATGCGTCCTGCGTCGTTGTCCGGGGCGAGATCTTCGGACAGGTTGACCCGAGGATCGATGTCGTACCGGGCCATCAAGTCGGCGATCGGCGTCACCGTCGGCGCCGGGGGCGGCGGCGGCGGGGCAGGCGCTCGCTTCGCCACGGGGGCAGCTGCAGGCGGTGGGGGCTCGGATCCGCATGCGACGAGTCCGAGCGACACGGCGGTCAGCGCGGTCAGGTTGGCGAGATCACGAAACATTCGAGTGGTCGAGCGTAGGATCCGGTTGGTCATGGCTGGTGACCTCCACGGTTTTGTCGATTCGGCGGAAAAGCCCCTTGAGCACCTTGCCGGGGGCCAGTTCATGGATTCTCGGCCGATCAGATTCCGGAAACTCCGAAATCGTACGGACGAGATCCAAACAGTTCGATGACCATCGTACCGGGGTCGTCAGTTGTTCGATCAACCGAACCTTGAGAAGTTCCGGATTGTCCGGATCATGTGGCTTCCCGGTGACATTGGAGTAGACGATCGTGGAAAGCGGTTGAAAATCGATTTCTTCGAGGGCTTTGGCCATTCCTTGGGCTGCGGGGGCCATCAGGGGGCTGTGGAAGGCCCCTGCCACGGAAAGCGAAGTCGCTCGGAGCCGCATTTCGCCGGCGGCTGTCACGGCCCGCTCGCAGGCGGTTCTGGATCCGGAAATGACAATCTGACCGGTCGCATTGAAGTTCGCGGGAACGAGAACGTCGTCTCCTCGGGCGGCGTCACAGACTTCGTTGGCCTGATCTTCATCCGCCCCGATCAGGGCGACCATGCCGCCGTCTGAGGCTTCGGCGGCTTCCTGCATGAGGCGGCCGCGGGTGGCGACGAGTTTTAGGCCGTCGCGGAATCCGAAGGCCCCTGCAAGGTGGAGCGCGGTGTATTCGCCAAGCGAGAGTCCAAGGGTGGCGAAAAGGTCGGCGCCTCCCCAGCGATCGAGGAGCCCTTGAAAACTGGCGACCGCAGCCGTGAAGAGTGCCGGCTGGCTGACATCAGTTCGATTCAAGGATTCGGCCGGCCCGTCGAAACAGAGGCTCGTCAGGGAGCCGTTACCGCCGAGATCCACGACTTCATCGGCGGCGGCAAAAGTCTGCGCGGCGGCGGGATGGGCTTCCATCCAGCGCTGGCCCATGCCGATGATCTGAGCGCCCTGTCCAGGGCAAAGAAGGACGACGTTCGGTTTGTGCATGACGGAGATCTCCATCGGTCTTCGGAAGAATCAGCGGCAAGATGATCAATGAGGAATATCGGTTGTTCAAGTCTGATCGACCCGCAAGTTCTTTCGATGGTCGTTCTCGATCGATCCTGCCCTATAGATCCATCGGCGATCGGTCAGTGTCGCCAGACCGAACTGGCCCAGGTCATGCCGCCGCCGAACGCGACCAGCATCGTGGGTTTCGATTCATCGATGCGACCAGACTTTCTCATCTGATCGAGACACAGGCCGACGGAACCGGCGGAACTGTTCCCGAACTTGTCGATGTTCACGAACACCTTCTCGCTGGGAAGTCCGAGTTTTTCGACGGCGCTCTCAATAATGCGGGCGTTCGACTGGTGGCAGATGTAGGCGCCGATTTCATCGGGAGCGAGGCCGGTCTTCTCGAGCGCGTCCTTGATCGCCCTCTGGAAGCGGGTGACCGCGAACTTGTAGACCTCGCGGCCGTTCATTCGCAGGCAGCCGAGTTTGATGGGGTTTTCTTCATCACCGGGTGCGACATCGATCTCGCGTCGAGGGATGTAGAGCGCCTTCCAGCCGCTACCGTCAGCTTCCATGGTCTGGTAGATCGAGCCCTTGGTGGGGTCGTCATCCGCCTCGAGAATCGCGGATCCCGCAGCATCGCCGAAGAGGATCGAGACCGAGCGATCGTCGTAGTCGATGATCGAGCTCATGCAGTCGCAGCCCACGATCGCGATTCGGTTGGCACGTCCGACTCGGATCAGGCTGTCTGCGAGATTCATGGCGTAGACGAAGCCGCTGCAAGCGGCCACGACGTCGAAGGCGCCCGCGGGCGTCGCGCCAATCTCGCCGGCGATCCGGCATGCGAGCGAAGGGCATGACATTTCGCCGGTCACCGAAGCGACGATGACGAGGTCGAGACTGGATCCGTCGACTCCGGCGTCCTCCAGAGCTCGTTGGACTGCGAGGCGGGAGAGGGTCAGCGTGCCCTCGCGGGGCTTATCGCAGATCCGGCGTTCCTTGATTCCAGTTCGCTGCTGGATCCACTCGTCGCTGGTGTCGACCATGCGGGCCAGATCGTCGTTGGTCAGAATTCCGTCGGGTACCGCCGAGCCGGTTCCCGCGATTCGCACACCGCGGGTAAATCCCGCAGTCAGGGCGACGTGATTCATGTCTGGATTTCTTTCCCGGCCTCGTTACTGATCGCTGGCTGGCCCACGGTCGCGAGCGCTTCCGTGATCTTCTCGTTGACGCCGCTCAGGACGAATTCCCGGCCTCGGAGAATGGCATTGGTGATGGTCCGGCCGACCGCCGAGCCGTGGACGATCATGCAGACCCCGTTGACACCCAGCAGCGGAGCCCCGCCGTATTCGTGGTAGTCGTGCTTTTTGTAGAGGCTCTTGACCACAGGCTCGAATCGCATCGCGAGTTCGGGGTCGATCTCGAAGACCTCGCTGGCGATCGCCTTGAAAATCCCAGCCGACAGACCTTCCGCCAGCTTGATCATCACGTTTCCGACGATGCCGTCGGTCACGACCACGTCTGCGTCGCCATCGAAGACGCCACGGCCCTCGACATAGCCGATGAAGTTGGTCCCCTCCGCGTCGCGGAGCATATCCCGAGCGAACTTGAGGTCGGCGGTGCCCTTGGCTTCCTCGCCGCCCACGTTCATCAGGCCGACTCGTGGAGAGTCGATTCCGAGGATCCGCTGCGCGTAGATCGAACCCATCACGCCGTACTGGGCCAGGTGGTGGGGCTTCGGCTCGATGTTTGCACCGACGTCGAGGAGGACGATCGGACCACTGAAGGTCGGAATCGTGACGGCGATCCCCGGACGATGCACGTTGCGAAGCCGCCGCATGTTCATCTGTGCCGCGGTGACGCAGGCGCCAGTGTTGCCAGCAGAGATCCAGCAGTCGAGACGATTGTCTCCACCCTTGGGTCCGCCCAATCTGGAGAGCAGGGCGATCGAGCTTTTTCGTTTCGTTCGAACCGCCTCTACCGGTGATTCGTTCATTCCGATGGTTTCCTCGCACGCGAGGATCTCGATTCGATCGTCGTTGACACCACGCTCGACTAAGGCTTCACGGATCGCCTCTTCGTCTCCGGCGAGAACGAGTTGGTCAGTGGCTTCGAGGCGATCGAGCGCATCGAAGGAACCTTTGAGAATTTCGTGCGGGGCGTTGTCACCGCCCGTCACGTCGACGCCTATCCGCATAGGGGCAGCGTATCCGTTCCGAACTTAAGAAGTAGTACGAGGCGTCCCGAACCGATCAGGACGACGGCTTGGTCGGCTTTACCTGAAGGCCTGGTCGAACATAGCCGCACTCGCGACAAGCATGGTGAGGGCGCTTGGCGGCACCACAATTGGCGCAGAGGACAGTGTGGGTTCGCTCGATCGCATCATGAGCGCGGCGACGTCGGGTACGACCGGGGGATTGTCTGAGTGATGGGAGCATCGGCAGTTTTCCTGAGGGGCTCGAAAAGCCGGAATCGGGCTTCTCATCCCCGCAAAGCGGTCTGAGAGCGAGAATTGGGTAAGGTACGTTGACCCCGATGGGGTGTCAAGGATTCATCACTCTCGGGGCCGGAAGATTCATGTCGAAACCCGCTTTTAAGTTGTTCACAGACGGCGGCGCGTCACCAAATCCAGGACCGGGAGGATGGGCCTTCATTCTTGCCTCGGGCGACGGTCAGATGACCGAGCGATTCGGGGGAGAGGCTGATTCCACCAACAATCGGATGGAGATGACCGCGGTGATTCGCGGTTTTGAGGCTGCCTTGGAGGTTTCGGGTGGGGTCAAACCAAGCTTGGAGCTCATTGCAGACAGTAAATACGTGCTCCAGGGGCTCCAGGACTGGATGCCGGGGTGGAAGAAACGAGGCTGGATGAAGGCAGGGAAACCCGCCAAACCGGTGCTCAACGTCGATCTCTGGAAGGAGTTGGATGCACTTTCCCAGCAGTTGGAACTCACTTTTACGTGGGTCCGTGGGCATACGGGGCATCTCGGCAACGAGCGATGCGACGAACTCGTCAAGGACGGAATCCGCAGTGTGGGCGGGACGGTGTCCTAGATGGTGATGAAGATGGGGTTTCGGGCACCAGAGGAGGGCGGCCTTCGGGCGGTTTGAGCCTTGCCCTCTTGGCGGAGTCTCGGTATCCTTCTCGACTCGACTCGACCTGCTCATTTTCTCGACTCGCTGCTCATTTTCCGAGCGTCGTGATCGACCGTCCGACAGAGACCCCGCATGCCGACCATCAACCAGCTCGTTCGCAATCCCCGCCGTCATCAGCCCACCAAGTCGAAGGTCAAGGACCTTGACGCCTGTCCTCAGCGACGCGGTGTATGCCTTCAGGTTCGAACCGTCACTCCCAAGAAGCCCAACTCGGCGCTTCGCAAGGTGGCTCGTGTTCGTCTCTCCAACGGCAAGGAAGTCACGGCGTACATCGGTGGCGAAGGACACAACCTGCAGGAGCATTCCATTGTGCTCGTGCGTGGTGGTCGAGTCCGTGACCTTCCCGGCGTCCGGTACCACGTCGTCCGCGGCTCCCTCGACTGCCTCGGCGTCGATGGTCGTCGGCAGGGCCGATCGAAGTACGGCGTGAAGCGCGCCAAGAAGTGATTCAACGGGACCATCTGGTCCCACCCCCAGCATTCGACGGATCGCGGCGAACGTCGCGGCGACCGGCGGATGAAAAACCAGTTTTTCGGCAAGTAATCGCGACCCCCGAGACCCCGGGAATCACCAAGTCCCAGGTCGCGATGAACGAAGGTTCCGAACCCTCGAAAGAGAGGGCCCGGAGCGGACGAGCCGGAAGGAGTCCAATTAATGTCCGGTCGTATCACCAAGTCTGACATGCAACTCAAGCCTGATCCCCGCTACGGAGATCTGGTTCTTTCACGATTCATCAACTGCATGATGCACGGTGGCAATAAGTCCACCGCGATTCGCGTGGTCTACAACGCATTCGACGAGATCCAGAAGCGACTCGACGACGGCAAGGCTCCGGACCTTCCGGAGACCGCCCTCGAGGTCTTCCATCTGGCACTCGACAACGTCCGGCCGCAGGTCGAAGTCCGATCGAAGCGGGTCGGTGGCGCGAACTATCAGGTTCCGATGCAGTTGAACCGTCGCCGCCAGCAGTCGCTGACCTTCCGTTGGATCATCGTCTCGGCTCGTGAAGAACGAGGCAAGCCGATCCACCTGCGCCTTGCCAAGGAACTCTGGGACGCCGCCCACAACGAAGGCAAGTCGGTCACGACCCGCGAGAACACCCACCGAATGGCCGAAGCGAACCGTGCCTTCGCCCACTTCGGTCGCAATCGCTGATCGCATCCCGCGATCTCCACGAATATGCCGCGGGCCGGATCTTCCACAAGATTCGGCCCGTGTTCTTTTTTGCGGATTTGAGATCGGCTCATTCCGGCTTCGAATCGTAAGCAGCACGCTCGTGCAGACCGTCGCTTCCGTCGTCGTCTTCGTCGAAGATCTGCACTTCCAGAGTCTCGGTATCGACTCCTCGGGCCGAGGGGATTTCCCGGATCCGACTCATGACGAATGATGGAGGGCGCATCGCGGCCGCGAGTCGACGTTGGCGAAGCACGCGTCCATCGGCACTGATTGGATGAGGAGCATCGGGGCCGTCGAGTCGATCGCGGCTTCCTTCGCAGACCACGTAGTGGGGTCGTCGGCCATTCGCATGCGCGATTCGGATGATCGAGAGATCGCTTCCCGGAGCCGCGTCCTTAAATTGGTTGCCCAGGAGCGCCGCCCGGACCTCGTCGATCAGGTCGCGGCGGGCCATGAAGGCGACTCGGAGGTAACGATGTGCGGCATCGGTCTCCGCCAGCCGGACTTCCGCACAGGTCGCCGATCCGGTCATGACACCCGATTCAGGGATCGTCTTCGAGAGAATGGCTTGGATTTCGCGGATCCGAGTTTCGACGAGTTCGACGGCGTTTTGTCGGCGGCGTTCGGAGAGGTTCGCTCCCCAGTCGGGATGCTTCGGAACCGCATCCGGGAGCGAAGATTTCGACTCGTCCGGTGGTCCGTCGTTACGCTCCGGGTCTTTACGATTCACTCGAGGAGATCCCGATCATGAAGAATACTACCCTTGCCGGCATCGTCGCCAGCACCATCGCCGGCGGCCTACTGGCGGTCAACGTACTTGATGCAGCCGCTCCGGACGTCCGGAGCGTCATCGAAACCGCTCGCGCTTCGGTCGCGGCGTCGTTGTCGGCTCATTGTGAGATTCCCTGTGGAATCTACGACGACCACGCCGAAGTCGAGCGGATGCGGCTGGACGCGAGGACGATTCAGAAGGCTTCCGCACAGATCGTAGCCTTGTCGAAGGACGTTCCGATCTCGAGCAACGGGGCCCATCTGAACACCATCGCTCGATGGGCCATGATCAAGGAGGAGCATGGTCGAAAACTCCAAAACACCGTCGCGTGGTATTTCCTGGCTCAGCGGGTAAAGGCGCCTGCGGCTGGCTCGGGTGATGCGGCTCGAGAGAAGTATCACGGGCAGTTGGCGGCATTCCACCGAATCTCGGTCGGGGCGATGAAGGCGGCTCAGAACCTTGATCCCGCCGCTACCGAAGAACTGCTGGCCGCGATCGAAGCGATCGCGCCGTGGTATCCGGCAAACAAGGGGGCCGGGTCTGCGATCCTTCCGGACGATCATCTCGCACTCGATGCCGCGGCCGATTCATGGCGTTCCAATCCCGGCGGTTGATCTGCCGGATCGACTCAAGGGCCCGAGGAAGACCGAAGAACGAATCAACTCCGCCTCGCATCATGCGAGGCGGAGTTCTTTCATGCCGAATTTCCATTGGCCGGATTGGGCCTGTGGACGCTACGCTTCGAGCATGTCTTCAGATCCCCGGTATCACCGTCAGACCCTGCTCCCCGGAATCGGTGAGCGAGGTCAGGAACGACTTCGGGACTCAACGGTGTTGATCGCAGGCTGCGGTGCCTTGGGGACCGTCGCTGCCGATCTGCTCTGCCGCGCCGGGGTGGGGACGCTGGTGATTGTGGATCGGGACGTGGTCGAAGCGACAAATCTGCAACGGCAGACACTCTTCACCGAGCGTGACGCGGAGCGGGGCATTCCAAAGGCCGAAGCTGCGAGACTTCGATTGGGGCAGGCGAATTCGACGGTGCGGATCCGGGCGTTCGTCGAGGACATCGACGCGGGCACCGTGGGAGCGGTCGCAGCCGGGTGTGATCTCGTGCTGGACGGACTGGACAACTTCGAGACGAGATATCTCCTCAACGACTACGCGGTCGCAAACGGCATTCCGTACATCTACGGCGCGGCCGTGGCGACCGAGGGTATGACGATGCCGATCCTTCCCCGCGGAGGACCCGGGGAGGATGCGAGGATTCAATGGGCCGACAGGGAAGCCACGCCCTGTCTCCGGTGTCTCTTTCCCGAGCCACCGCCGCCCGGAACGACGCCGACCTGCGATACCGCCGGCGTACTGGGAAGCGTGACCGCAATGGTCGCGGCTCATCAGGTGTCCCAGGTCATCAAGTTGATCGTGGGTGACATCGCCGCAGTCGATCGGACCTTGAGGTCGTTCGATCTGTGGACGAACAAGCATCGAGCGATGGACACATCGGCGGCATCGAACCCCGAGTGCACATGTTGCGTTCATGCCCATTTCGAATTTCTAGATTCCGAAGCCGCGTCGGCCAGGATGCTCTGCGGCCGAAATGCGGTCCAGCTCCGACCCGGCAGAACTCGGAGCTCGTTCGATCTCGACCGGATCGAGCGAGTACTTGCGGCCCACGGAGACTTCAAACGGGGAGCGGCGTCGGTGCGAGGCGTTCTGGAGGGTGAGCGGAGCCCCAGCGGCCACCCGGTTTCGATGCTGGTATTCGAGGACGGCCGGGCGATCGTCGAAGGCGACACGGATCTTGACTGGGCAAGGGGCGTCTTCGATCGTTTCATCGGAAGTTGATCCCGATCTGGGATCTTTGCGATGACGACCGGTATCATTCACGGTGGAATCACGAGGATTCGCGAGGAATCGACTCATTGTGAGTCCGATTCCATGTTCAAAGTTTGACTACCGGAGTTGAAATTCCAGATGACGACCGCAACCAGCACTTCACTCGGAACCATTATTTGTCAGTGTTCGACCTACACTTTGGGTTACGCCGAGCAACTTGCCGCTGACATCCCGGCAGACCGATGGAATGATCACGGGATGGACGGAATGAACCATCCCGCATTTCTCTACGGGCATCTGGCGATTTACCCCAACAAAGTCTTGGCGGGCTTCCTCGACCGTGCCGATCTGGTGGTCCCCTGCCCGTTCGACGAAGCGCCGCTGGAACAGGGTCAGGAATGTCTCGCCGACGCCGCGCTGTATCCAACCAAGGATGTCGTCATGCCGTACTTCAAGGAACGCTACGAGACGGTCCTTGGCATTCTTCCCGACATCGCCCCTGAGATTTTCGCGATGGCCAATCCGCTCGGTGGTGGTTTCGCCGAACGACTCCCTACCAGCGGCGCCGCGGTGAACTTCATGATGAACAACCACATCATGATGCATGCCGGTCAGGTCAGTCACTGGCGCCGAGCCATCGGTCTGGGCTCCTTGAGTTCCTGACTTAGTTTCAGTTCCTGAGTCAATGTTTGGATTTTCGCACTCCGAGGGCTCAGAGAGTCCTCGGAGTTTTTTGACGCCTGTTCACGTGCCGGAGACCGTTCATGAGATCGAACCTCTTCGCCGGATTTCACGCCGTCGCTCTTCGGCTCGTCGCGGTCGGCATCGCGGTGCTGGTCATCCGCGACGTGGCGCCTGGCCAAGGCGCTCCCGGAGAGGTCCCCGATCCGATGGGCCTTCGCGAGGTGAACGATCTGCTCGACCGATATCTCGAGGTGGGTCCTTCAGAGCGGCTGGTGGTCGAGGCGATTCACGACGACTATCTCGCGGATTTCGCCCGGATCCGGGACGACGAGATCGCCGAATTTCTAGAGTTTGGAAGAGTCCTGCGGGCCCCCGCCGGTCGCGCGGCGACCAACTTCATGCCTTCTCTGGACGCATTGAAGGCCTACGTGGAATCGTGGCGGACTGCTGTCTTGCTGGTCCATCGCCTCGATGATCGGTTCTTCGCCTCGTTGTCGGCGTCGCTCGGAGACGATCCCACGGCCGGCGTCGAGCGGGCAAGGCTGGTCCGCCGACGACGGGCCAATGCGTCGTCAGCCATGGGTGGGGGGATCCTCCCGGATTCGGGCCTCGACGAAGCATTCTGGTTGATCGAGCCGACGGTGGCGGAGGTCGCCGCGGTGGACGACGTCCTTCGTGGGCTCGAGATGGCGGCGCCCCGACTCGTCGAGTCGATTGCAGAACGATCGGTGGAAGCGGTCTTGGAAGTGGCCCAGCAACTGTCCGAGGCAGGTTACGGCGACCTCTCCGACGAGGACATGAACGGCGATGGAGCGAGCAGCCCCGATCGCGAGCGGGTTCAGGCAATGATGGAGGTGATTTCCCAGGTCTATGCCGAGAGTATGGGCAAGGTGCTCGAATCACGGGAGAAGCTCGCGGATCGGGAAGTCGACGCCGCTCGATCGCTGCGAGGCCGACTCGATCCGGACCGTTGGGTCTTGGTCAAACGACGCTGGGCGTCTCGGTCGTTTCCGGAGGCGGGTATTCAAGACAGTCCGTTCCGACCGAACGTACCTCGGATCGCCCGCAAGGTCGTCGAGCTCCTGACCCCGGAATCCGACGACGGTGCTGCGGTCGAGGAGATTCTGACCGGGTGGTATCGAAATGACGACATGATCACTGATCGAATGATCGAGGCGGGACGGGCGACCGTAAGAGCCATGCTCGAGGGGATGCTCTCGATGGGCGAGTCGGGATTCGAGGATTCCGTGTTGCCGCTCGTCGAGTCACGAACCGCCCTTGGGCAGCGGACGATCGAATCACTGCTCGTTCTGCTTCCGGAGGACCTCCGAACGAAGCTGCTTGCCGGCGAGGCGATCCCCGTGGACACGGAGGAGTCGCTCCGTCGAATCCCCGGTGAAGGCGTCGTTGTCGCCGCCGATGCGATTCCGCACGAGCATCCACCGTCCGGTCCGATCGAAGGATCGTCGCAAGCCGTCAATCCAATTTCGATCGACGAGCTGGGAACGATGCTCGAGATCCTGCGTCTGGACGAGGCCAGCCGAAACATCGCACGCTCCCTCCACGTTGACTATCTCGACGACTGGTCCAAGGGAGTGACGCCGATCCTCGATCGGGCGGCGGCGCGAACACTCTGGGCCGACGGTGAGGCGTTCGGTATCGAGGCCTTGGCGCAGTGCGATGATCATCGAGCAGCAGTGGGAACGGCAATCGAACTCGATGATCGTCTGTTCGCGGACTTCGCCGTGGCGTTCGGAACCGCGATCCCCGATCACGGTCTCGACGCGGTTCGACTCCAGCGAATCTTCGATCGATCCCTCGCTTCGCGACCGCTTCTGAGTGAGTTTCTCACCTCGGGCCCCGAGCCCGTGGAGGCGAGTCCCTTCGAGATCATCGCGTCGCTCCACTTCGATCCCGCGACCCGGGCCATCGCGGAGGCGGCATTGCTTCCCGCGACGGCGGAAATCCTTGCGGCCTACGACGGCATCGATCTGATCCGCCTCGCCCAGGCACGACAAGAAATCGTCGATTCGGTCGATTTGAATAACGCCGAGTTGGACTACGAAGCGTTCATCCAGGCACGTTTCAATCGGAGAATCCTCGCGAATGCCGAATCCGATCGACGTCGATTGAAGACCGAAACGGCCCTGATTGAGGTGGTGCTTCCGGCGCTCGCGCATCGGCCCGTCCTTGAACTTCGAATGGAGATGCTCGACCGTGCCCTCCCGATCCAGAGGGAGTCTGCATCGTTGGACGTCGTACGGCGAACGTTGCGGCTGCCCGAGCTGGACTCAGCGCGGATGGGGCGGATCGAGGCCGTCCTGCTCGAGCATCTTGTAGAGGAGCAGAAGCTCATCGATCGGCTGCAGGTGCTGCGTCTTGAGATGTGGCGCATGCCGGACGTTGTCGCGATCGAAGGGGGCGTTCGGTCGACGTTCGATGCCGAACAGGCTCGAGGCCAGGAGATCGGGAAGATCGTGTTTCGACGGAATGAACTTCGGGAACGGCTGCGGCAGAGGGTGCTCGCAACGTTGTCTCCCGAGCAGGTCGCTCGGGTGACCGGCGGCGGGTGAAATCCGTAGGATGTTCTCCGGAGGATCAACTTGATGTCTAAGCAATACGTTCTGGCGTTTGACGAAGGAACCAGCAGCTGCCGATCGATCGTCTTTGATTCGGACGGCAGCATAAAGGGTGTCGATCAGACCGAATTCACCCAGTTCTTTCCCCGTCCTGGGCTGGTGGAGCACGACGCCACCGAGATCTGGGAAAAGCAACTCGGAACGGCTCGCGCTGCGATCAAGAATGCGGGGATCACCGCCGACGAGATTGCCGCGATCGGCATCACGAATCAACGCGAGACGATTGTGGTCTGGGATCGGAAGACCGGCGAACCGATCCACCACGCGATCGTGTGGCAGGATCGAAGAACCAGCGAATTCACGGAGAAACTGAAGGCCGACGGCCATGAACCAGACGTGCAGGCCCGGACCGGGCTGGTGCTCGATCCGTACTTCTCGGGGAGCAAGTTGAAGTGGATCCTCGATGAGGTGCCTGGCGCCCGCGAGCGGGCGGGGCGCGGTGAACTCGCCGCGGGCACGATCGACTGCTGGCTGGTCTGGAAACTCACCAACGGCGCGGTTCATGCGACCGACCCGAGCAACGCCTGTCGGACGCTCCTGTGGAACATTCACACGGGCGAATGGGACGAATCCCTCTTGCAGCTCTTCGACGTTCCGCGGGAGATCCTTCCCGATGTCGTGCCGTCGAGCGCCGTCGTCGGAGAGTCGGCCGCGGATCTTCTCGGGGCATCACTTCCCATCGCGGGCATCGTGGGGGATCAGCAAGCGGCGCTTTTCGGTCAACTCTGCACGCGAGACGGCATGGTGAAAAACACCTACGGAACCGGGTGCTTCATGCTGATGCACACTGGCACCACGCCGAAACCGAGTCCATCGCGAATGCTCACCACCGTGGCTTGGCAAATCGGGGACGGTCCGCTTGAATATGCCCTCGAAGGCAGCGTGTTCATCGCCGGAGCGGCCATCCAGTGGCTTCGTGATGGTCTGAAGATCATCAAGTCGGCGCCTGAAGTCAACGACCTCGCGGGAAGCGTCGCCGACACCGATGGGGTGATGGTCGTCCCAGCGTTCGCAGGACTTGGAGCGCCCTACTGGGATCCGAACGCCCGGGGTGCGGTCCTTGGTCTCACGCGGGGTTCGTCAGACGCCCACATCGCATTGGCGACGCTCCGTAGCCTCGCCTATCGATCCAACGATATTCTCCAGTGCATGACCAAGGACAGCGGCATCGCGATCAAGGAGATTCGAGTCGATGGCGGTGCGTGTGCGAGCGATTTACTCATGCAGTTCCAGGCGGATCTTCTCGGAGTGCCCGTCCAGCGACCGGTCATGACCGAATCCACGGCGGCTGGCGCGGCCTATATGGCGGGCCTTGCGACGGGCGTATGGAAAAATCTCGAGGATCTCGAATCGCATCACGAGATCGATCGGGTCTTTGAGCCTGTGATGGACGATGCTGAGCGGAGCAAGCTGGTGTACTGGTGGAACAAGGCGATCGAGCGGACGCTCGACTGGATGGAGGACGAATCATGAAGCGTTCCGAGATGATCGATCGCCTTCGTGGCGGGGATTTCGAGGTTCTGGTGATCGGTGGCGGCGCGACCGGTTTGGGGGTCGCGGTGGACGCGGCGAGCCGCGGGTACCGGACGGCGTTGGTCGAAGCGGAGGATTTCGCGAAGGCCACGAGCAGCCGGAGTACCAAACTCGTCCACGGCGGTGTCCGCTATCTCGAGCAGATGGACATTTCGTTGGTCACCGAGGCATTGCGGGAGCGTGGCATCTTCTATCGCAACGCGCCGCACATCGTTCGCGATCTCCCCTTCATCGTTCCCCGATACAAGTGGTGGGAGGGGCCGTTCTACGGCGCGGGTTTGAAGGCCTACGACCTGCTGGCGGGCAAGTTGAATCTCGCACCGAGCCGCAGCCTGAGTGCTGAAGAGACCATCGCCGAAATTCCCAACGTCGAGACGAAGGGGCTCCGCGGCGGCGTGCGGTATCACGACGGTCAGTTCGATGATGCTCGAATGGCTGCGGCGCTCGCGATGACTGCGGCCGATCACGGCGCCGCGATCGCCACGAGGTGCCGGGTCATCGGGCTTCTCAAGGAAGGTGATCACTGCGTCGGAGTCCGCGTCGTGGACCGCGAAGCCGTTGGAGGCGACGAGGAATTCGAGATTCGCGCGAAGGTCGTGATCAACGCCTGTGGCATCTTTGCGGACGAGATCCGCCGCATGGACGAGCCGGAATGCCATTCAGTGATCGAGCCCGCGCAAGGGGTTCATCTCGTTCTGGATAAGAGCTTCCAACCGTCCGAGACCGCGATCATGGTGCCGCACACCGACGACGGTCGGGTGTTGTTCGTGATTCCATGGCATGGTCGAGTGGTGGTTGGAACCACCGACACGCCAATGAAGTCGGCGGACCTCGAGCCACGAGCACTGCCGGACGAGGTGGACTTTATTCTTCGCAATGCGAATCGATATCTCGCCAGAGATCCGTCTCGCGCGGACGTGAAGTCGGTCTTCGCCGGTCAAAGGCCGCTCGTTCATCCGGGAGGAAACACCGGAAATTCCAAGGCGATCTCCCGGAATCATGAGGTATTCGTGAGTTCAGCGGGAGTGGTGACGATCGTCGGTGGCAAGTGGACGACCTATCGCAAGATGGCAGAGGACACTCTCAAGCACGCGATATCCGTGGGCGGACTCGATGAACGTCCGTGTATCACAGAGGAACTCAAGGTTCACGCCGCCCTCGAACGCGATGATCCGAATCTCCCTGCCCATGATCCTCACCGGATGTACGGGAGTGATTCCGCCCGTATCTTGGAGATCGCAGCAGCGGATCCCGCGCTGGCCGAGCCGATTCACCCGGATCTTCCGTATACCGGTGCCGAGATCGTCTGGGCGGCGAGGGAGGAAATGGCGCTCGATCTGGACGATGCGCTCTCCCGTCGAACCCGTTCGTTGTTGCTCGATGCCAGCGCCGCGATCGAGGCGGCGCCTCGGGCGGCTTCGATTCTCGCATCGGAACTTGGACGCGACGCTCAGTGGGAGACTGATCAAGTGCGTTCGTTCACGAAACTGGCCAACGGGTATCTACTGTCCTGAGATCGATCACGGGATCGATTCAAGGAAAAACTCGCGCGGATCGTCTTGGGAGCGTTCAACTTGCAGATGCATTTGAAGATTGGCTGTTTGATTGCGGTGTTCTGCACCGTCGTCGTGGCGACCGCATGCGCCCAGAATTCGCCGTCGGTTCCGGTGACTCCAGAGCAGGGGCCAGCAGCCGTCGCGCCGACTCCACCCTGGCCGGTGCTTCTTGGCGCGAGGGTGATGCTCTGCGAGCGGAATCGTCCGGTCGCATCTCGCGTTGTGCTCGTTCCGGATGCGGCGACCTATCTCGAGCAGATCTCGAAATGGTCTCCCCTCGGGCAGTGGCCGGTGCTCTTCGAAGACGATCCAGGGACCTCGCAGTTCATTCGCGCGTTTCAGCCTGATGAGATTCTGGTCGTCCCAGCGACCGAGCGTCGTCTGCCCGAGGAACTCGAATCGCGGCAACGACTCGCCACGGCGGTTGCGAAGATCTCCTTTGGTGCCACCGACCCGCGGATCGGATTCCGGGAGTACTACGAGAAACTCGGCTGGCGTCCACCCGGCTTTGTGGTGACATCCATGGACGACCCGGCGTGGACCGCGGGCGTGGCGCTCGCCGCGGGAAGAGGATTGCCGCTGGTCTTCGTGGATGGAGATTTCGGCGGGCCGAACCAAGAACTTCCAGCGACGAGGCTCCGTGAACTCGAACTCATGATTCGCGACGGCGCTCGGTCCACGGGATACGAATGGTCCGCACTCGGCGATGATCTCGATGCGGTGGCGGTCTGCCGGTCGCTTCCCGGACGATGCCGAATGGACGTGCCGGTGGCAGCACAGGTAAGACTGCAAGGTCGCGGGCCGGGCGACGGGCCGTACGCCACGATGGATGCACTCTGCCGCAACGACGACGGGCAGCGTTGGGGGTATGCGGGTTGGATCTTCGGTGACGAGGGACGAGCCGCGGTGATGGCGATGAGTTCGATCTTTCTGGACCGTCGGAACATCTGGATGTTCTCCGGCTACGAGAAGGAAGGGCAGTGGAACGTCTATGAAGTGTCGAAGCCGGCGGGGCGCCTCGCCGAACTCGGGTACGCCTCGCTCTTCTTCGAGACTGGCGACGCCGATCTCGCGTCTTGGCTGAGGCTCCTTCGGGGGGCGATCCCCGCCGACGTCCTCTTCATGAACTCACATGGCTCGCCCACGCTCTTTCATGTCAGCGGGAATCAGCGTGCGTATCCACAGGACATTCCGTTCTCGGAAAAACCGCTTGCGCTCCAGATGATTCATTCGTTCTCCCTCAAACAACCGGCCACTCCCGACACCGTCGGTGGTCGTTTCCTCGAACGCGGGGTCTATGCGTACGTCGGAAGCGTTGATGAGCCGTACTTGAGCGCCTTCATTCCGCCCAGCCTGGTAGTTGAACGGCTCGCGGCAGGCGTCCCATTCTTGCTGGCCGGACGGTACTGGCCTGGGGGAGGCATCATGAACGGTGTCTGGAAGATCACGGCGATCGGGGATCCGTTCATGCAGGCGATTCCCCCGCAGTTGCGCGTCATCAAGCCGGCGGTGGATGCGCCTGCCATTCAGGGTGGGGTCGATCTGCTGGATCTGGCGAAAGCGGCGATGGCGGCAACCAAGACCGACCCGATGCAAGGGGCGGAGGCCATTCGATTGCTCGAATTGCTTGGGCGGGACAAGATCGCCGTGCAGGTCTGGAAGAACATCGAATCATCGGATGATCAGCCGGCGATCGCGGCGGCGGCCGCGGAAGTGATCGGGTCGTTGTTCCGCGAGAAGGACTGGCCTGAGTTTCTGGAGGCCTATCGTCGTCTCTCTCGGGAGAATCGCAGCCGCGATTCGCAAGACATGCTCTGGCACCTGGCGACGCCGCGTTTGAACAGCATCTCCGATCCCGCCACCATCGCCTTCCTGTCTGCGGAGGTTCGCTCGCCGATGCCCGCGGTGGATCTGGAGCGATTGATGCCGCACCTCGATCGCGTACTCGGAAGGGGGGCCGGCCGTGCCGCGGTGCAGCGCTGCCTCGAGGATGAGTCGGACGGTTCGTCTCGCAAGGCCTTGCAGGCGTTGCTCGTGAAGAAGTGACCGATTTGCTCCGCGGGTTGACGGGTGATGTCATTCGGTGATGGCCGGCTCTTCCAGCACCTTTGGTTCTGGTGTTTTTCCCCCGGTCACTCGTTCCCGCAGTCGCCGACGGTGGACTTCGAGCGAAGGTTTGATCGTGGCCAGCAGTTCATCTGCCGCGAGAATTTCGTCGATGGCGGCGACCAGTGCGATCAAGCCGTCGAGTGAGGGATGAAGTCGATCAGAGAGAATCAGTGTCGCGGCATCGCTCGCGGTCCAGGTCTGCCCCGCGATCTCGAAAGCCTCACCCTTGCGAAGTCGCTCGATTAACTCCCGCAATGGGAAGAACCTCGCATTCGGTCGAGCCGCCACCCACGCCCGGATCCGGTCATTCGCACGCTGTTGTGCTTCTGGAGAAGGAACCTGGCTCTGACGGAGCATTCGACCCACGGCACTGGACATGTCAGGGATGTCACCGACCAGGATCGGGCCTTCGATGCGGTCGAGTTGGGCGAGCCCAACCTCGAGGAGCGCCAGCCGATCCTCGACGGTCCGAATCCGGGCGTTCTCGACGCCGACGGTTCCGAAGGTGAACCAAAACAGATAGTCGATCGCGAGCGTCATGTCCGGTTTTGATTGGATCGCCCGATTGACCAGCCGTGTTCCGATTCCCGAGGGATTCGAAAAGAATGCCGCGGTGCCGAGATCGATCACAACCACCTCCTCGCCGCTGGCGATTCGGAGCAACTTGGCGAGCGATATTCCCGACGGGCTCGAGCCCGGTTCATCTTTCCGAGTGAAGTAGACCCCGTATCCCGCGGAGGCGCTGGCGCCAATGATGGCAATCCGTGAGATCCGTCGGTTGGGATTCGTGGGATCAGCGGTGTCAGTCTCAACTGCCGGGGTCGATGGCGAAGCCGCCTGACCCGAAGCGATCGAAACGAGGGAGCCACTGGTGAGCAGCGCGAAGGTCAGAAAAAGATGCGTGAATCGATGGAAAGGCGATTCGGCCATTGGAGGCTACTCCGCGTTGATCGTCATTCAGGTCCGGCCTGAGTGTCTGCTTGATACCGCGCGGAACGGTAGACGGGGGCTCGAGACCTCATCGGTGTGGTCGGTGTGAACCGAGGTGATCTCGTCGAACCACGAACTGTGTCCACTGTTCCTCTGCCGACGGATTCGTCAGATCGTCACTTCGAGCCCGAGGGCCTTGGCCATGGTGGTACCGAGGTCGGCCGGGCTTTCCGCCACGTCGACTCCGCAGGCCTTGAACGCCGCGATTTTCGCATCCGCGGTGTCTTCGGTACCGCCGATGATGGCTCCGGCATGTCCCATTCGCTTTCCTGGAGGGGCCGTCCGGCCTGCGATGAAGGCCGCCACCGGCTTCTTCGCATGCTCCTTGATCCAGTAGGCGGCCTCGATCTCATCGGTGCCGCCGATCTCGCCGATCACGATGATGCCGTCGGTTTCGGGATCACCTTCGAACCGTTCGATGAGATCGATGAAACCGGTTCCTCGGACGGGATCGCCGCCGATGCCGACGCAGGTAGTCTGTCCGATCCCGAGCACTGAGGTCTGCCAGACGGCTTCGTAGGTGAGGGTTCCAGAGCGACTGATCACGCCGACCGCTTTTCCGGTCGATGCATCGGCCTTGGCGGTATGGATGTAGCCGGGCATGATGCCGATCTTGCAGCCACCTTCAATGACGGAGTCGGGACCTTCTCCGGAGACTCGTCGGCCAGGCGTGATGACACCCGGGCAGTTGGGACCGATCAGTACCGACCGCGGATACTCGCGGAGGATGGCTCTTACTCGCACCATGTCCTGAACCGGAATGCCCTCGGTGATCGCACAGATCACGTGGAGGCCTGCTTCGGCGGCTTCGAGGATCGCGTCGGCCGCGAACGGCGGCGGCACGAAGATCATCGTGGCGTCGGCCCCGGTCCCGTCGACGGCCTCGCGGACCGTATCGAAGATCGGCAGACCGTTGGCGTCGTGCGTACCACCCTTGCCTGGGGTGACTCCGCCCACCATCTGCGTGCCGTAGGCGAGGCAACCCTTGGTGTGGAAGGCTCCAGTGGAGCCGGTGATGCCCTGGCAGAGGACCTTAGTATTTCCGTCGACGAGAATGGCCATAGACGTGGAAGGATAGCGGATTCCACGGTCGATTCCGAGTGCCAGAGGCGGGATTTCCGTGAGGCAGGCATCGGCTCGACTGAGGATCGATCTCCGCGAGGGGGAGAAGTCGTCGCCGGTCCCGGGCGAGCCTCGTCTTCCGTAGAATCGTCCTCCATGTCACCTGACCAAGGACCCAGCTCCAGTGCCGCTCCGGACCCTTCCGGATCCTCCGCGTCCACCACGGGCGGGATGACCTACGCTGGAGCCGGCGTCGACATCGATGCGGGCGACGAAGTGGTGGATCGAATCAAGCCGGTGCTCAAGCGCACGCACGGCCAGCGGGTTATGGGTCTGCACGGGGCGTTCGCGGGCATGTTCCGCCTCGACTACAACGAGAGTCTCTTCAAGCGAAACTACAAGGATCCGGTACTGGTCGCCTGTACCGATGGCGTCGGCACCAAGGTCATGCTCGCGATCGAGATGAACCGGCTCGACACGATCGGCATTGATTGTGTGGCGATGAACGTCAACGATCTGATCGTTCAAGGTGCCGAGCCGCTGTTCTTCCTCGATTACCTCGGGCTCTCCAAGGTCGATCCCGCGAAGACCGCAGACATCATCGAGAGCGTTGCGAGGGGATGTGAAATCTCGGGTTGCGCCCTGATCGGCGGCGAGTGTTCCGAGATGCCCGACATCTACAAGCCGGGCGATTTCGACATTGCAGGCTTCGCGGTCGGCGTGGTTGAACTCGCACGAGCGACGGATTCGACCCGGATCGAATCAGGCGACGTGGTACTCGGGCTTGCGTCGAGTGGCGTGCACTCGAACGGCTATACGCTGGTTCGACGGATCGTTGAGGCAAAAGGGCTTGATCTCGGCGCGGTCTACTCGGATCTCGAGTCGAAACGAACGCTCGGAGATCTCCTCCTCGAACCAACTCGTATCTACGTGAAGTCGATCGTCTCCCTGCTCCGCGGCTACACGGTCAAGAAGGTCATCACCGGTATGGCTCACATCACCGGCGGCGGCCTACCCGGGAATCTCAACCGAGCGTTGCCCGCCGATGTGGACGCCCTCGTTGATCGAGCGACCTGGACCGTTCCGCCGCTCTTCGGCTTCCTGCAGAAGCACGGCGAGGTTGCCGCCGACGAGATGGACCGCGTCTTTAACATGGGCGTCGGATATTGCCTCATCGTGCGACCGACCTTCGCGGATGCCGTGGCTCGGAAGCTTGAGAAATCGGGCGAGACGGTCTTTCGGATGGGCGAGATCGTCGCCGGCTCGGGCGCCGTTCGCTATCGCTGAATCGGTCGGTCGAGGCGGGGATCGAGCGACCGTTCTGTTCAACTCGAGAGCCCGAGAGTGGGCTGGTCGTAGATCACCAGACCGCGTTTCTTGCAGCCTGGTCTCTCATGTATCTCATGCATCTCATGTATCTCATGTCTCTCATGAAAAGTTGGATCATGGAGTCAGCGAAGCGGCGTCACTCGCCGCCCGTT
>CALFOM010000120.1 GCA_937919685.1 uncultured Phycisphaera sp.
TGATCGCAAGATCAGCGGCCGTCGGTTCATGGTTCGTCGGTTCATGGTTCGTCGGGCAGGTTTCAGCGGGCCGCGACCGGCGTGCCGCAGTAGCACGAGGCCGTGGGCATGACGTCGGCGCTCTTCCAAGCGTGCTTGAACGACTGATCGACTCGCATCGCTTCATCATCGCGGCCCTGGCCTCGAAGGGCTTCTCGCAGACCGAGCAGCGCCCAGCCGTTGGCGGGGTAGACCTCAAGGTCGCGGAGGTAGACCTTTTCGGCATCTTCGTATCGACCTTCGGAGACGAGCAGCGCCCCGTAGGCGTGGCGAGCGGGCATCATCCAGGGCGCCGGTTCGGCGTAGATGATCTTCTCCTCGGCGGCGCACGCTTGCTTCAGGAGCTCCAGTCCGAGCGTGGTGTTTCCCGCCTTGAATTCGATCTCCCCGAGCAACACGAGCCGGGCGAGCGGCATGATCTCCGCGGCCGGCTGGTTGCCGAGAAACCGTTCGAGACCGTCGAGTGATTCGACGGCCTGATCAAAGGCGACGAGCTCCGAGCGAGCGTCGTCGATCCGGCCCGTGTTTGCGAGGGCGACGCCCCGGGCGTAATGCTGCAGGCAGTGGTTGACCTTCGCCCAGTCGGGATCGGTAGGCTCCGCAAGGATCTCCTCCCACATGCCGAATCGCACGAGGGCGTGCCATTTGCAGGAAGAAACGCCGTCGGTGGCGAACGCGAACGCCTCCATCAGCGGCGGTGGGACTTCGGTCCAGATCGCCCTGGCGGAAGAGATCGCTTCGCGTCGGCGTCCCTGCATGGTCGCCGCCCAGGTGAGAAAATGTCGGTTGTGCGACATGTACAAGCGGTACTCGCCGGCGTTGGGATCACCCTCGAACCACTGGTCGTCGAGCGCGGCGGCGCGGCGGTTGCACTCGGCGGCGTCGTCGTAGCGGCCGGTCTGCATCCAGATGTGGGACGGCATGTGCACGAGGTGGCCGGCGGCGGGAATCAGGTCGATGAGTCGATCCGCCGCGGGTTCGGCGAGCTCCGGCCATGGGGACGACTCCATCGTGTGGATGTAGAGATGATTCGCGCCCGGATGCTGGGGATCTTGTCGCATCACGCCCTCGAGGATGGCGCGAAACTCTGGCGTCCGGTCAAGCGGCGCTCCTTCGGGGCTCCAGTATGCCCAAGGCTGAAGCGTGATCATCGCTTCGGCAGTCCAGGTCTGGACGTCGGGATCGAAAGGGAACGCGGCGGCGACGTCGCGCATCGCGTCCAGATAGGCCTCGTTCTGCGCCGTGAGATCCTCGGGCATCGGGTACTCGTAACGCGACCCGACGGCCTCGATGAGGGCCCGATTCACCGCGGTCTCGCGATCCCGGAGTTCGAAAGCCCGAGTCGCCGCCGCCCGCGACCACTGGTCCTTGGGCGGAATGATCTCAGGGTTGTTCTGGTTCGGGCCAGAGGCGTAGGCGATGCCCCACCAGGCCATGGCGAAGTCTGGGTCGTGCCGGGTCGCTTCCATGAAAGAGGCGATGGCGCCATCAAAGTTGTAGCCGTTCATCAGGGCCAGCCCCTGATCGAACCAGCGACGAGCCTGCTCGGATTCGGTCACCACCGGTCGGCGATGTGTTCCCAGGCGTTCGAGGATCATGGGTGGTGCCGGCATCGATGCATCCGGGAGCGCCGGAGGAGCCGCCGAGGCGACCGGGAGGCAGAGGGCAAGGGCGGCAATCAACATGGATCAATCTCCGGGGAGTGGCAGCATGATGAGGAGAAGTCCTCTCGGTTTGAACCTAAGGATGAGTTTATCGTGAAGGACTTCTTCCCTGTGAAATGAGGGCGACTTGGCCGGATCGCGGGCTGGCTCGATCGCGTGAAGGCCTCCGGGGGCGATACGGCGGTCTGCAGGGAAGTTCGTGAGGAGATTCCAAACTTCTGCGAGCAATTCCCGCTCCCTCATTGATTGTTCCGATGGATTGGGGAACGACCCTCGCATCCTCTCTTCCCTCGGAGCCAGCGATCAACATGTCCGACCCGATCTTCGACCAGGAACGTCGTGAATGTCCGCCCACCCTCGACTATCGGGTCGAGCAACTCGTCCCCGTGGTGGTGGGAGCGCATCCAAGGGCAGAGATCGCCGACCGGCCGTGGGCGAACCACCTGGTGCGGGTCATGCGGGCCATCCTGCGGACCCGGGGGTTTGAACTCACCGACGGACCGATTCCCTTGGTGATGACCGACGTCTGGTACTTGAATGACGAGGCGCTTCGGCTTCAACCGACCATCTCGATCGGTGATCCATCCGTGAACGCGACCAGCGCCTATTTCGCGAACCGGCTGCCCTGTGCCTTCGCGATCGAGAATGCGTGTCAGTTGCTGCTCGATCCGGAGCTGCTCGAACCGCGGGTCTGTCTCTGGGGGATCGACGACGAGAGTGCTGGCCTTGCTATGGACCGGTTCGAGACCCGCTGGCTCGAGGAATTCCTCGACGCGGTCGAGAACGTCGTCGAGGCCTGAAACGTCAACGACCATCACTCGATTTGAAGGCCGGGTCGAACGCCGGACTTCAGAGCGCCGCGAGTCGTCGTGCGGTCTCTTCGCGACGGAGGGCGTCGATCAACGACTGCATCTCGCCAGCGAGGAGTGCCCCGAGATTGACGCTCTTACCGATCCGATGATCGACCGCGATGTTCTCCTTGACGCGGTAGGTTCGGATCTTCTCGGCGCGGTTGCCGGTGCCGATCATCGAGTTGCGTTCCGCGGATCGAACCGCGTCGCGTTCGGCCTTCTGGCGCTCGAAAAGTCTTGCTCGCAAAAGCGTCCAGGCCTTCTCGCGATTCTGCGCTTGGCTCTTGGTCTCCTGCATTCGGACTTCGATGCCGGTGGGTTCGTGGATCAGGTGAACCGCGGTCGCGACCTTGTTGACGTTCTGGCCGCCGGGGCCTTGTGCGGTGGTAATCGATTCCTTCACATCGGCTTCATCAAGTTCGACCTCGACCTCTTCCGGCTCCGCGAGCACGGCGACGGTGGCGGTCGAGGTATGGACCCGGCCTTGAGTCTCGGTCGCCGGAACCCGCTTGACCTGATGCGTCCCGCCCTCGAATCCCAGGTCCGACCAGACCCCGTCTCCGGCGATCTGAATCACCGCGGCCTTGATTCCGCCAGCATCGCCGGCGGAGAGTTCCAGTTCCTCGAAGCGCCACCTTCGGTGCGAGGCAAATCGACGATACATCTCGAGCAAATCGCCCGCCCAGAGTCCGGCTTCGTCACCGCCCACGCCGGCTCGGATTTCAAGGATCACAGAACCGACTGCTCGATCGTCGGCACTGACCAGTTCGGCCTGGATCGATTCGGCGAGGGTCGCCATCGTCGATTCCAGTCGGGGAAGTTCCTCGCGGGCGAGGGCCACGAGTTCGGGATCCTCGTCGGCTGAAATCGCGGCGGCGTATTCGGCGTGCTCCGCTCGCGCGGCGTCGAAAGCGATCAGCCCTTCAACCACCGACGACAGGGCCTTCCGCTTGGCCGCGAAACGGGCCACCGCACGGTGGTCGCAGAGCACCTCAGGATCCTCGAGTTGCCGACCGAGATCCTGATGTTGATCTCGAAGTTCCTCGAGTTTGGTTCGGAGGTTGTCGGGCAGGTTCGTGGCCATTCGTTCTATCGGGGGGGAGCGATACGAAAAGGCCCGCCGCCGCATTCATGCGGCACGGGCCTCGGTGAGTTTGAAGATGTGCAGGAGTGCGGGAGGGGACCGATCCCCTCCGCGTTCTACGCTTCCTTTTTCTTCTTCTTGTCGAAGTAGTTGCCGGCGAACTTGCGCTGGAACTTCTCGACGCGACCGGCGGTGTCGACGAAGGAACTCTTGCCAGTGTAGAAGGGATGCGAGCCCGACCAGACCTCGACGTGCATTTCGGGGACGGTGGCGCCGAGGGTCAAGACGACATCGCCGCGGAAGTACACCTTGCACTCGGGATGGTATTCAGGATGGATCTTGTCCTTCACGGGGACGCTCCAAGGCTCGTAGAGACTGGCTTCGAAGCCAGGCAGTATTCAGAAGGTCCGTCGTGATCAAGGCGATCGCGAAAAGACGGGATACCGGGAATCCGGCGAATCGCAGAGTATACCGAGGACGGTTTCCGGAGCAAGGTCACCGCCTCGAAAATGCGGGGCGCTTGATCCAATCTGGGAGCTGCTCCACCCGACGAAAGCGTCTTCAAGGTCCTAAAATCATGTTTCTACTCAAGGGCAGCCCTTGACGCAGCCGATCGCCTCGGTACGCTGATGCGTCTTCGATCCCCTGTAGCTCAGTTGGTAGAGCGAGCGGCTGTTAACCGCTAGGTCCTTGGTTCGAGCCCAAGTGGGGGAGTTCTCAAGCAAGGCCCGTGTCCGAAAGGACGCGGGCTTTCTTTTGGCCTTTGGACGAAGTGCAGAGCCGGCTGGCGTGGGGTGCGGCGGGTTCCGAGGGCCTTGGGAGGACGAGAGGATACGGCGAGACCGACGGGAATTCCGAAGATATACCGAAGGGCGGTATTCTGGGGTCCATGACTGAGGCCCGATTTCAGACGCCACGTCTCCTGGTCCGAGACTGGCATCTCGCCGATCTTCCCTCGATTCTCGAGATCTATGGCGACCGCGAAGCGATGCGGTTCGTCGATGGCGGCCGTCCGCTCGATCTGGCCGGCGTCGAGACCTGGTTCGAGGTGACGAACCGCAACTACGCCGAGCGGGGTTACGGGATGTTCGCGATCGTCGAACGGTCGAGCGGGTTGCTCGTGGGGTGTGGCGGGCTCGTTCATCCGGGGGGACAGGTCGATGCCGAGGTGAAGTATGCGTTTCTGCGATCGCGATGGAATCTCGGACT
>CALFOM010000121.1 GCA_937919685.1 uncultured Phycisphaera sp.
TCGAACTCGATGTGATGTCACTCAATCTCCCGAAGCCTCCCAGAGCGGGAGACGTGCTCATCGCGGCCGAGCATCTTGCGAAGGCCTACGGTGATTGCCAGCTCTTCACGGACCTTTCGCTCAGTCTTCGGCCCGGAGATCGCATCGGCGTCATCGGACCGAACGGGGCTGGAAAGACCACGCTCATCCGAGCCATGCTCGGGGACATCGAATCCGACGCGGGGACGATTCGCAACAGTCCCAGACTCTCAGTCGGCTGGTTCCGGCAGACACAGGATCACATCGATCCCGAGCGGGAGGTTTGGCAATACCTCCAGAAGACGATGGCGGATGCGAACCCGGGCGGGCAAGTACGGGAACAGGATGCCCGAGATCTTGCGGGCGCCTTCCTCTTCTCAGGAAGCGAGATGGAGAAGCGGATCGACCTCCTTTCTGGAGGCGAACGGGCCCGGATGGTGCTTGCGGGACTCGTCGCATCTCCGCTCAATCTCCTCGTGTTGGATGAACCGAGCAACCACCTCGACATTCCGAGCGGGGAGCGGCTCGAGCAGGCGTTGGTCAACTACGGAGACGAAAAGAAGGGCCGAGGCGGCGCCATCTTCCTCATCAGTCACGATCGAGCGTTGATCGAAGCGGTTTGCACCACGCTGCTGGTGTTCGACGGCAAGGGGTCGATCCGGGTCTTCAACGGCCGGTACTCCGAGTGGATGGAGATCGAACGAGCACAGGAAGCGGAAGCGGAGACGAAACTCGCCGCCGAGCGAGAACGAGCCTCTACGAAGGAACGGATGGCGAAGGCAAAGAAGGAAACGAACAAGCCACCATCGAAGAAACGGCCAGATGCCGCCTCGCCGCACTCGAAGCTGTCGCTCAAGGAACTCGAAAAACGAATCGAGCGAACCGAACGTCGAATCCGCGAGATCGACGATTCGATGATGAATCCGGATGTCTACACGAACGGCAAGAAGACGAAAAAACTCCAGACCGATCGGGAAAGCCTCTCCGCCGAACTTGAGCCACTCGAGTTCGAATGGTCGTGCCGGGCAGAAGATCCCTGAATCGATGATGACACCGATCCAACCTTCGAGGTTGGCTCAAGACCACACGAAGACGGCGGCATCCGAGGATGCCGCCGTTCATTCGTTCTTCGTTCAGCGAGGGCATGTCTGACATGTCTGGCATGTCTGGCATGTCTGACATGTCAGACATGTCGAATCCAACGCTTGGTTGTCTCGGTCGGATCGGTCAGGCAAGCGAGGCCATCAGAACCTTGCCGGTCTCGGTATCTCTCAACTCGAATCGAACCTCATTGATCCCTTGGCCGCCGACATCGATCGAAGCCGCGGCGAATTGACTCACGTCACCGCTGAACAAGATCGTCTCTAGCGAGGGATTGTCACGATTGATCGCGACGAGTTGAATCGACTGCGCTCTGGGCATGTCGAAGAGAAGCACCATCCCCGTCCCGCTGTTCTGACCAACAGTCTCCATGATGACGAGACACGCGCCACCACCCGCTGGTCCGCTGAATGCGATCGCCTCCTGGGTCGTCGACCGAAGGAGCGGCTCGAATTCACTCATGGGATAGCCGTTCTCGTCCAGCCGTTCCACCAGACCCTTGAACGCGATATTGCTATCGGCGAGTTCGAGAATCCGCCCGCTGAGCGCGAGTGACTGCTGTTGAATGACGACGAGGGCCAGCAAGCTTGATCCGAGTACAAATGCTGCCGCCCGCCAGATCATCGCGGATCGGCGGAGACGATGCTCGGTCGATGCTCTATCAGATTCACTCTCCGCGGCCCCTTGAGTCTCTGATACGGAAGCCGCCAAGCGACGCGTTCTAGAACCAATCGATGCGATCGGTCCGAAGGCGCCTTCCTCTCGCTCCATTTCTGAGGCCAGTCGAGCGAGCACCTTGTAGCGGAGCGCACGATCCGGCTCTTCATCGCCCGCCGCAGCGATTTCCGCCGCCACGGCTGCCTGAAGATCGAGCAACTCCGCCTGCTGGTCAGGCGAGAGGCCGCCAAAGGACTTCTCGAACTTCGATTCATCGACCGAATCAAGAAGCCCAAGGGTCTCCAGCATCGCCATTTCACGAAGTTCGTTCAAAGAGATCGGCTCCGACAAATTCATCTGACTATGACTCCAACGTCGTTCACAAGAAAAAACAATTCATCCGGTCATCTGGTCATCCGGTCATCCGGTCATCCGGTCATCCGG
>CALFOM010000122.1 GCA_937919685.1 uncultured Phycisphaera sp.
CGGTAGTCAACGAGATCCGAGGTTTCATCGAGCCAGTCGCCTCGATGATCGGTGATCGATAATCGGTGATCGATAATCGCGAAAAGTTTCGGGCCCAACGGCCCTGGAGTCCTTCACATGGGTTACGTGCTCGGTATGTACATGGTGATCTTCTCGATCGCGATCGGCCTCGGCGCCGTCGTCATGATTTTCGGTGAGAAATCGCCAAAAAGCGGTCATTGATCGTTTGAGCGGCGGCGAAGCCTCACTCATGTTCGAAAGGGTCAATGATGCCGGGTGATCCCCGCTCGAAGAAGACCTTCAGACTCGATCTCGAGACGGTCGAAATGCTCCCGCTCGTGATTTGGGAGACCGATTCCAACGGTGCGGTTCTTCCGGGCGCCGCTGGAGGAATCTTCCACCGATCCTCCGAGGGCACGGCCGCGACTGAGGAAGAACGGTCTGTCGTTGACGTACTCGATACGGATCCTGAGCTGAAGGATGCCGCCCAGCGAGCCTTGGTTGGCGAGCGAAAATCCTTTGAGTTACGACTGGGATCGCGGATATTCGTCGTGACCACGTCGCCGCGTCGTGAGGTTGGGGGCACGATCATTGGGTCCTTCGGGATCGCCATCGACGTCTCGACCGAACGCCAGGCGCAGGAGACCCTGTCGTTGCGGGACGAACAGATGCGTCTTCTGGTCGACACGGCCCTCGACGCCGTGGTGACGTGTGATGTCGACAGCCAGATCGTGGTCTGGAACTCCGGTGCGGAACGACTCTTCGGCTGGAGCAGCGAGGAGGCCGTAGGCCTCCGCCTTACAGACACGATTATTCCTGCGGAATTCGTCGCGGCCCACACCGCCGGAATGGCCCGGTTCATCGATTCCGGCGAGGGCCCGGTTCTCGGCCAGCGGATCGAGATCGAGGCTCAAGACCGCTACGGCCGTCGCTTCCCCGTCGAACTTTCGATCAATCCGATTCCCACTTCGGCGGGTCTTTCCTTCAGCGGATTCATCCGTGAGATCTCCGACCGCCGCGCCGCGGATCAGGCTATTCGTGAGGGTGAAGAACGCCTTGGCCTCGCGTTGCGAGCGATCGACGCCGGGGCCTGGGACTACACGCTGGACGAGAATGGCAACGTGGTGAACGCTTCGGTTTCCGATCGGATGAAGTCCTTGATTGGAGAGGACGCGGTCATTCCATCGCCTGCTCGATCGAGTATTCATGTGGAGGATCGCGGGGCCGTGAAGGAATCATGGGACGCCCTCTTTTTTGGCGGGGTCGACGAGTTCGTTGCCGAGTATCGGGTGGAGACCGGAGTTCAACGAGAACGTTGGTATCGAGATCACGGCCAGGTCTTCGAGCGATGGGAGAACGGTTCACCTCGGCGGATCGCCGGAGTGTTGACCGACATCTCCCGACAACGAAAACTCGAAGAGACCCTGCTGGCGACCCAGAAGATCGAAGCGCTGGGCGCGGTCGCCAGTGGCTTCGCGCACGATTTGAACAATGTCCTCTCCGCCATTCAGGGGCATGCATCGCTGGCATCTCTTCCTTCCTCGCCAACGACGAAGATCCAGGAATCGCTGGACGTCATTCAGACCGCGGTCACCAGAGGACGGGCGCTCACGCAGAACATGATGTTGCTCGGGCGACCCACGAAGATTCGTCATGCTTCCGTGGATGTGGATCGGGTATGTCGAGAGACGGTGGCGTTGGTTCGGCCGGCAGTTTCGCGGAGCATCAGGATCGAGGAAGCATACGAGCCGGGGATGTCCCGGGTGCTCACTGACTCCAACCAACTTCAGCAGGCTATTCTCAACCTGCTGGTCAATGCTCGCGATGCCATCGAGGGCGAAGGGACCATCAAGGTCACGACGTCTCGGAGGTTCGACAAAAACAGCGGATCGCCGATGGTCGAGATCAGTGTGAAGGACGATGGCAGTGGGATGCCTCGTGAGGTGCTCGCCAATGCCACGGAAGCGTTCTTTAGTACAAAGGGCCGCCGTGGAAACGGGCTTGGTCTCGCAATGGTGCGGAGTTTCGTGACGGATTCAGGAGGCGAACTCGATATCGACTCGACTCCGAATCAAGGCACGGAGGTCCGTCTCATTCTTCCGGCAGAAACCAAGGTCGCCGTCACGGATGGAACCGATGATGTAAAGCCCTTGGTCTCGGTCGATCGAAGTTCCGTTCGGGTGCTTCTTGCCGAGGATCACCCCTTGCTCCGTCCGATGCTTCTGGAGGCGATGACCGTCGCGGGATTCGACGTCAGGGCGACATCGTCGGCCGAGGAAGCGTTGAGAATGGACCAGGACTGGAGGGCGTCGGTGCTGGTCCTCGATGTGAATCTCCCCGGGGCTACTGGAGACATGGTCGCCGAGTCCATTCGGACCCGCCGAGCGCAGAACGTTCCCGTGATATTCATCACCGGCAACAATGAATTTGAGATGCCCGACTGGCCGAACGTGGAACTGCTTCGGAAGCCATTCGGGCTCTCGGATCTCATGGAATCGATCGACCGTCACGCTCGTGGCTGATCCGAGCGGATTGCGACGATTCTGAAGGCCGGTAAGGTCAATCTGCGGCGGGCTGGACACGGCTTCGCTGGTCGTCGGCCCTCGGCTTGAAGATCATGAGTCGCTGCCAAGGCAATCCGTCGACCATGCTCTCGACCATCTCGAATCCCGCCGCCTCGAACTCGAGCCGCGCCTGATCCTCGGTCATGGTGTGGAGCGGTTTGATCGGCACGGTGGCATCCCCGGCTCGATACTCGACGAGTGCGACCCGTCCATCGGGACGAAGGGCTCGGTGCATTGACCTCGCCATCTCCCACGGATGATCGAATTCGTGATAGACGTCAACGAGAAGAATGAGGTCCACGGAGTCCTCGGCGAGGCCCGTGTCGTCCACCCGTCCGAGGACCGGGATGACATTCTCGATTCCCTCGAGCAGCAGACTTGCGTCGAGGTATTCGAGCATCTCCGGTTGGATGTCGGTGGCGAAGACGATCCCGTCGGGTGCGACGGGGGGTGCCATTCGTCGAGTGAAGTAGCCGGAGCCGGCGCCGATGTCCGCGACGTCCATGCCGGGTCGCAGCGCAAGCATCTTGACCAGTAGATCGGTGCGTTCTTCGCGTTCCCGTTGCGGACGTTCCAGCCAGCCCGCTGCGAGATGACCCATGACCTGAGCGATCTCCCGACCGAAGTAGGTCTGGCCGGTTCCGTCACGGGTCGGTTCGCACGATCCGTAGATCGCATCTTCCTCGGGTGCGGTTCCCACGGACGGCACTCGTCGTATCAGGACCATCACGTGATCTTGGTCTTCGGGTGCGGGCCGGTCGATCGTAACCCTGCCTCCGTCCAGTTCCCTCACCATCGCGGTCGCAAAGGGGCGGCCGATGACGAGCCCGACGGTGCCGCTGGCGAACTGCAGAGTTTCTTCGGCTCGAACGCCACGGCGTTCGCGTCGCCGGCCCATGGTCAGCTGGGTGGCAACATCGAAGGAGATCTCGACCTCCAGATCGTCCGCTTCGAGCCGAGTTGGTTTCAACTGGAGTTCGAGATCACCCTGATCTTCCGTGCCGATGCGAATTGAAGCGGATCGACCGACTCGGGTGGTCACGGTGGGTTGCGCGAGAACACTCATCGTGGACGAGTCGAGGTCGAGTCGATCCAGGTCTTCCGGGGTGATCGTCTTCGTACGCCATTCAGCGAGCAAGGTCGTGGAATTCGGATCTGTCACGGGCAGGCGAAGGATGGTGCACTGGAGGGTGATCAGCGGTGAGATGGAGTCGACCATCGCCTCCCGGACGTGTCTCGCTTTGCGGATGGCGGCTTCGGATCCTCGGATGACCAGCCAGACGCCGTGTTGTTCGACCTGGGCTTGCCGGTCGACCGCTTGGCGAAGAAGTTCAAGTTCGAATTGCGTGGCGTCTTTGGAATCAAATGCGGGAAGGAAGATTCCGGTGTGTTTCTGGATCGCCTCAAAGTCGCTTGGATCGATCTGGGTGGTTCTCAGGTCGAAGATGACCGTCGCTTCGTTCGCGATGGGCGCATCCTTCTCGGTGACATCTTCGGAATCCTGGAGGCGGGATGGCGCTGAAGCTGGCGGTGTGATGGGAGTCGGAGCGCGGCCGAGGCCAGGAGCCCCCGGAGGTCCCGGGCTCGAGGTCGTGGCGACCGCCGCCCCGGATCCAAGAAGCAGAGCGGTGAGCAGCGTGAGAGAAAGGATGGGTCGATGTTTGAACATGGTCGTGCTCCGTCTGGCCGGTCTCCTCGCGGGGTGAAGCGGGGCCGGCTGGACAATCGGCGTCTCAGCGTCCACGGTACATCCTTCTGACCACTCGGGCCGGCGTTCAGGAACCACGCGGAGAGTCGAACATGTGCGGTCGATACGCGTGAGATGTCACCGGGAGCGAGTTGGCCCGGACCTTCGGGGCGATGCTGGGAACGGCGGAGGGGTTTCAGCCGCGGCTTAACATCGCTCCGACCACGGTGGTCCCGGTGATTCGGTGTTGCAAAGGGACATCGGTGAAACTGGACCTGCTTCGGTGGGGGTTGGTTCCGTCTTGGGCCTCCAATCCGGGGGGCGGCGTGCGAATGATCAACGCCCGCAGCGAGACGGTCTTCGAGAAGCCCGCGTTCAAGATCGCGGTTCGAGAACGCCGCTGTCTGGTACCCGCAAGGCTCTTCTATGAATGGAGACGCTCGGGGAGGAGTCGGATTCCCTTCGGCATCAGGTCATCGGAAAGTTCGTTCTTTGCTTTCGCGGGAATCTGGGAGCGACGGGAGGCCGAGGATGAGTTGCTTGAGACAGTTGCGATTCTGACGACCTCGCCCAATGCGATCATGGCGTCCATTCACGATCGCATGCCGGTGATTCTAGATCTTGAAGCAAGGAGTCGATGGCTGGATCATCGGAATCCCGCGGATGGTGGGCCGTCGGAGATCGAGCTTCGCTCATATTTCACCCCGGTTGCAGACGATCTGGTTCATGTTCATCGCGTGTCTTCTCGGGTGAATGATGCGAATGATGCGAAGCATGCGAAGCATGAGGAGCATGAGGAGCCCGGACTTATGGACCCGATCGAAGAGTCGCCGAATGACTCGGTGCCGCCCGGTCTCTTTTGGTTGAACCCGGGTTGCCTCTTTGGCGAAGTGGCCGGACAATGAGCAGATGACTTCCGTCGAAGTATCGCTGGATTCGAGCCCGCACCGCTTGATCGTCGGCATGCCCCGTGGTGGAACCACCGCCATGATGCGGGCGCTCAACGCCGACGACCGAGTTGCCGCGTTCGGAGAAACACTGTTCTGGGGGCGGGCCTGGGTCGAGCCGCTCCAGGATGGCGGTCTCGATGCCCCGCGACTCGAACGAATCGCCGAGTTGCTTCGGAAGAAACGGCTCACCCCATGTGGCGATCCTGGCGGGCTCTCCGATGAAGGGCGAGATCTTTCTGCGACGGCGGCCGATGCGGTCCTTGCGATGCCGGTGGGATGTCGGCCGGTCGATGTCTTCGATGCGATTGGCGAAGCGATCGCGAGTAAGGCCGGTCGTCGCATCTGGGTCGAGAAGACGCCGCATCACTTGCAACATCTCGACCGAATCTTCGAGGCGATGCCTGATGCCCTGGTGCTCGTGATGTTGCGATCTCCTGAGGCCTTCCTGAGTTCCTACAAGCATCAGGGTGACCGAAAGTCTCCCGAGATCAAGAAGGTCTTTCATCGCCTCTATCACCCGATGCTGGCAAGCCTGATCTGTCGACGAGGTCTTCAAGAGGCGATTCGTTGCTCGGAACGTTGGGCGGATGCCTTGATGATGGTGAAGCTCGAAGAAATCCGCGAGGACCCCACCGGGGTCATGGGGCGGATCCGGAGCCATCTGGGCCTGCCGGAATTTTTAGATGTCCAGTTCCAACAAGCCAACTCGAGTTTCGAAGGAGTGTCAAAGGACCCAAGCCCGCTGAGTCCGGTCGAGACGACCTGGCTCCGGCTTCTGGTGGGACGAGACGCTCGAGCGCTGGAAATGCCGCTGCCGGATCGTCGAATGGTGCCGATTGGATTTCTTCTTTCCGTGGCGGCGCTGGTCCCGTGGGCCATTCGAAATTGGAAGACCATCAGCCAGCTCGACCAGGGTGGGATTCGAGGGATGATCCGGCGCTGGCTTCGTTGAACAGGCCGTGGATAACCCATGACTCCCATGACTCCCATCATCCGATGACTCCCATCATCCGATGACCCCCATGATCTGATGACCCTGATGATCTGATGGCCCCAATGACCGGATGATCAGATGATCAGATGATCAGAT
>CALFOM010000123.1 GCA_937919685.1 uncultured Phycisphaera sp.
CCACCTGCCGCCTCCACAACGCTCCGGCCGCGGCGTCCCGCCGGACGACCAAGGATCAGCGGATCGCTGCAAAACATTTCAACATTTCATAGCACCGCTCGACGCACTAGCGTCCAACCCCTCAGAACCCTGAGAAAGACCATGACTTAGCAGAAGAACCAACTCGAATCCCTGTTTGCCGCATGCTGGAAGGAGGAAGCCTTGAAGGCTCGCATCATGAGCGAACCCAAGGCGGCCCTGGCCGAGCGCGGCTTCGATCTTCCTGATGGCTTGAATGCCAAAAGTGGTACGGCCACGACGATGACTGAGCACACTAGTCTTGGTCAGTCGTCTTTGATTTGCAGTAGTTGACACGCCCGCTGGTAGTCATCGGGCGTGTTCACATTCATCAACAAATCGACTTCCCGCGCCGCAAGAGAAACTCTAGTGGCCAATGGTCCGAGTCGATCGACCAGACGATGGACGGCGCGTTCGCCAGCACCAAGCATGTCGACGACTTCCGGCAGGCACGCCGCGCCGATCCGGCACGGTAGTGATCGGGTCCTGAAACCTTGATCCGTCGGCGCATCGAAGCAACTCAGGCCGTTGTCGTCGCCGACGAGAAGACGAGCCAGCAGCCCCGCAGGGAGCAACGGCAGATCGCAAGGAACGATGAGGTACTGGGGTGATATACCGCTGGCGAGTGTGGCCTCGATCGCGGCAAGTGGTCCGGTGTCGGTACGAAGGTCCTTGATCATTTGATGGCCGACGACCCCGTGCGAGCTCCCGGAGATCACGACCTGATCGCAGAAACTCGTGAGCATGTCGCGGGTTCGTTCGAGCATGTTGCGGCCGTCGGGAAGCAACATGCTCGCTTTCGCCACACCCATCCGACGGCTCTCGCCACCCGAGAGAATCACCGCGGTATACGGCCATGGTTTCGGTGGTTCGAGACTGATCATGAACTGGCGCCATTCGACGCAGGATGCGAAGGTAATTCCCGCAGGATGCGTCGCGCGAAGTCGCCGCCGTCGACGCAGCCTTCCTTGGGTTGCCGGACCAACGGTCGCGCACCGGTGCCGCACCGATCGACGGTGATCGTCTGGCCGACCGCAAGCGTTCCGGGCGTGATGACCGAGGCGTACATGCCGACTCGGTTCCAGAGGGTCTTCTTGAAATTAGGAGACAGGGGATCCAACACGTAACAGGGCGGTCGGACTCGCGTGACTTGGAGTTCCACGCCTCCTTCGATGATCAACCGGTCGCCTGCCGCGAGCAGTTGAACGCCCACGCCTTCGACGGTCAGGTTTTCGCCGAGCGCGCCGGGGGGAAGAGGGATTCCGGATTCGTCGGCGATCGCCTCCAGAACCTCGAGATCGAGGAGCGACAACGCCTGAATCGGGGTCCGGTGCTTCTCGTGGTCATGCCCGTCGCCCTCCAGGCCGTGTATCGACAACATCGCGGAGGGGATCGGGTGTTTCGGAATTCCCCCGGGCGACGTGTTGATGGAACGGATGCAGGACATGTCCACATGGTACGCGGGGATCGTCGGAAGCCTGCCTCCGATGCCGACCTCCGGTACCCTCCATTCCATGAGCCAGACATCCATCGATTTCACCCTCTCGGATCGTCACGCCGTCGTCTGTGGAAGCACGCAGGGGATCGGTCGGGCGATCGCGGAAGCCTTCGCCGCGGCTGGCGGCACGATCACGCTGGTCGGTCGAAATGAGGACGGTCTTGCGCAGGTGCTTGCCGGACTGGCGACACCCGCAGGCCAGCAGCATCGGACGCTCTGCGTCGATTTCTCGGACTGGAAGGCTGTTCAGAAGGCGGCCGACCAGCACGCCATCGCGCACGGTCCGGTGCACGTGCTGGTCAACAACACCGGTGGACCGGCAGCGGGTTTCGCCGTCGATGCGGAGCCGGACGATTTCCTCAAGGCGTTCCAGATGCATCTTGCGTGCGGACAGGCGTTGGTACAGGCGTTCGCCCCGGGCATGCGGGAAGCGGGATACGGCCGGGTAATCAACATCATTTCGACGTCGGTGGTCACCCCGATCAAGGGGCTCGGCGTGAGCAACACCATCCGCGGCGCAGTGGCAAACTGGGGTCGCACCCTCGCGGTCGAACTTGGCGGCTTCGGTATCACGGTGAACAACATCCTTCCCGGATTTACTGATACCGCTCGACTCGCATCGCTCTTCGAGGGGAAGGCGCGTCGAGCGGGAACCACGCCCGCCGACGTCCGGTCCCAGGCCGTTTCGGGTATCCCAGCGGCGCGGATCGGTGAACCGTGGGAAATCGCGGCGGCCGCGCTCTTCCTCGCTTCGCCGGCGGGTGGATATGTGAACGGCGTGAACCTCCCCGTCGACGGCGGACGGGTCGTGCAATCGTGAGCGTGCAGGAACCAAGAACCATGATCGAGATCTCGAACCTTCGCTCGGGCCAGATGCTGGAACCATCGTCGCATGTCGATCGCATGCCGGTGATCAACCCGGCCACTGCTGAGACCATCGGCACGGTACCGGTCGGGACCGTCGAGGATGTCGACCTTGCGGTCCTTGCCGCCCAAGAGGCATTCCCGATCTGGAGCGGTCTTCCCGCTTCGGAGCGGGCGGCATGTCTCTATCGACTCGCCGATCTGGTCGATGCCAATGTCCACGAGTTGGCGCGACTTGAGACCGATGACAACGGAAAACCGTTGGCACTGGCCCGCGACCTCGAGATTCCGCGAGCCGCCTCGAACCTTCGATTCTTCGCCGGAGCCATCCTGCACACGAGGTCTGAGGCCTACGACCTCGGTGGCATGGGACTGAACTACTCACTGCACCGTCCTCGGGGCGTGGCCGCGTGCATCTCGCCCTGGAACCTTCCGCTCTACCTCTTCACTTGGAAGATCGCACCCGCGTTGGCGACGGGGAACACCGTGGTCGCCAAGCCGAGCGAGGTCACGCCACTTAGTGCGTTCCGATTCTCACAACTCGCGATCGAGGCGGGTTTTCCGGCGGGCGTATTCAACGTCGTTCATGGTCGGGGCGACGTGGTCGGCCAGCGTCTGGTGGAACATCCCAACGTCCCGACCATCACGTTCACTGGAGGCACTTCGACCGGGGCCCGGATCGCCGCGACGGCGGGACCGATGTTCAAACGGACCTCCCTCGAACTCGGTGGCAAAAACGCGGTCGTGATTTGCAAGGACGCGGATCTCGAAGCCGCGATGCCAACCATCGTGCGATCGTGTTTTCAGAATCAAGGCGAGATCTGCACCTGCGGATCGCGCATTCTTGTGCACCGTGATCGGATGAAAGCTTTCGTTTCCCGGTTTCTCGATTCGGTGGCCGGGCTCAAGGTCGGTGATCCACTCGATACCGAGACCGACATGGGACCACTGGTCTCCGCGGATCATCGCGACAAGGTGGAAGCCGCGATCGAGCGGGCCAAGGCCGAAGGCGGCACGCTTGCCTGCGGGGGTGGCCGACCGACGCATCTTCCCGACCGGGTGAAGAACGGTTTCTTTCTCGAGCCCACCGTCTTCATGGGGCTCGATCAGGACAGTCGAACGAATCAGGAAGAGATCTTCGGTCCGGTGGTGACGATCCAAGGCTACGACACGCACGGGGAAGCAGTCGATCGAGCGAATGCGACGCCGTACGGTCTCGCCTGCTCGATTTGGACCCGTGATCTCGAACGGGCGCATCGCATGGCGGCGAGAATTGAATCGGGAATGACCTGGGTGAATTCCTGGATGCTGCGTGATCTTCGCACCCCGTTCGGCGGCATGAAGCAGTCGGGCGTCGGCCGCGAAGGTGGGGAAGAGGCCCTTCGCTTCTTCACCGAGACCCGAAGCATCACCATCGCACATTCGGGATGATCAGGATTGATCTGGATTGATCAAGATTGATCAGGGATCACCCACGACACGGAAACGCCATGACTCCGGAGCCCGCATGACCATCGACTCAGATCGCATCGACTCGCCGTCCGCCCCCGAACCGGTCGGCGCCTATCCGCACGCCCGCCGCGCCGGCAACCTGCTGTTTCTCTCGGGCGTTGGCCCGCGCAAGCGTGGTTCGACGGACATTCCCGGGGTCACCCTCGGCTCGAATGGCGAGGTAGTGGCGAAGGACATCGACGCCCAGTGCCGGTCGTGCTTCGACAACGTGAAGGCGATCGTTGGCGACGCGGGCGTGCCGTGGGCGAATGTGGTGGATGTTCTCGTCTTCCTCACCGATATGAAGAACGACTTCAAGATCTACAACGAGGTCTACGCCGAGTACTTCGCCGGTGATGGAAACCCGAACCCAACCCGGACCACCATTGAGATCAATGCCCTGCCCACGCCGATCGCGGTCGAGGTCAAGGTGATCGCCACCATCGACTGAACAAAACAGGCCGATCAGCCCGCGCTGTCATCGCCGAGGCTGGGCTGCGCTTTCAGCGGGTCCTGCTCTTGCTGGTTCTCGAACAAGAACACATGGTCGGGAACCGCGGTCAGGAGACGACCATCGGCCGTGAAGGCGTAGGTGTAATGGGCGGTACCACCGACTTCGGCGGTGGGCAGCACGATCTCGAAGTTCTTCGCGGTCACTCGCCGGTAGACCGGGGTTGCCGTGAATCCAGTGGCCTGTTCGATGATCGGCTGGTTCTTCAGTCCCTTGACCAGCGTGTTGCCATCGGCGTCGGTGGGCAGGGCGCCGTCGTGCGCCTTCGCCCAGTCGGTGATGCCGACGGCGGCCCAGTTGGCGACCGGTTGGAGGACCGAATCCATTTGAACCGGGGTCATGCTTGCGTTAATCGTGCTGGTCTCGTTGTCACCGTCTCGAACCGTCAGGGCGATGGCCAGAGCCGACGCGATCACGGTAGCGAGGACCACCACAAGCACGATCGCCGCGTTGCCGCGACGGAAGAGAGGCGTTGAAGAGAGGTTCTGGAGGGCTGGGTTCATCGGAATCTTCCGGGCCTGTGAAGTGTGAAATCGGGATACGGCGGAACGCTGCTCAAGCAAGCGATCGTAGCACCGCACGCACGGGGCTGCCGTCGAAGCCAGCCAGCTTGAGCGGGGGGGCGATCAATTCGTATCGACCTTCGGCGACATCATTGAGGGCCAAGCCTTCGATGATCGCCATGTCGTTGGCGAGAAATCGCTGGTGGGCAAGGATCTTCGTGTCGTCAAAGAGATCGACGCTCGGTGCGTCGGTTCCGACCAGGCGGACGCCCTGCGTATGGAGGTGATCCACGAGCGAGGGCTCCAGACCGCTGAAGTCTTGATTGAACACGCGGAATCCATCGAAGGTCCCGGTGGAGAGAAGGAGTCGGGCTTCGGTCGGGGCTCGCGGGAGATCCTCGATTCGGATCCGTTCTCCGCGTCGGCCCGGGACCCGCATCACCTCGCAGCGGCCGATATAGAGATCGAGCGGCTGCTCATCGATGCTCCGACCGCCGTCGCTGTAATGGCAGGGGCCGTCGGCGTGCGCCCCGAGATGGACACTGCTGTGAAGGGTGGAGAGATTCACGGTTCCGCCGTTGGCGATCTTCCAGAGAAACTCTTGGGTTGGTGGCGTATCACCTGGCCAGACTTTCGAGATGCCGGGTTCGATGGTTGGTGTGATGTCGATGAGCATGGAAGATTCCGGGGCGGTGGTGGATCAAGTTGATGATTGGGCGAGAATCGTGAACCAGAGAAGTAAGAGAATCACGAACATCGGGACGAGGAAGGACGCCATCGTCTTCAAGGTCTGTGCTTGCCGTCGCGATTTCGCCAGCGCGGTGGCAT
>CALFOM010000124.1 GCA_937919685.1 uncultured Phycisphaera sp.
CAACAGTTACGCGGGCATCACCGACAACCAGACCGCCTACCTCAAGACACAGTTGATGGCCGCCAGCTGGGCCGCGAACATCGATACCAATCGGGACAACCGGCTCCGAGGCACCAATGCCTTCAACTACGCGGACTCCACCGGGCCCGCGTCGGTCGAGGGTCTCGAGATCCTGGATCAGCCGATCTATCCCGATTGGGCGCCACGCGTCTCGCTAGATATCGACGGATACCTCGGTTCGATCGACCAAGATCTCAAGAACCTCACGTTCCCGGGCATGGAGCGACAGCCCTTCATCATGGAGAGCTTCTTCGCACTGGTCTATCCCAAGAGCCGGATCTCCACTGGTACCGCGAGCGAGCTCGACAACGACGACGACTATCAGCAGTATCTGCTCAGCGAAGGAATCGACGGCGCGGAGGCCGGCGACGATACGATTCCCACCGGCTTCATCGACGCCGGCGATTCGTGGGTCGACAAGGAAAGCGAGCCGGCGATTGTGTTCGCGATTCAGCTCGCGAACCCTTACGAAGAGCCGGTGGGGCTGCACGATATTTACATTCGGGTGGGTGACAACGTTCGCCCGCTGAATCTCGGACGGCTTCCCAGTCCGCACCCGCAGGGTGTCGCGGATCGAACCCAGCCGTACTACCGGCCGGGCGAACTGTTCCTTGGACCGACCCGGCCCGACGCCCCGAGAACCGCCATCGTCTTCGGGATCATTCCTCCCGGCTTCAACACCAACGACGGCACCGCGGACGGCGACTTTGAATTCGAGTTTGGCGTCAAGTTCGAGGAGTTCCACGCCAAGTGGATGGACTTCTTGGATCTCGAGCCGGGCAATCTCTTTGGTTGGGATGCCAACCTGCCACTCGATTCCCATCAGACCATGGTCTTTGATGCCTCGCCGCGATCGTTCCGGCGGGCGACGCCGGCATCGACGTCGGTGTCCATTCAGCCGGTCCTGCCGCCGCTGCTCTCGTCGGATCCTCAGAACTGGTTCGATGATCCAGAGCGTTCTGTCGAACTACTGAAGTTCGTGCAAAACCCGACGACCTTCGTTCCGGGCCCCGGCTCGATCAACAACAACGGCTACCTCTACGTCATCGATCGGCTCGACAACGAGCACTCCGGAGCGGAGATCGAATTCAAGGACCAGATGAAGCGGCTCGTGGAAGAAGACTTTGCGCCGACGATGGATCAGGACTACATCTTCGACCTCAACAGCAATGACCGACGCGAATGGAACGGCATTCGTCTTGAAGGTGACGACTTCTTCGTGAGCTGGGTGCGGGCGGGCCGGCCTTGGGGCTGGGACGTGAACCGGAACGGTGTCTACGACATGACCGAGGTAAACCCCCGGTACATCTTTGCCGAGATCCCCGAAGACGACTGGGTGAAGGATGAGGTCGACGCGGTGGTGCTCAGCAGTGGTACCGCGAAAATCAAGGGAAGCACCATCGATCTCGATGATGATCCGGACACTGGCGGGGCCGCTGGGGCGCCTTGGCTGACGCGCTCCTACCTCCTCCCATTGGCGACTGGCGTCTCCGGTGGGGCGGGTGGCTTTGGATTCGAGTTCGAGTCGGTGCGCGGCAAGCCGTTCAACTTCACCACGGCGACCGCCCTGGTGGGTGTCGCCGGAACCCCGACCATCGACTTCGATGCGGGCTTCCCGCTGTTCGCGGACGGTTCAATCCGGCTCTCGACCGATTCATCGGGCTGGCCTGGTCAAAACGCGAGCAACTTCCGCTGGGTCATGATGGATAAGGGGCAGTCGCCGGACGAAACGTTGCCGGGGACCCGCTCCGGGATTCCCAGCGGCGCCGACAGCAATGGTAATGGCGTCGACGACGGACTCGAGCAGTACCAGCGGGTCTGGTTGGAGAAGGATCAGTGGGCCTACCCGCTGCAGATGCTTCAGAAAGACGCGGACTACGAGCAGGTCGGTGAGATCGCGAATGCCTTCCTGTGGGGCCATGCGATCCGGCATCGACCGGGCATCACCTCGCCGCAGTCGTTCAATGGATTGCCCTTGCTGGAGACGGTCTTCACCTTCGGTGAGATCATGAACGGGGTTGGCGACGAGGATCTTCTTCCAGTCGCGCCGCGGGAGTATCTCGACGACGTCGGGATCCCCAACACCAGCGGTGCCTTTACCAATCGGTACCGACCCACCCCGGGCAATCTGACGGCGCCGGTCGGGGCATCGGTGGATGCCTTCCGACCATTCACCCAGGTGGTCGAAGTCTCGGCCGTCAACGCGCCTTGGACACCGAAGCTTCCAGCGGGTCTTTCGGTCTTCGATGCCCTGGTCTGCGACGGGCCGGGCGCGAACTACCGGATGGACCTTGACGGCGACGGCACGCTCGATGCGGTCGAGTTACTGGCCATCGAAGATGCTCGCTACGGAAATGCGGGCGGATTCTCGGGAGCCGGAACTCGCGGCCTGATCAACCTGAACACCGCCAGCACCGAAGTGATGCGGACGCTTCCGCACATGAGTCGACTCGTCTACAACGACACCTACGTCGGATGGGACGGGCTCGGAAGTTCGCCGACCGACGGCAGTGCCTTCTGGAGGTCCTACGCTCCGGCGGCGCAACTCTCGGGGGACGTCACGAACTTGGCGGTACCGAAGCCGATCGCGACCCGCAACCCGCAATGGGTTCGGGTCCCGGAAGCGATCGATCGCTATCGCGATGGTGGCGGCATCTACAGCAACGGAAACATCAAGGCCGTCCAGGTCGCGCAGAACACCGCGATGCCATACACCGGAAACGTGGCGATGCCGTCCTACGACGATCGTGGCACCTACGGCTACGGTGACGCGCCGGAGATGGCGCCGTGGCTTGCCGACAACATCGTCTACCCTGATCTGAGGCTCAACGGTGTCGTGGGTTTGTACCCCGGCATGCGTCGTGGTCAGGGATTCACAAGCCTGGGCGAACTGATGCTGCTCGACCGGGTCGGCGTCTCGAACGGGGCGGATCAGTCGTGGCCGCAACGATCCACGTCGATCACCGGGGCCGGCCTCGATCCCTACGCGTACCAGTACGACTTTGGTGCCGGGACGAACTTTGGTTCGTCCATCGCTCCGTGGGATCCTGCGGCGCTGAATCAGGACCTGAACACGCGACTTGGCCTCGGCTGGCGACCGGAGGTTGGTAACACCGGTGCGGCCTCGGAGTTGGCGTTGCAGGCGGATGCCCGACTTTCGACCGACCGTCGGAACATCAGTTGGTTCCAGAGCAAGAATGACCCCTCGACTCGGGTAGAAATCCCCGATGAAGTGGCAAGCGATGCCGAAGAAGCCAACCTGCTTTTCGCGGGCATCTCGAACTTGGTGTCGGTCCGAAGTGATGTCTTCACGGTTCACATGCGAATCAGGTCGTTCCGCCAGAACCCCGTCAGCGGACTCTGGAACGCCGCTGATGCGGAGTTCATCGTGGATGATTCCCGCTATGTGTTCGTGGTGGATCGAACGAAGTGTGATCTTCCCGGCGAAACGCCGGAGATCCGGCTCTTGAGTAAGGTTCCGAACTGATCGAACGCCTTCTCTTTCCGGGAAGACATCAACAGGTGATGCGACGATCCCGCCGCTCACCGGCTCATCAAGCCGTGTCGAATCAACTCGACCCGCGTCCTCGCCACGCTCGTCCAGCGTTTGGGGGGCGCGGGCTTTTTCTTGGCTTCACCGGGGCTTCCGGATGGCCTTCTCGTGGCTCCGGGTGGGCTTGCTGGTCAGCCACGAGCGGGTCGTCCTTATGTCCCGTTCCGCGGGCTACCGGACCCTGAGGCCTGCTCTGGAGCGGTTCGGGGCATCGGATCACGACTGAAGTCGTGATTTCCTTCCGGGTGGCTGGCCCCGATGAAAGGTGGATGTCATGGTTCACCCTTCGGAGCTCGGCAAATCGGAAAGGTCCGAAAAACCGGCCGATGATCACTTGGCTTGGCGATGGTGAAGGCTACGATCAGGGAGCAGTATTCAGGAGGCGGTCCGGATTTTCCAAATCGGAAACCAATCCGCCTCCGTCGAGCGACGTTGCTCGAGCGTATCTCGATGACCAGGGATGGGACGTTCAGGCGTCCGTTCCGGAGATGAAGGCAATCATGCACAGTCTGCAGATCAGGATGACCGTCGCATTCACGCTTGTCATCGGGGCCGCGACGCTGGCGTCGCTGGCCGTCGAGCCGTCGTCGAAGGACCGAGGGAGTGACGCCCGCAAGGCGACCACACCGCGCGAGGCGTCGCAGGTGGCCGCTCCGCGCGATGCCATGCCGCCAGCCGCGTTGAAGCAAGTCACTTCGAACAACGGCGGTCCAGTTCAAGCTGGATTGGTCATCGCTCGAGACGGACGAATTCGATTCGATCCCCAGATGATCGACTCACTCCGGGTCGGTGACCGATTGGACCTCGGTTTGCAGCCTCGTGTCGCGCCCGAACAATTTGAAGTGATTCAATTCAGTCTGACCTCGGAATCCGGTCGGTGGTGGCAACTCCGGTCGCTCGATCGTGATCTGGTCGTCGCAACGCTCGCGCAGCGCGACGGCCTCGTCGCGGGGTGGATGCAGGAACCAGGGATCGATCAGGGAATGGAGTGGACGCTGGTGCCGATCGGGCCAGGTCTGGTGCGTCCGGAACCGAAGGCGGCCGATCTCCCGGGCTGCGGTGGCGGCATCGTCCCGGATGTCGGCGCCGAAGGTCCGCTCGAAGAGGGCGGCATCGCCGGAGGAGGTCCGGACGAGACCGAGTGTGCGGGATGTGCCGCCACGGTGGCCGACATCGCATTCTTCTATACCAGTCTCTGCTTGGAGGCCGAAGAGGAGCGGATTGAGAACGACGGTGGTGATCCCGAAGACGCTCCGGCCGCCATCGGCGCGGTCTGCGAGCTCGAATGCGCGAACACCACGATCGCAATGGGTAACTCCGGCCTGATCTACGGCACTCGGCCGGTGTATGTCGGGCTTGTCGAATGGGACGAGCAGTCCGACAGTTTGCTGGGTCCGTTTCAAAACCCCAGCGATGGTGTGATCGATGAAGTTCACACGATCCGTGACGAGGTCGGTGCCGATGCGTGTGCCCTCGTCTCTCTGACCGATGGTGAGAATCCCGACTTGTCGTATTGCGGCCTTGCGTACGTGGTCGGTGGGAATAATGAGGCTTTCGCGTTCAGCAGCCTCGTTCGCGGGTGCATGGGCTACTCGCTTCTGGCCCACGAATTCGGGCACAACATCGGCCTGCTGCACGCCGTTGGAGACGGTGATGAAGACTTCCCCTGCGAGCCCTGGGATCCCGCCTGGGTGGGCTGCTGTGCTCCTGGCGAAAGTCCTGAAGTGAACGAGGACGAGCGGGAATACCAGCATGGATGGCGATGGGTGGGAAGTACCACGTTCTGTTTCAAGACAGTGATGGCGTACTCGCCGGGCAGCACGGTGTTGAACTATTCGAATCCGGAGGTCATCTATGACGGCGTCGCCACCGGAAGTCCTCAGGAATCTGACGACAACCGGGTCGCGAACAATGCCCGCCGCGTGAGCGAGACGATGCCGGGAACCGCCGCGTATCGGTGCGCCGTCCCAGAGCAGACCGGAGCCGATGGCCGACTGGTCGCGGCGGGTCTGCAGCCGTTCGACTCTTTCGGGATCTCGATCGCCACAAACGGAACTCGAATGATGTCCGGGGCGAGTCGGCATGACGCTCGCGGTCTCAATGCCGGGACTGCATTCGTTTTCGAGGATCTCCTTGATGACGATCCCGACGTCGGCTGGCTTCAAAGCGCGAAAATGACGCCGACCTATCTCCGCGAGGGTGATCGTTTCGGAGAGAGTCTTGCAGCGAGTGGTGACTACCTGGTGATCGGATCGCCCCGGGCCGGACGGTGGGTCATTGAAATTGACACGGACACCGGCGAAGAATTCGAAGTTCTCGAAGCCGCCTCCGCGGGCGAAGTTTCGGTCTGGGAGTGGACCGGGGCGTATTACTGCCTCCTGCAACGC
>CALFOM010000125.1 GCA_937919685.1 uncultured Phycisphaera sp.
ACATAATCACGTCTCAAGATGTCATGAATCTCGGCCATGCGTTCTGGGAACTGACCCGATCCCATGCACCCTTGCAAGAGATCGAGCTGTCCTTCCTCTAATCCGGGGATCCTCATTCCGAATGGCCAACTGATGAGTCTTGAAACGCACCAGGCGATGCACCTCGGCTTTCGCGACCAGAGTCACGAGTGGAAGGACATGACGGTTACCCCGATCTGCGAAAAACCCCAGCGGGCGCTGGCGATCGGAACCGTCGCGTGGGAAGCCTCGTTCACCGACGGTCGGCCGGGCCGGATCAAGTCGGTGGTCGGGGAGACCTGGGTGATCGAACGGTGCTCCGATGACGCCCTGCGCTGGACGCGCTACTGGTCGAAGTCGATCGACCTTGCCCCGGACTCGGCCTCGTTCGATCCCCGGTCGAACGAACGCCCAAGCATACGAATCAGACCGATCCCACAACGGGAATTCGACGAAGCGCGGTTGTTCGGCCGAACATCCGGCACCAACGAAGCGAGGCGGATGCGGAGAATCTCCGCATCCGCCTCGGCGAACATCTGGCCATCGCGACGGGCCACTCAGGACCGTCGACGACGGGAAGTGAGACCTGCCATCGCAAGCACACCAAGCACGCCCGGCGCCGGAACGAGATTGCTTTCGACCCACTCGACGGACGTCTCGAAGTCTTCGTCATCCAGCCCGTAGTTGAAAGCGATCCAGAACGAGTCGCTCGTTTCGAAGCCCGCCATGGAGACGTTGAACTCCAGAAGGTACGAGCCGGCCTCGGAGTCAGGGTTGATCGAATAGATCGGATGCAGGTCGTAGTCATCCGAGATGAGAAAATCGATCAGGCCACCGGTCTTCGAATTGATTGACGATGGTCCGTAGTCGATGAACATCGTCGAACCGAAAGTGGTGTCGAAACCATCACCGTTCCAGACACGCAGCCCCGAAAGCATGTTCAAACCGAGCGTGGCGCCCACCGGAAGTCCGAGATCGGCCGCGACGCCACCGATCCCCGGCTCGTCGATCGCAAAGGGAAAGTCGGGGTCCTCGCCGAAGTGCGCCTCGTAGACCCGAAGGTTGGCGACCTCGAGGGACTCGGTGTCGTGATCCCAACCGCCGGTGCGGAGAACCCCACCGTCGTTCCAGATACCGATATCGAAGTGCTCTTCACCCTCGGTGTCCGCGAACGTCATCGCGGAGACCGCCAGGGGAAGGGAAGCCACGAGGATCGACCTCGCGGCCCTCGAACGATTCATTGAAGAAAACAGCGTCATCTCGTTGTACCTCTCGTAAAGAAATGTCATGAAGAATTTTGAAACAGGAAGAAAACCGAAAAACTGAGGAAGTCGCGGACGAAGCTCCGAGCACCTCACTCGCATCACTCGTCCACCAGATCAGGGGCAGCCCCCCCACGAAGCGAGCAGCAGCCCGACGTCCCCACCGGCGACGATTCCGTCGGCGTCGAGATCCAGTTCAACCACCTTCGTCCCGAAGGCAGCCAGCATGATTCCGAAGTCGGCACCGTCTACGACGCCGTTGCCGTCGAAATCGCCGACGCATGGCGGGGACGGATCGAACGATTCGATCGCCGCCTCGACGTCGGCCTGCGAGGCGTCGTAGTTGAAGAGAATGGTGAAGGGCTCGCTGGGGGCGATCCCCATGTCGGCGTAGAGGGAGAGATCGAGCCGGTACACGCCGGGTCGTCGGGATCCGGAAGCATCGCCGAGGATCTCGAAGTCGAGGTGCCGATGCCAGCCACCATCCGGCTGAACCGCGAGATCGAAGCCCTCGACGGGTTCATCCTCCACCACCACTTCAAGCGTGATGAAGGAGATACTCATGCGTTCGGGCACCGAATCGGGCTCCGCCCAGGCCCCGAGCTCCGCATCCCACCGCTGCAGTCCCGCCAGCACGTCGAATCCGATGCGTCCCGGCGGGAAGGTGCCGGCGAAGGCGTCGAATCCCGGATTCGACGTGTAGCCTGGAAAACCAGTGTCGCCGAAGACGCCGTAGAACACGCCGTTCGTGTCCTCGCCACCGATCGGACCCTCGACCACGAGGCGATCGTCCGAGACGCGGAGTCCGATGTCACCCGGGTGCTGCGCCACTGATTCCGCGGCGAAGAGAAGCAGCGGAAGGAGAAGCACGGCCAGGCGACCGACGAGATTTCTTGTGGATGGCTGGGCCATGAGCATGATTCCTTGCAGATGGGATCGCGGGCGGATCAGCCGCTCGAATCCGGAAGCGGGACAGTGGGATCGAAGGCGTTTCGTTGCGCGGATTCGTAGAGGTCGCTGAAGTAGGCCGTAGTGGTGGAGCCGTCCAACATTCCATAATTGGAGGTCGCGAGTGCATCGACCACCTCGTCACCTTCGGCGGCTGAGATCGCGACCTGCCGACTCGCCAGTCGCCACGGCTCGTCGCCCGCGTCCCAGGACTCGATGTGCGGATGGTCGCTCACCGCGAAGTCGCCTTCTCCGGTCATGTGGAGAAAGCACACGATCTGTTCGGGGCGGCGGACCTTGGCGACGCGGTCGGCGGCATGACCGGGGCCGTACAGCGCGACCATCGGCGAGTAGTTCCTCGAGAGGTAGTTGTTCATTCCGTAACTGGTCCGACGCAGGGGTCCGGTGCCGTCCTCCGCCACGCCCCTGCCCTCTCCACCGACCTCCGAAGGCCAGTGGGGGCTGTCGTCCAGCGGGGACTTCATGATGACGTCGTCGGTGTAGCGGCCGAGGACCTCCGCGAAACTGGCGGCCTCGTTTCCGTAGCCACCGTGCGGAAGTCCGACGTCCACGAAATAATCTGTGTTCGTTGCCTGATAGGCAAGGTGCGCCACCCCGAGCTGACGCAATTGGGACCGATCGAGGGTGTTGAGCGATACCAGCCGGGCCGAGCGGAGGGTCGGAATCGCGATACCCATCAACACGATGATCACCCCGAGCACGACCAGGATCTCGACCAGCGTAAAACCACGCTGCGAGGGCGAATCAGGTCGGTGTCGAGATGCACTCGCTTGATGTCTGGGGTTCATGACGGGCTCCCTTGGCCGAATAACGGGACTTCTAAGGCATAATTCCCTAATGACATGACGAAGTCAATAGGTAATGACAATATATTGCCATTTAGAACCGTCATTTGTGGCATCCCCAATCGACCCGTGCGGGCAGCGGTGCAAAATCTGGACATGACGACGCGAAGCAACACCAAGCAACGGAAGCGATCACGGCCGTGATCGATGAGGCCGGACGGTCACTCTCCATCGAGGAGATCCACGCCACCGCCAGCGACGACGTGCCCTCACTGCGCCTTCGCACCGTCGATCGCACGATTCGTCGGCTCTGTTAGGAGGATGGCGTGTGGCCGCGAACGTCTCCGTCCCGGGCGCCGCGGACCGCTCCGAACCCGCCCACGTCGCCTCCAAACACCACCACCACCACCACCACCACTTCCACGGCCGCGTCTGCGATCACTTCTATGACGTCGATGGTTGCCCGGGTGGATTGAGCGCCATGCTCCCGGAAGGCTTCGAACTCGAGTCGCACGAGCTCACGCGCTCCGGTCGTGGCGCTGCCTGCGCGTGAAAACCGGCGCCCGCCCCGGCAGCGATGTGACGACGGTCAGAATCGCCGGGTCATGCAGACGCTGTCCGGGCAGTGACGGT